>NZ_LRQV01000082.1 GCF_001567585.1 Micromonospora rosaria
CACGCCGAACGGTCACACCATTTCAGGCGCCACCACCGACTTCGACACACGCCCTAGCAGACGTAGTAGGCGATCTGCCCGGTGGTGATGCTGCGCCGGGCCAGAAGCCAGTGCCCACGACCCGGCTGCCAGCAGATCCGCACCGGCACTCGCGCCCACAGGTATTCGCGAGGGCCGTGGGCGCCGGCACCGGCGGACAACCGACACCACGCCCGAGCGGGTAGGGCAGCGATCAGCTCATCAGCCCGGGCGGCGCCCATGGTGGTGGTGACCATGTCGTCGTTACGGCGGGTGGCGACCACATACGCCACGTCCCGACGTTCCAGCCACACGCGCAGGGACTTCGACTGCCCGTAGGCCTCGTCCATGGTCACCCACCCGACCGGCACCCCCGCGTCGAGGGCGCGGGCGAGCATGGTGCGGGCCATCTGCACCTTGGTGGCGAACTCGACCTCGTCGGGGATGCCGGCGGCCCGGCAGCGGTCCCGGTCATCGGTCCACGACGTCGGGAGGTAGAGCTGCCGGTCGATCAACGCGTGGCCCTTGGACGAGCGGTAGGCCAGGAACACACCGACCTGGCAGTTCTCCGTCCGCCCGGCGGTGCCGGAGTACTGACGCTGCACCCCCGCCGACCGGGTGCCCTTCTTCAGGAACCCGGTGTCATCGACGATCAGCACCCCGGTGGGGTCACCGAGGTGCTCGACCACATAGTCGCGCACATCGTCACGGACAGCGTCGACGTCCCAGTCCGCCCACCGCAACAACCGCTGCATCCCGTCCGGCGACACATCACCGGCCTGCTCAGCCAGGGTCCACCCGTTCTTCCGGTCCACGCCCGAGACCAGCCCACACAGGTACTGCCGCGCCCGCCGACGCGGCTCCGACCGGCGAAACCGCACCCCGATCCGAGCATGGAGCCGATCCAGTTCCGCATGCCAACGATCGACATCAACATCCGTCACGAGCTGACCAACGAACCCGACCCGAAGACGATTCGCCTACTGCCGTTGCAGTACTAGTCCCGGGGCGACGCGCGGCGCAGCGTCCGGCGGACCCCGCCGACCGCCCGGGCCGTGAGCCGCGACAGGACCTCGTCGTACTGGCGGTCCGCCCGCCGGCTGAGCGCGTCGGCCTGACCGAGCAGGCCGACGATGGTCTCGATCGCGACCTGGAGCACCTGCCCGTCGTCGAGTTCGTCGGGGGTGGGGACGGACGTCCGCACCAGGGTCGCGGGAGCCGGCCGCAGGTCGGCGAGGTCCCCCGCGACCCGGCACGGGTAGGCAGACAGTTCCTCGATCTGGCGCTCCGCGAGGTCACGCACCCAGTCGGCGCGGTCCGGGCCGACGCCGAACCTCAACTCGTTGCCGCGCTGCTTGAGCACCGCGTTCACCAGGTGGCGCTGGACCACCCGCTGGTACGGCGTGCGGTGCGGGTACCGGTCCCCCAGCGCCTGGTTGACCCGGCGCAGCACCTCGACCTCGGCCGCGCCGAGCGAGGGGTTCGAGGTGGGCGCCGGCAGCTCGCACAGGCCGTCGGGGATGCCCACGATCCCGGCGAAGCGCCGCCACAGGAGGTCGCGCGGGGCGCCCGGCGGCGGGACCGTCACCAGGTGCCGCCGCTCGGCCGGCACCAGGTCACCCCACCGACGCAGCATCCGGGTCGGCGTGTGGTGCTCCCAGAAGCTGTCGAACTTCCCGGTCTCGACGGCACGCAGGAAGGACTCGAACCGCCAGGTGCTGCGGGCCCGGATGCTCTGCTGCCACATCGACGGGAAGGTGCGCCACAGGTCCCGCCCGGCCACGATGACGTGCACCTCGGCGGGCGCGAGGCTGGCCACCGCGCGGGCCGCCTGGTCGCCGGTGGCCGCGCCCAGCCCCTCGTTGCTGATGATCACGTCGCCGGCCCACCGGCGCGCCTCCCCGGCCAGCCGGTCCCACGTCCAGCGCGCGTCGGGGTCCCGCCAGGACACCGCGCGCAGATCGGTCATGGCCTGGTCGTGGGCGGCGGCGGTGCCCGGCAGCAGGATACCGGCTCCCTTGAGCGCGTCCCGGTTGCCCCACCACACGTCCTGCACGTACGTGCTGCCCGTCTTCGGCGCACCAACGTGCAGGTAGACGCGTCTGGCCATGCTGCCTCCCCGGGCGCGGTCGCCCACCCCGCCGGCGGTGGGGGTCGGGTCCGTGGGCACCCAGGGTGGCACATCACCGTCCCCGGTGAACGGTCGAGGTTCGATCGTGAACCACGTCCGTCCGCCGCCCGACGCGACGGTGGCGCGCAGGTGGCGAGGAGGTGGCGCGCGGACCGGCCGGCCGCCACCTCCTCGCGCGGCTCAGCGGGGGACGACCGACTCAGTGGCCCACTCCCGCCAGCCGACCAGCTGGTCGGCGGCGGCGGCGAGCTGGTCGGCGACCGGGCCGGGGCCGGTGGAACCGGGAGTGGTCCGGGCGGCGAGCGCCGAGCGGACCGAGAGCACGTCCCGCACCGACGGGTCCAGGTGCTCGCTGACCGCCGACAGGTCGTCGTCGGAGACCTCGTCCAGGGCGCACTCGCGGACCACGCAGAGCGCCACCAGCTTGCCGGTGATCTCGTGCGCGTCGCGGAACGGCACCCCCTTGCGGACCAGCCAGTCGGCCACCTCGGTGGCCAGCGAGTAGCCCACCGGCGCGGCGGCGACCAGCCGGTCCACCCGCACCGTCATGGTGGAGATCATCCCGGCGAGCGCGGGCAGCAGCAGCTCCAGGGTGTCGACCGCGTCGAAGGCCGGCTCCTTGTCCTCCTGCATGTCCCGGTCGTACGTCATCGGCAGGCCCTTGAGCATGGTGAGCACGCTCATCAGCCCGCCCACCAGACGCCCCGACTTGCCCCGGGCCAGCTCGGCGATGTCCGCGTTCTTCTTCTGCGGCATGATCGACGACCCGGTGGCGAAGGCGTCGTCCAGCTCGACCCAGCCGAACTCCTGCGACGTCCAGAGCACCACCTCCTCACCGAGGCGGGAGAGGTGCACCCCGACCAGCGCGGTGACGAAGAGGAACTCGGCGACGAAGTCCCGGTCGGCGACCGCGTCCATCGAGTTGGCGAAGGACGTCCGGAAGCCCAGCTCCTTCGACACGGCCACCGGGTCCAACGGGAGCCCGGAGCCGGCCAGGGCGCCCGCCCCGAGCGGGCTGATCGCGGTGCGGTGGTCCCAGTCGCGCAGCCGCTCCAGGTCCCGCAGCAGCGGCTGGACGTGGGCCAGCAGCCAGTGCCCGAAGGTCACCGGCTGGGCGTGCTGGAGGTGGGTCATGCCGGGCGCGGCGGTGTCCACGTGCCGCTCGGCCTGCTCCACCAGGGCGTCGGCCAGCTCGACCAGCCGCAGGGCCACCCCCCGGGCGTGGTCGCGCAGGTACAGCCGCAGGTCGGTGGCGACCTGGTCGTTGCGGGACCGGCCGGCGCGCAGCTTCCCGCCGAGGCTGCCGAGGCGTTCCAGCAGGCCCCGCTCCAGGGCGGTGTGCACGTCCTCGTCCTCGATGGTGGGGCGGAAGGCCCCGGAGGCACAGGCCGCCTCCAGGTCGTCCAGGGCGGCCAGGATCTTCCCCAGCTCCTCCGGGTCGAGCAGGCCCGCCCCGGCCAGGACCCGGGCGTGCGCCCGCGACCCGGCGATGTCGTACGGGGCGAGGCGCCAGTCGAACTGGACACTGACCGACAGCCGGGCGAGGGCCTCGGCGGGTCCGCCGGCGAACCGGCCACCCCACAGGCTCGTACGGTTGGTGGCGGCGCTGTTCTCGGTGAGGCTCTTGTCGTCCACGTCGCTCATTCTGGTCGTCACGGTCAGGCGTCCCCCATCCGGGAGTCGCCGGTGTCGTCACGGCGGGACCACGCGGAGAGCTTCTCGCCCAGCGCGGCGCCGCCGACGTTCTCGCGGGCCACGACGAGGATGGTGTCGTCGCCGGCGATGGTGCCCACCACCTCGGGCAGGCCGGCCCGGTCCAGGGCGCTGGCCAGGAACTGCGCCGCGCCCGGCGGGGTACGCAGCACGGTGATGTTGCCGCTGGAGTCGACGTCGTTGAGCAGTTCGCGCAGCAGCCGGATCAGCCGGGCCGGCGCGGACTCGGCGTCGCGCAGCGGACGGTGGCCGTCCTCGGGGATCACGTACACCCCGCGCCCGTCGCCGCCCCGGGCGGTCACCGCGCCGAGTTCCTTGAGGTCCCGCGACAGGGTCGCCTGGGTGACCTGGACGCCGTCCCCGGCGAGCAGGTCGGCCAGCTCGGTCTGCGAGCGGACCGCCCGGTCGCGGATCAGCTCGACGATCCGGGCGTGCCGGGCGGCCCGGGTCAGCGGAGCCGTCACGGCCGGCCGTCCGGGCCGTCGGTGGACCCGTCCCCGCCCGTCAGGAGGAAGGCGAGCAGGGCCTTCTGCGCGTGCAGCCGGTTCTCCGCCTGGTCGAACACGGCGCTCTGCGGCCCGTCGAGCACCTCGTCGGTGATCTCCTCGCCCCGGTGCGCCGGCAGGCAGTGCAGCACGATCGCGGTCGGCGCGGCGTGCCCGAGCAGTTCCTTGTTGATCTGGTACGGCAGGAACGGGGTGATCCGGTCCAGGCCGTCGCTCTCCTGCCCCATCGAGGTCCAGGTGTCGGTGGCGACGACGTCGGCGTCCCGGACCGCCGCCACCGCGTCGGTCAGGGCGCGCACCGACCCGCCGGTCTCGGCGGCGAGCTGGGCGGCCCGGTCCAGCACCGCCGGGTCGGGGCCGAACCCGGCCGGGCCGGCCACCCGCACGTGCATCCCGGCCAGCGCCCCGGCCAGCAGGTACGAGTGGGCCATGTTGTTCGCCGCGTCCCCCACGTACGCCAGGGTCCGGCCCCGCGTGCCGCCCAGGTGCTCGCGGACGGTGAGCAGGTCGGCCAGGAGCTGGCAGGGGTGGAAGTTGTCGGTCAGCGCGTTCACCACCGGTACGCTCGCGCCCGCCGCCACCTCGGCGATCCGGTCGTCGCCGTGGGTGCGCAGCACGATCGCGGCCACGTACCGGGACAGCACCCGGCCCGCGTCGCCGAGGGTCTCGCCCCGACCGAAGTGGGTGACCTGGGTGTCCACCACCAGGGGGTGCCCGCCCAGTTCGGCGATGCCGACGTCGAAGGAGAACCGGGTGCGCAGGCTCTGCTTGTCGAAGAGCACCGCGACCGACCGGGGACCGGCCAGCGGCTGGTGCCCGAACCGGTCGGCCTTCATCCGGGCCGCCAGGTCGAGCACCGCCGACTGCTCGGCGGCGGTGAGATCGTCGTCGCGCAGGAAATGCCGGGTCATGTGTTCGTCTCCGTGGTGCGAGGGGTGGGAACCGCCGCGTCGGACGGGGCGGGAGAGACCGCAGCGGACGCGGCGGGCAGGTCGGTACCGGCCGCGTCCAACGCGGCGGGCAGGTCGGTACGGGCCGCGTCCAACGCGGCGGGCAGGGCGGTGAGGAAGGCGTCGACCTGCGCGGTGTTGAGGATCAGCGGCGGGGCGAGCCGGACCACGTCCGGCTGCACCGGGTTGACCAGGAAGCCGGCCGTGCGCAGCGCCGCCGTCACCGCCCCGGAAGCGGGACCGGTGAGCACCACGCCGAGCAGGAGTCCGGCGCCCCGGACCTCGGCGACCAGCGGATGACCGAGCGCCTCGATCCCGCGCCGGAGCCGCTCGCCGACCCGCTTGACGTGGTCGAGCAGCCCCTCACTGGCGATGGTGGAGACCACCGCGAGGGCGGCGGCGCAGCTCACCGGGTTGCCGCCGAAGGTGGTGCCGTGCGAGCCGGGCCGCAGCAGGTCCGCGGCCGGGCCGAAGGCCAGGCAGGCGCCGATGGGCAGTCCCCCGCCGAGCCCCTTGGCCAGCGTGACCAGGTCGGGCTCGACCCCCTCGGCCTGGTGGGCGAACCAGTGGCCGGTGCGGCCGATACCGGTCTGCACCTCGTCGAGGACCAGCAGCGCGCCGTGCCGGGCGGTGATCCGCCGGGCCGAGGTGAGGTACCCGGCGGGGGGCACCACCACGCCGTTCTCACCCTGGATCGGCTCCAGGATCACCATCGCGGTGGCGTCGGTGACCGCCGCCTCCAGCGCCGCCACGTCGCCGTACGGCACGTGGGTGACCTCGCCGGGCAGCGGGCGGAACGGGTCGGCCTTGGCCGGCTGGCCGGTCAGCGCCAGCGCGCCCATGGTCCGGCCGTGGAAGCCGCCCTCGGTGGCCACCACGTGGCTGCGGCCGGTGAGCCGGGACAGTTTGAACGCCGCCTCGTTGGCCTCCGCGCCGGAGTTGGCGAAGAACACCCGGCCGGGCCGTCCGGCGAGAGCCAGCAGCAGCTCGGCGAGGGCCACCGGCGGCTCGGCGACGTACAGGTTGGAGACGTGACCGAGGGTGGCGACCTGCTTGGAGACGGCGGCCACCACCGCCGGGTGGGCGTGCCCGAGGGCGTTGACCGCGATGCCGCCGAGCAGGTCGACGTACTCCCGGCCGGCCTCGTCGACCACGACGGCGCCGGAGCCGGAGACCAGCGCCAGCGGCGGCGTGCCGTAGTTGTCCATCATGGTCTGCTGCCAGCGCGCCACGAGCCCGCTCATGCGTGTCCTCCCTGGTCGGCGGCCCCGGGGGCCGCGGCGGTGGTGGGCTCGGGGACGACCATGGTGCCGAACCCCTCGGAGGTGAAGACCTCCAGCAACGTGGAGTGGGCGACCCGGCCGTCGACCACGTGCGCGGCGGGCACTCCCCCGCGCACCGCGCGCAGGCAGGCCTCCATCTTGGGGACCATGCCCGACTCCAGCGACGGCAGCAGCGTCGCCAGGTCGTCGGCGGTGATCTCGGAGACCAGGCTGTCGGTGTCCGGCCAGTTGGCGTACAGACCGGGTACGTCGGTCAGCACGACCAGCTTGCGGGCGCGCAGACCGACGGCGAGGGCGGCGGCGGCCGTGTCGGCGTTGAGGTTGTGCAGCACCCCGTCGACGTCCGGCGCCACCGTGGAGATCACCGGGATCCGGCCGGCCTCGATCAGGTCGGTGACCGCCGAGACGTCCACCGACTCGACGTCGCCGACCTGGCCGACGTCCACCGGCTCCCCGCCCACGTACGCCGGGCGGCGCACGGCGGTGAACAGGCCGGCGTCCTCGCCGGAGAGGCCGACCGCGAACGGGCCGTGCGCGTTGATCAGGCCGACCAGTTCCCGGCCCACCTGCCCGACGAGCACCATCCGGACCACGTCCATCGCCTCCGGGGTGGTGACCCGCAGACCACCCCGGAACTCGCTGGCGATGCCGAGGCGGCCGAGCATGGCCGAGATCTGTGGCCCGCCGCCGTGCACCACGACCGGCCGGAGGCCGGCGTAGCGCAGGAACACCATGTCGGCGGCGAAGGCGCGCTGCAACTCGGGGTCGACCATGGCGTTGCCGCCGTACTTGACCACGACGGTGGCCCCGGAGAACTGGGCCAGCCAGGGCAACGCCTCGATCAGGGTGGCCGCCTTGCCCTGGGCGCGGGTGAGGTCCGCGGAGAGAGTCACTGTGCTGCCTTTCCGTTCCCGACTGCGGGACTCCGCTTCGCTGCGTTCCTCGCGCTCACCGGGCTGCCTTTCCGTTCCCGACTGCGGGACTCCGCTTCGCTGCGTTCCTCGCGCTCACCGGGCCGCCTTTCCGTTCCCGACTGCGGGACTCCGCTTCGCTGCGTTCCTCGCGCTCACGTCGAGTAGGCCGAGTTCTCGTGGACGTACGCGTGCGACAGGTCGTTGGTCCAGACGGTGGCCTGGGCGGTGCCGGCGTGCAGGTCGATCCGGACGGTGACGTCCCGGCCGCTGAGGTCCACCTTGGAGCGGTCCTCGGCGGCGGCGCCGGAGCGGCACACCCAGATCCCGTTCACCGCCACGTCGAGGTCGTCGGCCTCGAAGACGGCGGCGGTGGTCCCGACGGCGGCGAGGATCCGCCCCCAGTTGGGGTCGTTGCCGAACAGCGCGGTCTTGACCAGGTTGTTGCGGGCCACCGCGCGACCCACCTCCACCGCGTCGTCCTCGCTGGCCGCGCCGACCACCTCGATGGCGACCTGCTTGGTCGCGCCCTCGGCGTCGGCGAGCAACTGCTGGGCCAGGTCGTGGCAGGCGGCGGTGACCGCGGCGGTCAGCTCCGCCCGGGTCGGCTCGAGGCCGCTGGCCCCGCTGGCCAGCAGCAGCACCGTGTCGTTGGTGGACATGGCCCCGTCGGAGTCGAGTCGGTCGAAGGTGACCCGGCAGGCCGCGCGCAGGGCGGCGTCGAGCGCCTCCGGCCCGGCCACCGCGTCGGTGGTGAGCACGCAGAGCATCGTGGCCAGGGCCGGGGAGAGCATCCCGGCGCCCTTGGCCATGCCGCCGACCGTCCAGCCGCCGCCGTCGACCACTGTCGTCTTCGGGCGGGAGTCCGTGGTCATGATCGCCTCGGCGGCGGCGGGCCCGCCGCTGCGGGACAGGTCCCGTGCCGCGCCACGGACGCCGGGCAGCAGCTTGTCCATCGGCAGCCGTTCGCCGATCAGGCCGGTGGAGCAGACCGCCACGTCCCCGGCGCCGACCATCAGCCGGGCGTTGGTCGAGGTGAGCACGGCGGCGGTGTGCTCGGCGGTGGCGTGGGTGTCCTGGAAACCGGCCGGCCCGGTGCAGGCGTTCGCCCCGCCGGAGTTGAGGATCACCGCGCGGGCCACCCCGCCGTGGACGACCTGCTGGGTCCAGAGCACCGGGGCGGCCTTCACCCGGTTGGCGGTGAAGACTCCGGCGACCCCGGCGTCGGGACCGTCGTTGACCACCAGGGCGACGTCCAACGCCCCGGCGGACTTCAGGCCGGCGGCCACGCCGGAGGCCCGGAAACCCCGCGCTGCGGTGACGCTCATGCCGCCTCCCCCGTCCCGGTCAGGTGCGGGCCGGTGGCGGTTCCGCCGGCCGGGCGTGTCGTCGTCGGGAGCCGGCCGGTCACGGCGCCACCCCGAAGACGGACAGCCCGGTCTGCTCGGGCAGGCCGACCATCAGGTTCGCGCACTGCACGGCCTGACCGGCGGCGCCCTTGCCGAGGTTGTCGATGGCGCTGACCACGATCACCCGGCCGGAGTCGACATCGACGGTCGCCTGCAGGTGGCAGGAGTTCGAGCCGAGGGTGGCGGCGGTGTGCGGCCACGTTCCTTCCGGCAGCACGTGCACGAACGGCGCGTCCGCGTACGCCTCGGCGAGGACCGCGCGCGGGTCGGCGCCGGCGACGGCCGGCACGGCGGTGACGGTGGCCAGGATGCCCCGCGGCATCGGCGCGAGCACCGGGGTGAACGAGAGGCTGACCGCCCCGGTGGCCTGCTTGATCTCCGGCACGTGCTGGTGCGCGCCGACCTTGTACGGCGACAGGTCGCCCATCACCTCGCTGCCGAGCAGGTGCGTCTTGGCGGCCCGGCCGGCACCGGAGGTGCCGGAGGCGGCGACCACCACCACGTCGGCGGGCTCGACCACCCCGGCGGCGACCAGCGGGGCGAGCGCCAGGGTGGTGGCGACCGCGTAGCACCCGGTGTTCGCCACCCGGCTCGCGGCGGCGATGGCCGGCCGCTGACCGGGCAGTTCGGGCAGGCCGTAGGTCCAGGTGCCGGCGTGCGCGCCACCGTAGTACCGCTGCCAGGCGGCGGCGTCGCGCAGCCGGTGGTCGGCGCCGAGGTCGACCACCCGGACCGTCTCCGGCAGCCCGGCGGCCAGCGCCGCCGACTCGCCGTGCGGCAGGGCCAGGAAGACCAGGTCCGCGTCGGCCAGGGCGTCCGGTTCGGTCGGGCCGAGGACCAGGTCCAGCCCCGCGAGCTGCGGATGTACGACGCTGGCCGGCTGGCCGGCCTGGCGGTGGGCGGTCGCGGCGACCAGGTCGAACTCCGGGTGCCCAGCGACCAGGCGCAGCAGTTCACCCCCGGCGTACCCACTCGCGCCAGCGACCCCGACACGTATTCCCATACCTACCTCCGCATGACTATGCAGCAGAGGCTAGCAGGCCACGAAACACAGCCGCAATGTCATGCAGCCCACCGCATGAGCATAACGAGGCAGCAACGCCACGCCCGCCGTCCCGGGCCGGCCCGGCTCGGGGGGACCATCCCGAACCGGGCCGGCTCGCCACGGTCCGGCCCCCGGCCCGCACGACCGGGCCGGGGCCGGGCTCAACCGGACGACCCGTTCCCGGACCGGGGACCGGGGATCGGCGCCACGGCGGGCGACGGCGCCGACCCGGAGCGTGCCCGGTCGGGCTTCGTCCCGCCGTCGGGACCAGCCTGCCCGTCGGTCCGTGCATCGATGTCCGACGGTGCGACGGCCGACAGGTCCTCGTCCACCACGCAGACCCAGGCGTACTCGTCGAAGCCCTTCTCGGGCCGGCTGATCCGCACCCGGCGGAACCGCTCGGGGCGCATCTGCTCCGGGTACTCCGAGACGACGTCCCGGTAGATGTCGGTGGAGACGACCAGCGCCACCCCCGCGTCGGGGAAGGCGGCCAGCGCCCGCCGGACCGGGTCGGCGTCGCAGAGCCGGGACACGAACACCACCGCCTGGCCGGGAAAGCCGTTCGCCCCGTCGAGGTGCACGAGCCCCTGGTGGACGGCGAGCCGCAGGCGCACCCGGGCCGCCTCGACCCGACTGACGTTGTACGCCCGCAGCCGCCGGTTCAGCTCCGGGACGAACCGACCGATGACGCACGACTCCGGGACGTCCCGCGGCAGGATCGCCAGTTCGCCGTCGCCGGCCTGTTGGGTGGCCCAGGCCGCCCGGTCGAGCCCGACGTCCCGGGCCGCGCCGTGCAACAGGTCGTGGAAGGCCTGCTGTGCCTCGTACTGCTGGAGGTTACCGCGCCGGCTGTACCGCTCCATGTCCACGGAGATCAATAGTCGCCGCTCCGGATGGTGCATCGACATGTCGCCCTTTCGTCCCGCGCCCGACCCGTGCCGGGCAGGCATCGGGAACATCGAACCGGCCCTCAGCAGGGAGGACCCCGTACAAATAGGGCGTCGCGGAATCTGTCCACCACCCGTCATCCCTTCCGGGTGCGGTGTCCGGAACGGCTCCGGCGGGTGTGCTGAGGGCATGACGAACGACCTGACCGAACTGCTGCTGGCCGTCTGGCCCCCCGCCCAGGTGCTGGTGGAATTGGCCGTACCGGCAGTGCTGGTGGCCGCGCTGCGGGCAGGGGCATCGCGCTACGCACGGACTCGGCTACGCTTCGGCGATCTCCGGGCGGCGAGTGGGAGGTTGTCGATGCGGCACCGGGACCTGGTGAGAGCCGAGTGGCCACACGGGACGTTCCTGCAGCGGCTGGATCCCGCGGCCCGCTCGGCGCTGCTGCGGCTCGGGACGGAGCGCCCGGTGCCACCCGGGCAGATCCTCATCCACGAGGGCGACCACGAGTCGCACCACCTGGTGCTGCTGGTGGAGGGGCTGGCCAAGGTGACGGTCGGCCTCGCGGACGGCCGCTCCGCGCTGCTGTCGCTGCGGGTCGGCGGCGACCTGCTCGGCGAGATGTCGGCCCTCAACCAGCGGGCCCGCTCCGCCACCGTGACCACCTGCGGGCCGACCCGCTACCGCGCCATCCCCCGCGACCAGTTCAACCGCTTCCTGCGGGAACAGCCCCAGGCCGCCGTCGAACTCGCGGCGATGGTCTCCGACCGGCTGCGGTGGTCGAACCGACGGCGGGTCGACTTCGCGCTGTACGGGACCCGGGTCCGGGTGGCCCGGGTGATCGCCGACCTGTGCCGTACCCACGGCAGGCGCACCCCCACCGGGGTGATCATCGACGTGCGGCTGCCCCAGCCGGAACTGGCCAGCATCTGTGGCGCGTCGGTGGCATCGGTCGAGAAGTCGCTACGGGAGTTGCGGGCCAGCGGCCTGGTCGAGACCGACTACCGGCGGCTCACCGTCCGCGACCTGCCCGGCCTGCGCGCCCTCGGCGAACTCGACCCGGAGGACGGCCTCGACCCGGGGGACGGTTAGGAAGGGCCCCTTTCACTACCGAAAGCGTTAACAAGGGGCCCTTCCTTACGCCCTAGGCGCCGCGCAGGGTGGCGCCGTGGCGGGCGGCGGCGCGGGCCACCGCCGTGTCGCGGGCGGCGACCGCCTCCTCGACGGTCAACGTCCGGTCCGGGGCCCGGAAGGTGAGCTTGTACGCCAGCGACTTACGGCCGGCGCCCACCTGCTCGGAGACGTACACGTCGAAGAGGCGGACGTCCTCCAGCAGCTCCCCGGCGCCCTCCACGAGGGCCCGCTGCACCTGTTCGGCCGGCACCGACTCGTCCACCACCAGGGCGACGTCGATCAGCGCGGGCGGGAACCCGGAGACCCCGGGCGCGGGGACGGTCGGCGCGGCCGGCAGCGCGTCCAGGTCCAGCTCCATGGCGCAGGTCCGGCGGGGCAGCTCCAGCCCGGCGAGGACGGCCGGGTGCAGCTCACCGGCGTGCCCGACGACGACGCCGTCGACCAGCAGCTCGGCGCAGCGGCCGGGGTGCCAGGGGGCGTGGTCGGCGGCCCGGACCTCGATCCGCCCGGCCGGCAGCTCGGCGGCGGCGAGCACCGCCCGACCGGCCTCGATCGCGTCCGCCCAGCCGGCCTGGCGACCCGGTCCCCACCAGCCGGCGGGCTCGACGTCCCCGGTGAGCACGACGGCGACGTGCTGCGGCTGGGCCGGTACCACCGCGTCGGCGGCGGCGAACTCGGCGTCGGTGGGCCGCCGGTCGACGCCCATCGCGGGCGGGGCCCCGGCGTCGGGGCGCGGGTGGAACACCGTGCCGATCTCGTACAGGGCCAGGTCGCGCAGGCCCCGGCCGAGGTTGCGCCGGGCCGCCTCCAGCAGCGGGCCGAGCAGCGTGGTGCGCAGCAGCGGCTCCTGCTCGGACAGCGGGTTGGCCAGCCGGACCGCCGGACGGCGCGGGTCGTCGGCGGGCAGGCCGAGCTGGTCGGCGAGCTGCGGGGCGACGAAGGGCTGGCTGAGCACCTCGACGTACCCCTGGTCGGCCAGGGACCGGGCGATCGCCCGGCGACGCCGCTGCCGCGCGGTCAGGCCCCGGCCGGGGGGCGCGGTGGGCAGCACCGAGGGCACCCGGTCGTACCCGTCGAGGCGGACCACCTCCTCGACCAGGTCGGCCGGGTCGGTCAGGTCGGGCCGCCAGCTCGGCGGGGTGACGGTGAGCACCTCGGCGTCGCCGACGCTGGTGCCCACGCTGCCGGCGTCCTCGGCGAGCCGGTCGGCGGCCCGGGTGACGACGCAGCCGACCTGCGCCAGGATGTCCACCACCCGCTCGGTCGGGTACCGCACCCCGACCCGCCGGCTGGGCAGGTCGGCCGGCAGCACCACCGGGGTACGCGGGGCGACGTGGTCGAGGTCGAGGATCTGCTCGCCGACGGTGCCGCCGCCGTGCTCGGCGAGCAGCCGGACCGCCCGCTCGATGGCGACCAGCGGCAGGGCCGGGTCGACGCCCCGCTCCCAGCGCTTCGCCGCCTCGCTGAACAACTTGTGCCGGCGGGCGGTGCGGCCGACCATCGCCGGGTCCCAGTGTGCGGCCTCGAAGAGCACGTCGGTGGTGCTGGCGACCACCTCGCTGGTCTCGCCGCCCATCACCGCGGCGAGCGAGATCGGGCCGGTGTCGTCGCAGATCACCATGTCCTCGGCGGCGAGGGTGCGGGCCACCCCGTCCAGGGTGGTCAGCTTCTCCCCCGCCTCGGCCCGGCGCACCACCAGCGGCCCGGCGATCCGCTCGGCGTCGAAGGCGTGCATCGGCTGGCCGAGTTCGAGCATCACGTAGTTGGTGATGTCGACCGGCAGGCTGATGCTGCGGATGCCGGCGACGGTGAGCCGCCGCTGCATCCACCCGGGGGTCCGCGCGGTCGGGTCGACCCCGCGCACCAGCCGGGCGGCGAACCGGTCGCAGCCGACGGTGTCGAGCACCCGCACCGGGTACGCCGGCTCGGCCGTGCCGCCGGGGGCGGGGGCCAGCCCCGGGTCGCGGAACGGCACGCCGAGCGCGAGGGACAGCTCCCGGGCCAGGCCGCGCACGCTGAGCGCGTACCCCCGGTCCGGGGTGACCTCCAGCTCCAGGACGACCTCGTCGAGGCCGACCACCGGGCGCGCGTCGTCGCCGGGCTTCGCCGCCACGTCGGCGGGGAGCACGATGACGCCGGAGTGGTCGTCGCCCAGCCCCAGTTCCTTGGCGGAGCAGATCATGCCGTGGGAGTTGCGGCCGTACGTCTTGCGGGCGCCGATGGCGAAGTCGCCGGGCAGCACCCCGCCGGGGAGGATCACCACGACCTTGTCGCCGGGGGCGAAGTTGCGTGCCCCGCAGACGATCTCCTGCGGCTCGCCGGTGCCGTTGGCGGCGCCCACGTCGACCCGGCAGAACCGGATCGGCTTCTTGAAGCCGGTCAGCTCCTCGATCTCCAGCACCTCGCCGACCACCAGCGGGCCGGTGACCGACTCCCGCAGGTCCTCGACGGCGTCCACCTCGATGCCGAGGTCGACCAGGGCCTGCTCCAGGTCGCCGGTGGGCAGGTCGGCGGGGAGGTCGACGTACTCCCGCAGCCAGCTGACAGAAACTCGCATGACTCAGACCACCGTTCCCGTGTCTCGTACCCGCATCGCCTACGCCCCCACCCCGAACGCGCGGGTGAACCGCACGTCGCCCTCGACCATGTCCCGCATGTCGCCGACCCCGTGCCGGAACATGACGGTCCGGTCGATGCCCATACCGAAGGCGAATCCGGAGTAGACCTCCGGGTCGATCCCGCAGGCCCGCAGCACCCGGGGGTTGACCATGCCGCAGCCGCCCCACTCGACCCACTGCGGGCCCTTGCGGTGCTCCGGGAACCAGACGTCGAACTCGGCGGACGGCTCGGTGAACGGAAAGTAGTGCGGCCGGAAGCGGGTCTTCGCGCCCTCGCCGAACATGGCGCGGGCGAAGTGGTCCAGGGTGCCGCGCAGGTGCGCCATGGTGATGCCCTTGTCCACCACCAGGCCCTCGACCTGGTGGAAGACCGGCGCGTGGGTGGCGTCCAACTCGTCGGTGCGGTACACCCGGCCCGGCACCACCACGTAGATGGGGGGCTTGCGGGTCAGCATGGTCCGCGCCTGCACCGGCGAGGTGTGGGTGCGCAGCACCAGACCGGAGCTGTCCGCGCCCGCCGGGGGCGCGACGTGGAAGGTGTCCATCAGGCCCCGGGCGGGGTGGTCGGCGGGGATGTTCAGGGCGTCGAAGTTGGTCCACTCCAACTCGACCTCGGGCCCCTCGGCCACCTCGTAGCCCATCCCGACGAAGAAGTCGCTGATCCGCTCCATCAGCGTGGTGACCGGGTGCCGGGCGCCCACCGGCCGCCGGCCGGACGGCAGGGTCACGTCGACCCGCTCCTCGACCAGCACCCGGGCGGCCTGCTCGCGCTCCAGGATCTCGGCGCGGGCGGCGTAGGCGGCCTCGACGGCACGGCGGGCCTCGTTGACCCGTTTGCCGGCGTCGGACTTGGCGGCCGGCGGCAACGCGCCGATCTCCCGGCGCGCCAGCGACACCGGGGACCGGTCCCCCAGGTGCGCGGGGCGCAGCGCGGTCAGCGCGTCCGGGTCGGCCGCGTCGGCGAACGCCTTCTCGGCGTCGGCGACGGCGGCGGCCAGGGCGGCCGGGTCGAGCAGGGCGACCTGCTTCGGGTCGTACGGATCGTTGCGGTAGCTCATGGCGTACGGGCACTCCCTCACGGCGGTGCCGGCCCTCGCGGGCGGCGAAGCGAGTCTACGGACGCGCGGCTGTGCCGCAGCCCGCCGGTGGGAGTCGGGCAGGGGGAAGGGTCAGGCCCGCCGCCCGCCGACACCGGCGGGCTGGCTAAACGAACGCCGACGCGCGTTCACCATCTCGGACGCTCTCCCCTGTGGTCTGACCACGCCGCACGGCTCACCGTGGGCGCAGTGCCCTGGCTGAAGCGTACAGGCAGACGGCAGCCGCCGCAGCCAGGTTGAGGCTCTCCGCGCGCCCGTGCAGCGGCACCCGGACCCGGGCGTCGGCGGCGGCGGTCAGCTCCTCGGGCAGCCCGCGCGCCTCGGCGCCGAAGAGCCAGGCGGTCGGGGTGGCCAGCGCCCCGTCGTCGGCCAGGTCGTCCAGGTCGCGGTCGCCGTACCCGGTGGTGGCGAGGACGGTGAGGCCGGCGGACCGCAGCGCGGCCACCACCTCGACCGGGTCGGCGGCGCGCACCACGTCGACGTGGAACAGGCTGCCGGCCGAGGAGCGCACACACTTGCCGTTGTACGGGTCGACGGTCTCCCCGGCGAAGACCACCGCCTGCGCCCCGGCCGCGTCGGCGGTGCGCAGCACCGTGCCGGCGTTGCCCGGGTCACGGATGCCGGCGAGCACCGCGACGAGGCGGGGCCCGCCGTCGAGCGCGGTCGCCAGCGGCACGTCCAGGTGCCGGCAGAGCGCGACGAGGCCCTGCGGGGCCACCGTGTCGGCGAGCGCGGCGAGGGCGTCGTCGGTGACCGGGGAGACGGGTACGCCGTCGGCGGCGGCCCGCCCGGCCAGGTCGGCGTACCGGTCCAGGGCGGCGGGGGTGCCGAAGAGTTCGGTGACCACGCCGGGGGCGGCGAGGGCCTCCCGGACGGCCTGCGGCCCCTCGGCGAGGAACCGGCCGGTGGTGTCGCGGTCCCGGCGACGGTGCAGCCGACGGGCCGCGACGATCCGGGGCGTACGCGGGGTGAACAGCGGGGCCTCCGGTACGTCGTCGAGGCGCCTCCCGCGCGACGGTGACCGCACGGGAGACGCCTCGATGAGCTGGTACGGGTGGATCAGGCGGCCTGGGCCTTGGCCCCGCCGGTGCCCTCGGCGGCGACGGCCGCGCGGGCCACCTCGACCAGGGCCGCGAACGCGGTGGCGTCGTTGACGGCGAGGTCGGCCAGGATCTTGCGGTCCACCTCGACGCCGGCCAGCCGCAGCCCCTGGATCAGGCGGTTGTAGGTCAGCCCGTTGGCACGGGCGCCCGCGTTGATCCGCTGGATCCAGAGCTGCCGGAAGTCGCCCTTGCGGTCACGACGGTCCCGGTAGGCGTACTGCAACGAGTGCAGCATCTGCTCCTTGGCCTTGCGGTACATCCGGGACCGCTGGCCGCGGTAGCCACTCGCGGCCTCGAGCACGGAACGGCGCTTCTTCTGGGCGTTCACAGCCCGCTTGACGCGTGCCATCTCAACTCCTTCGTCGGTTCAGGTGGCGCGCGTCAGCGGCCGAGCAGCTTCTTGATTCGCTTGACGTCGGCCTTGGCCACCTCGACCGTGCCGGTCAGCCGGCGGGTCCGGGTGGAGGCCTTCTTCTCCAGGTTGTGGCGCATGCCGGCCTGCTGGGCGACGACCTTGCCCTTGCCGGTCACCTTGACCCGCTTGCCCATACCCGTGTGGCTCTTCATCTTCGGCATTGAACCGTCTTCTCCCCTGTCACTCGCCGGTGGTACCGGCGGGTCCGGCCGCCTCGGCCGGCGGCGCCTCGGCGGCACCGCTCTCCCGCTCACGCGGCCCCCCACCCCGGGCCGCCGTGGCGGCGGCCTTGGTGGCGCGGTGCGGCGCGAGCACCATGATCATGTTTCGACCGTCCTGCTTCGGAGCGGCCTCGACGTACCCCAGCTCCGAGATCTCGGACTCGAGCCGGCGCAGGAGCCGGTACCCCAGCTCCGGGCGGCTCTGCTCCCGACCGCGGAACATGATCGTCACCTTGACCTTGTCGCCGGCCTTGAGGAACCGCACCACGTGACCCTTCTTGGTCTCGTAGTCGTGCGGGTCGATCTTGGGCCGGAGCTTCATCTCCTTGATGACGGTCTGCTGCTGGTTCCGCCGCGCTTCGCGCGCCTTCAGTGCGCTCTCGTACTTGAACTTGCCGAAGTCCATGAGCTTGCACACCGGCGGGCGCGCCATCGGCGCAACCTCGACCAGGTCCAGGTCGACGTCCGCGGCCAGCTGCAGGGCGCGCTCCAGCGGGACGATGCCCACCTGCTCACCCTCAGGGCCGACCAGTCGGACCTCACGTGCCCGGATCTGCTCGTTCACGCGTGGTTCGACGCTGATGGGGCCTCCTCGAGTCCGTAACTCCTGCGTGGCCGACCCCGCGGGCGCCCGGGTGGGAGCCCGACCCGGAAAGCAGAAGGCCCCGGCGCATGCCAGGGCCCGCTCGACCGGTCGGCACGATCACATGATCGCGCATCCGGAACCGGGGCGTGCCCGGAACCGGTGACCGGACCCGACCGCCTCAGACGGCGACGCGGGTGGGAGCAGGCGCTCCACTTCGAGGCTGCCGGCCGCTCGCCATGTGCACGGCGAACGCGGACAGCCTGGTCGACTCGACCACTCTACACCCTGACCCCGGGCGGCGGCGCGGCGGGTCAGGAGCGGCTGGGGGCGGAGGCGTGCGTCTGGTGCAGCCGGCGCAGCGCCCGGACCCCCTCGACCGCCGACTCCTTGTCGGCGGCCTGGAGGGCGACCATCGGCATCAGGTCGTCGTCGTGCAGTTCCAGGCTGGCCCAGGGGGCGCCCCGGTCGAACCGCACCCCCCGGATGACCTCCCAGGGCAGCTCGTACGAGCCGACGATGTTGCGGACCCGCACGCCCCAGGCGTCGGCCTGCACCCGGGGACGGGTGAAGAGCAGGATGGCGAGCGCGCCGAGCACCCCGAGACCGACCATGGCGAACCCGTCGCCGCGCTGGAAGGTGCCGTACCCGTCGCCGGTCGGCCCCTGCAACGAGGCGCCGATCAGACTGAACGTCACGATCAACGCCACCGCGGAGGCCCAGCAGACCACCCGGATTCGACGGGGCCGCAGGGTCACCATCTCGGATCCACTCACCCCACCAGTCTGCCATCGTCCGCCGGTCGGGTCGCGGACGCCACCCGGACCGCCCGGCGGGCGCCCCGCCCGGAGACCAGCACGGCCACCAGCGTGAGCAGCGCGCCGAGCAGCACCGGCAGCCGCAGCCCGGTCCCGCCGGGCAGCAGCACGTCCAGCAGGAGCGCCCCGGTGAGCTGACCGGCGACCAGGGCCAGGCCGGTCCGCAGCACACCGAGCGCACGCACCCCGACCAGCAGGCTGACCACGATCCCGAGGCCGAGCAGCCCGCCGGTGTAGAGGTACCAGGTGGGTGGCCAGGCCGGGGGCGGGCCGGCGAACCCGCCGACGGCGAGCGCGACGCCGAGCACCACCGGGGTACTGACCAGGAAGTTGACCAGGGTCCCGGCGGCGGCGGTGCTGGCGGCGGCGAGCCGCCCGTTGAGCGCGGTCTGCACCGCCACGGCCAGCCCGCCGCCCGCGGCGAGCAGCACCACCCCGGGGGCCAGGTCACCGAGCGGGCGACCCACCTGGGCCAGGCCGACCGCGCCGACGCCGAGCAGGGCGCCGACGACCCGCGGCCCGGTCAGCGGGAACCGCCCGATCGGGGCCAGCCCCGCCCGGTCCACCGCGAGGCCGCCGAGGCTGCCCCCGGCGACCTGGGCGATGGTGAACACGGCCACCCCGAGCACCGGCACCGCGTACGTGGCGATCACCACGATCGCCGCCCCGCCGAGCCCACCGAGGTACGTCCACCAGGGCGGGCGGGTCCGGCGCAGCACCGCCAGGCCGGCCCGCATCGACGGCAGCACCGCCAGCGCGGCCAGCACCAGCAGGGTGCCGCCGAGGTTGTTCACCACCGCGCCGAGGACCGGGCTGCCGGCCCGCTCGCCCAACGCGGCGTTGACCGCCCCCTGGGCCGCCGAGGCGGTGCCGCCGAGCAGGACGACGCCCAGCGCCACCCCGGCCGGCAGCCGCCTCACAGCCGGCAGGCGTGCAGGTTGGTGACCAGGATGGCGCGGGCCCCCAGGTCGTACAGCTCGTCCATGATCCGGTGCACGTCGTCGCGCAGCACCATGGCCTGGACCGCCACCCAGCCCTCCCGGTGCAGCGGGGAGACCGTCGGGGACTCGATCCCCGGGGTCAGCGCGCTGGCCCGGTCCAGCAGGCCGGCCGGCACGTCGTAGGTGAGCATCACGTACCGGCGGGCGACCAGCACCCCGTGCAGCCGGCGCAGGAGCTGGTCGGCCGGGGCGCACCCGGGGCCGTCGGCGCGGCGCACCATGATCGCCGAGGAGCGCAGCAGCGGCTCACCGATGATCTCCAGACCGGCCTGGCGCAGCGTGGCCCCGGTGGAGACGACGTCGGCGACCACGTCGGCGACACCGAGCCGGACCGCGTTCTCCACCGCGCCGTCGAGCCGGATCACGTCGGCGGCGAGGTCGTTGTCGGCGAGGTAGCGCCGGACCACCCCGGGGTAGGCGGTGGCGATCCGGTGCCCGCCCAGGTCCTTCTCGCTGGCGATGGCGCCCGGCCGGGCGGCGAAGCGGAAGGTGGCGGCGCCGAAGGCGAGGTCCAGGACCTCCTCGGCGGGGGCGCCGGAGTCGACCAGCAGGTCCCGGCCGGTGATGCCGAGGTCCAGGTCGCCGGAGCCCACGTAGGTGGCGATGTCCTTGGGACGCAGGTAGAAGAACTCGACCTCGTTGGCCTCGTCCCAGCAGACCAGGTCCTTCGGGTCGCGGCGCTGGCGGTAGCCCGCCTCGCGCAGCATCTGGGCGGCCGGCTCGGCCAGGGTGCCCTTGTTCGGTACGGCGACACGCAGCATGACGGAGTGCTCCTTCGATCGGGTCTGATCACCGGGTGGGGGCACTCACAGATGTCGGTAGACGTCCTTGAGCTCGAGACCGGTGGCGAGCATCAGCACCTGGGCCTGGTAGAGCAGTTGTGAGATCTCCTCGGCGGCCCGCTCCGGCCCCTCGTGCTCGGCCGCCATCCACGACTCGGCGGCCTCCTCGACGACCTTCTTGCCGATGAAGTGCACGCCCTTCTCCAGGGCGGCGACCGTGCCCGAGCCCGGGGTGCCGGCGGCGGCCTTGGCCTGCAGCTCGGCGAACAGCTCCTCGAACGTCTTCACGCCCCGATTCTTCCAGCCAGCCGGCGGACCCGCGCACCGGGTCGACCCCGTGCCACCTCGTGGTCACCGCCCCGCCCGACCAGCCCACCGACCGCGACCTGCATCGATGGGTCACAATTCCCACCAACATGGTGGGAAGATCATCGACGGCATCGAGGTGTGCCTCTACGCTGTCCGCCATGGCCAGCACCCCTCGTATCGCCGCGATCACCACCGCCGGCGCCGTCCTCTTCGCGGTCACCGCCTGCGCCCCGCAGGAGAACACCGCCCCACCCGACCCCGCCGGACAGGCGGCCTGCACCAAGGAGAACCTGCAGACCCGTACCCCCGGCACGCTCACCATCGCCACCGACGAGCCGGCGTACCAGCCGTGGTTCGTCGACAACAAGCCCGACAACGGCGAGGGCTTCGAGTCCGCCGTCGCGTACGCGGTGGCCGAGAAGCTCGGGTACACCCGCGAGGAGGTGACCTGGACCCGGGTGAAGTTCGACGCCGCCATCGCCCCGGGCCCGAAGACCTTCGACTTCGACATCAACCAGTTCTCGATCACCGACGAACGCAAGCAGGCGGTCGACTTCTCCGCCCCGTACTACCTGGTCCGGCAGACCGTCATCGCGCTCAAGTCCTCGAAGATCGCCGGCAAGACGTCGCTGGCCGACCTCAAGGGCGCCAAGCTCGGCGCCCAGGTGGGGACGACCAGCTACCAGGCGATCACCGACCTGATCCAGCCCACGACGCAGCCGCAGGTCTACAACAGCAACGACGACGCCAAGAAGGCCCTCCAGAACGGCCAGCTCGACGGCCTGGTCGTCGACCTGCCCACCGCCTTCTACATCACCGGCGCGGAGATCGACGACGCGGTGATCGTGGGGCAGTTGCCCCAGGTCGGCGTCCCCGAGGCGTTCGGGCTGCTGCTCGACAAGGGCTCCCCGCTGACCGGCTGCGTCAGCAAGGTGGTCGGCGAGCTGGCCAGCACCGGCGGCCTCAAGCAGCTTGAGGAGAAGTGGCTCGCCCAGAGCGCCGGGGCTCCTGAGCTCACGTGACCGTCCCGCCCCGCACGATCTCCCCGACCGCGTGGACCCCCTCCCCCGCCCAGCGGGAACGGGCCGCGTACCGGCGCCGGCAGACGGTGCTGAGCGTGCTGACCGCCGCCGTCTCCACGGCGGCGGTCGGCACGCTGCTGGTGTTCGCCGTCACCGGCGCGCCCGGCTGGCAGCGGGTCCGCGAGTCGTTCCTCGACCCACGGATCGCCCGGGACGCCCTGCCCGAGGTGCTCACCGGCCTCTGGCTCAACGTCCGGCTGCTGGTGTGCTGCGCGGCCGGCGCCCTGTTGCTCGGGCTGCTGATCGCGGTGCTGCGGACCCTGCGCGGGCCGGTCTTCTTCCCGGTCCGGGCGCTCGCCGCCGGCTACACGTACACGTTCCGGGGCCTGCCGCTGATCATCGTGCTCTACCTGCTCACCCTCGGCGTGCCCGGCCTGCGGTTGCAGGGCATGCCGCCGGTGCTGGTGCTCGGCGGCCTGGCCCTGGTGCTCACCTACGGCGGGTACCTGGCCGAGGTGTTCCGCGCCGGCATCGAGTCGGTGCACCCCAGCCAGCTCGCGGCGGCCCGCTCGCTGGGGCTGACCTACCGGCAGACCATGCGGCACGTGGTGCTGCCGCAGGCCGTCCGCCGGGTGGCCCCGCCCCTGCTCAACGACGTGGTGGCGCTCCAGAAGGACGTCGGCCTGGTCTCCCTGGCCGGGCCGATCGACGCGGTCCGGGCCGCGCAGATCGCCACCGCGGAGAGCTTCAACTACACCCCGTACATCGTGGCCGGGGTGCTCTTCGTCCTGCTCGCCATCCCCCTGATCGCCGTCACCGACCAGGTGACCCTGCGGGCGGCCCGCCGCCAGTCCGGAGGTTGACCGTGGCCCTGCTGCGCTGCCAAGGGCTCCGCAAGGTCTTCGCCGGCCACGTGGTGCTCGACCAGCTCGACCTGACCGTGGCCGAACACCAGGTGGTGGCGCTGATCGGCGCGTCCGGGTCGGGCAAGTCGACCCTGCTGCGCTGCGTCAACCTCCTGGAGGAGCTGGACGACGGCACCATCGAGCTCGACGGCGAGGAGATCTCCGACCCCCGGGTCGACCCCGACCGGGTCCGCCGCCGCATCGGCATGGTCTTCCAGTCGTACAACCTCTTCCCGCACCTGAGCGTGCTGGAGAACATCACCCTGGCCCCGCGCCGGGTGCACCGCCGGGCCCGCGCCGAGGCCGAGGCCCAGGCCCGCGACCTGCTCGACCGGGTCGGGCTGGGGGCGAAGGCCGACGCGTACCCGGACCGGCTCTCCGGCGGCCAGCAGCAGCGGGTGGCCATCGTCCGGGCCCTGG
This sequence comes from Micromonospora rosaria, assembly GCF_001567585.1. GTDB lineage: Bacteria > Actinomycetota > Actinomycetes > Mycobacteriales > Micromonosporaceae > Micromonospora > Micromonospora rosaria. The sequence goes on from NZ_LRQV01000082.1 coordinate 23,283, forward strand.
CCAACAACCCCCGGCTGCTCCTGCTCGACGAGGTCACCTCGGCCCTGGACCCGGAACTGGTCGGCGAGGTGCTGACCATGATCCGCGACCTGAAGGCCGAGGGGATGACGATGGTGCTCGCCACCCACGAGATGAGCTTCGCCCGCGACGTCGCCGACCAGGTCTGTTTCCTCGACGGCGGCCGGGTCGTCGAGACCGGCCCCCCGGAACAGGTTCTCGGCTCCCCCACCCAACCCCGCACCCGCCAGTTCCTGGCCCGCATCATCGAAGCCGGCCGCCTCTAGGCGGGTGGGCTCCGCGTGGGCCCGACGGGACCGTGCCCCACACCCCCTGTCGAGCTGCCCCCACGAACGGGGCACGCCCGGAACCAGCGAGCGACCGGCGACAACGGAACCGGCGACCGCGACAGCACGGGCGGGCCCGCGCCCCAGCGGGGCGACCGGTCTGACAGCCGGGGCAGCTCGACAGGCCGGCCGACGGTCTTCCAGCCGGGGCAGCTCGACAGGCCGTGGACAGCGGAACCGTCGGCCCGGACCGCCCACCCACAGGATCACGCCATCGTCCACTCGCGACGATGGCATGCGGCGTACGGGTTCCCCCCACCGGCGGCCCGGGAACGCGGCGACCGTGGGGTCCGCTGCTTCTCCTGGTCCCCGAACGGAACCGCACCCGGTCCCTGTCGAAGGGCTGAGACGCGGTCCCCGGGAGACCTCAGCCGGTGAAGCCGACGCGGTGGCCGTTGGTGGCGCCGAGGCCCCGGATGGCCAGGGCGGCGTCGAGGGCGGCGACCGTGGCCGCCCAGCCCTTGTCCTCGGCCGAGCCGGGCAGCCCGGCGCGGTCGCGGGCCTGCTCGATGGTGTCCACGGTCAGGACGCCGTGGGCCACCGGCTTGCCCTCGTCGAGCGCGACCCGGGTCAGGCCGTCGGTGACCGAGCGGCAGACGTAGTCGAAGTGGGCGGTGGCGCCCCGGACGACGACGCCGAGGGCGACCACCACGTCGCAGCGGCGGGCCAGGGCCTGCGCGACGACCGGGAGTTCGACCGAGCCGGCGACCCGGGCGACGACGGCGCGGGCGCCGCACGCCTGCGCCGCCGCGACCGCCCGGTCGAGCATGTGGTCGGTCAGGTCGCCGTGCCAGCGCGCGGCCACCACGCCGACGGTCAGGCCGGCGGCGTCGACCGCCTCCACCCCGGGTTCCCCGAAGCCTGCCATGATCATGCTCCGATCTCGTCGCCGGCGGCCCGTCGGCCGGCCGGGGTCTCGGTGATGTCGTCCAACTCGTCGAGCAGGTGTCCCATCCGGTCCCGCTTGGTGCGCAGGTACCGGACGTTCTCCGGGTGCGGGCGGATCGGCAGGCCCTCGCGGCCGAGGATGGTCAGCCCGTAGCCTTCCAGGCCGGCCCGCTTGGCCGGGTTGTTGGTGAGCAGCCGCATCGAGCGGACCCCGAGGTCGTAGAGGATCTGCGCGCCGGTGCCGTAGTCCCGGGCGTCGGCGGGCAGGCCCAGATCGAGGTTCGCGTCGACGGTGTCCCGGCCGAGATCCTGGAGCTGGTACGCCTGGAGCTTGTGCAGCAGCCCGATGCCGCGCCCCTCGTGCCCGCGGACGTAGAGGACCACGCCGCGGCCCTCCGTGGCGACCCGGGCCAGGGCGGCGTCCAACTGGGGGCCGCAGTCGCAGCGCAGCGAGCCGAAGACGTCCCCGGTGAGGCACTCGGAGTGCACCCGGACCAGGACGTCCTGCCCGTCGCCGAGGTCCCCCATGACCATGGCGACGTGCTCGGCGGGGTCGTGTTCGGCGCGGTAGCCCATCGCCCGGAACACCCCGTGCCGGGTCGGCATCCGGGCCTCGGCGACCAGCTCGACCTGCTTCTCGGTACGCCGCCGGTGGGCGATCAGGTCGGCGATGGTGACCAGGGTCAGGCCGTGCTCGGCGCAGAACTTCTCCAGGTCGGGCAGGCGCATCATGGTGCCGTCGTCGTTGACCAGCTCGCAGATCACCCCGGCCGGGCGCAGCCCGGCGAGCCGGGTCAGGTCCACCGCCGCCTCGGTGTGCCCGGGACGGCGCAGCACCCCGCCGGAGCGGGCGCGCAGCGGCACCAGGTGCCCGGGTCGGGCCAGGTCGGCCGGGCCGGTGGCCGGATCGGCGAGCAGCCGGATGGTGTGCGCCCGGTCGGCGGCGGAGATGCCGGTGGTGATCCCCTCCCGGGCGTCCACGGTCACCGTGTACGCGGTGCCCCGCCGGTCCTGGTTGGTGTGGTGCATCGGCGGCAGGTCGAGCCGGTCGGCCTCCGCCTCGGTCAGCGGTACGCAGATGTAGCCGGAGGTCCAGCGGACCATGAAGGCCAGCAGCTCCGGGGTGGCGAGTTCGGCGGCGAAGATCAGGTCGCCCTCGTTCTCCCGGTCGGCGTCGTCGACCACGACGACAGGGCGACCGGCGGCGATGTCCGCCAGGGCCTGCTCGATGCTGCCGAATCCGCTGGTCGGGGCGGGGTCGGTGGGTGTCCGGTCCGGTTCGTCTCGCTCGTTCATGCCACGGCCTCCGAGTAGGTCGACGGGATCGGGCTGCGGGCCGGGCGCAGGGCCCGGGAGGTACGCCACCAGGTGGCCAGGCCGGCGGCGCAGAAGACGCCGTACAGCAGGTACATCGCCGCCGACGGGTAGAAGCCGCCGCGCAGCAGCAGCGGTACGCCGACCGCGTCCACGGCGATCCAGATCAGCCAGAAGTCCACCCAGCCCCGGGCCATGCCGTACGTGGCGAGCAGGCTGCCGACCAGGATCCAGGCGTCCGGCAGCGGCCCCCAGGAGCCGAGGGCGGCGAGCACCGGGTACGCCACGGCGGTGCCGGCCACGGCGACGGCCAGCAGGCCCAGCCGTTCCCGCCCGGTGGCCCAGCGGGGGGCCACCGCCGCCCCGTCGGGTGCGGTGCCGAGCCGCCGGGTCCGGCCCCAGCGCCACCAGCCGTAGAGGCTGACCGCGAAGAAGAAGACCTGCCGGCCGGCCTGCCCGTACAGGTCGTGGGCCTGCGGGGTGGCGAAGACCCCGCCGAGGAAGACGGTGAGCAGCAGCGCGTTGCCGACCATGCCGACCGGCCACGCCCAGACCACCCGGCGCAGCCCGAGCAGCGCCGAGGCGAGCCCGAAGCCGTTGCCGACAATCTCGCGGACCAGCACCGGCTCGCCGGCGATCTGCGTCTGGGCGTGCAGCAGCCAGGTCAGCGGGTCCATCAGGCGTCCCCGCCGGGCAGCCGGGAGCCGAGCAGCCGCTCGACGTACTTGGCCAGCACGTCGACCTCCAGGTTGACCGGGTCGCCGACGCGCCGGGAGCCGAGGGTGGTCAGCTTGAGGGTGGTCGGGATCAGCCCGACGGTGAACCAGTCCGCGCCGACCCCGGCGACGGTGAGCGACACCCCGTCGACGGTGATCGAGCCCTTCTCCACCACGTACCGGGCCAGGGTGTCGGGGAGCCGGAAGCGGACCGTCTCCCACTGCTCGGCCGGCTCCCGGGCGGTCACCTCGCCGACCCCGTCGACGTGGCCCTGCACCAGGTGGCCGCCGAGCCGGGAGCCGAGCGCGGCGGCCCGTTCCAGGTTGACCGGGTCGCCGGGGCGCAGCGCGCCGAGGGCGGAGCGGCGCAGGGTCTCCCCCATCACGTCGGCGGTGAAGACGTCGCCGTCGACGTCGACCACGGTGAGACAGACCCCGTTGACCGCGATCGAGTCGCCGTGCCGGGCGTCGCCGGTGACCAGCGGCCCGCGCAGGGCGAACAGCGCCGAGTCGCCGCCCGTCGACGTCGTCCGGACGACCTCACCCAGTTCCTCGACGATGCCGGTGAACATGTCAGCTCTCCCTCTTCCGGGGTACCGCGGTGATACGCAAGTCGGGGCCGATCTGCGTAACGTCGGTCACGTCGAGGTCGATGGCCTCCGTGATGGTGCCCACACCGGCGTCGACCAGCGCGGCCGGCCCGGCGCCGAGCAGCCGGGGCGCGACGTAGCCGACCACCCGGTCGACCAGGCCGGCGGCGAGGAACGCGCCGGCCAGCCGGGGCCCGCCCTCCAGCAGCGCCGCCCGGATCCCGCGCTCGTGCAGGGCGGCCAGCAGCGCGGTCAGGTCCACCCGGCCCGTCGGGTCGAACCCGACCTCCTTGCCGGTGGCGATCCAGGTCCGGGCCGCGCCGTCGCGGACCCGGGCGTCGAGCGGGGTACGGCCGGCCGAGTCGACCACCACCCGCAGCGGCTGGCGGATGGCGAGGCTGCCGTCGCGCAGGTTGCGGGCGGTGAGCCGGGGGTCGTCGGCGAGGACGGTACCGACCCCGGCGATCACCGCGTCGACCGTGCCGCGTAGCGCGTGCACGTCGATCCGGGACGCCTCGGAGGTGATCCACATGCTGGTGCCGTCGGCGGCGGCGGCCCGGCCGTCCAGGGTCGCGGCGTACTTCCAGATCACGTACGGCCGGCCCCGGCGCACCGAGGTCAGCCAGGCGACGTTGCCGGCCTCGGCCTCGTCGGCGCGGACCCCGACGTCCACCCGGACCCCGGCGGCGCGCAACGTCTCGGCCCCGCCGGTGGCGACCGGGTCCGGGTCCGGCACGGCGATCACCACCCGGGCCACCCCGGCGTTGATCAGCGCGGTGCTGCAGGGGCCAGTGCGGCCGGTGTGGTCACAGGGTTCCAGGGTGACCACGGCGGTGCCGCCCCGGGCCCGCTCACCGGCCTGGGCCAGCGCGACGATCTCCGCGTGCGGCCCGCCGGCGTAGGCGTGGAAGCCCTCCCCGACGACCTGGCCGGCGGCGTCGAGCAGCACGCAGCCGACCACCGGGTTGGGGCTGGTGGTGCCGAGACCACGGGCCGCGAGTTCGATCGCGCGACGCATCGCCTCGTCGACGGAGACCCCGGTCATCGCCTGTTCCTGCCCTCTCGCTCGCCGGTCGCGCGCAGGCGGTGAGAGCAGGCGGCGGCGGAGGCCGGGAACGGCACAGCCGCCCCCGGGGGACACCCACGCGCGGCGGCTGAGGTCAGCGGCCGGCAGGGCCCATCCGTCCCGCGCGCTGTCTCCCATCCGGACTGTCTGAGCGCGGTGGTGCCGCACTCAACCGTCGGCCCCGGATTCTCACCAGGTCCACCGGGCGGCCGAGGCCGTCCGGGTCGCGGGCTTACCACGGTCGGACCGTGGATCACCGCCGGTTCGGAATTACACCGAGTCCCGCCAGCGCGTGGTGGGTACCTGAAGAAGTCTTACACGACAATGCCCCGATGTCGCTATTCCCGCGTGCTTACTCACAGGGAGCGGCGACGGTCCACCGCGACGTACGAGCCGGGCTGGCTCTTGGCGACCGTCTTCATCTCCGAGGCGGTGGCGATCGCGGCGAGCGGATCGGTGATCCGTTTGCCGGCGTCGGAGAGCGAGACGCCGATGGAGAGGGTGACCAGGGCGGCCCGGCGGATGTTGCCCCGCCGGTCCTTCAACTCGACGAACCCGCGTTCCCGGTCGGTGGGGTCGTAGAGCGCGTCGGCGGCGCTCTCGAAGTCGACCACGGCGCGGGAGGTCAGCGGGCGGACCTGCTCGGGGCTGCACACGATCACGAAGTCGTCGCCGCCGACGTGACCGAGGAAGGCCGGTGGCAGGCCCACCGTGACCAGGGCCCGGTGCAGGCTGCGGGCCAGCGCGGAGATGAACTCGTCGCCCCGGACGAAGCCGTACCGGTCGTTGACGCTCTTGAACCGGTCGATGTCGATGTAGCCGACCGCGTAGTCGGCGCCGCTGCGGACCCGGTCGCTGATCTCCCGGCGGATCCGGCTGTTGCCGGGCAGCCCGGTCAGCGGGGAGACCTCCCGGAACTCCTTGTTGCGCCGCAGCGTGGAGCTGACCCGGGCCACCAGTTCGGCGGTGTCGAAGGGCTTGACCAGGTAGTCGTCGGCGCCGGCGGCGAGGCCGTGCACCTTGTCCACGGTCATCCCCTTGGCGGTCAGCATGATCACCGGCAGGGCGGAGGTCATCGGGTCGGCGCGCAGCCGGCGGGTCAGTTCGAGCCCGTCGATGCGGGGCATCATCAGGTCCACCACGGCCAGGTCCGGCCGGCGGCGTTCGATGACCTCCAGGGCCTCCTGGCCGTCGGCGGCGTGGATCACGTCGAAGCCGTGCAGCCGCAGGTTGAACTCGACGAAACGGGCGATGTCCGCGTCGTCGTCGACGACGAGGATGACATCGGGCCGGTCGCCGTCGGCGTCCATGCTCAGTGCCCGCCGCCGGCGCGCTCGGCGAGGGAGCGCAGCCTGCGGACCGCCTCGGCGGGATCGGCGGCGCCGTAGACGGCGGTGCCGGCGACGAAGGCGTCCGCACCGGCCTCGGCGGCCTGCTCGATGGTGTCGGCGGCGATCCCGCCGTCGACCTCGATGCGCAGGTCCAAGTGGCCGGCGGCGACGTGCCGCCGGGCGGCCCGGACCTTGTCGAGCAGGTGCGGGATGAACCGCTGCCCGCCGAACCCGGCCTTGATCGTCATGATCAGCAGGGTGTCGAAGCTGGGCAGCAGGTCCAGGTACGGCTCGATCGGGGTGTCCCGGTCGATCGCCAGCCCCGCCTTGGCCCCGGCCGAGCGCAGGTCCTTGGCGAGCGCGACCGGGTCGTCACACGCCTCGGCGTGGAAGGTGACGTTGTACGCCCCGGCGTCGGCGTACCCGGGGGCCCAACGGCGCGGGTCCTCGATCATGAGGTGCACGTCGAACGGGATCTCGGTCGCCGCCCGCAGGCTCTGCACCACGGGCAGGCCGATGGTCAGGTTGGGCACGAAGTGGTTGTCCATGACGTCGACGTGGGCCCAGTCCGCCGCGCCCTCGACGGCGCGGATCTCCTCGGCCAGGCGGGCGAAGTCGGCGGCCAGGATGCTCGGCGCGATGATCGGCGGAGGTACGGTCACCGGGCCAGTGTACGAACGCCGCCACCGGACGTCGCCATCGCGGCACCATCCGAGACCCGTTGTCACCCACCCGTGACCGGTGGTACACAATTGGCCGTTCCGCTCCGGCGATCCGGGCTGAAAAGTCAGCAATGACTGGCTGATCAACGGAAACACCGTAACACTCCAACAGGGACGGTGGCGTATGCTGCTCGCCCGGCGGCGCAACGCCGTACGGGTCGCGGCGACCGGCCGTCAGCTCCCGGAAAGGGCAGACGATGCGACGGTGGCGTGGTGCGCTGGCGCTGGCCGGTGCGGTGGTGCTGCTGCTCACCGGTTGCGTGCCGCCACACGGCTCCGACGGTGACCTCACCGACGACTGGCCCGCGCTGCGTCCGCCCCGGGCGTTCGTCCCCGCCGCCGGGGCCTGCCTGCCCCGGCTCAGCGTGGTGGTCCAGGCCAGCACCTACGACACCGTCGACTGCGCCCGCAGCCACCTCGCCGAGGCGATCCACGTCGGCACCTTCACCGGCGCCGGCGCCGAGGCCGACACCCGGCCGGAGCCCGGCTCCCCGGCCCTGCGCACCGCCCGCGCCGAGTGCGACCAGCGGGCCCGCCAGGTGCTCGGCGGGGACTGGCGATCGGCCCGGCTCACCCTGAACATCGCCGTACCGTCCACCTCGGCGTGGCGGGTCGGCGCGCGCTGGTTCCGGTGCGACCTCAGCGAGACCGACAGCATCGACAACACCCGCCCGGTCAACCGGGTCGGCAGCCTGCGCGGCGCCCTGCTCGGCGACTCGCCCCTGGCCCACCGCTGCTTCGACCCGAAGCTGATCGGCGGCAACCTCAACTACATGGCCCCGGTGCTCTGCACCGAGCCGCACCGCGCCGAGTTCGTCGGCGTGTACGAGGAACGGGACATGACCTGGGCGGAGTTCAGCAAGGCCAACGCCCAGGTGCACCGGCGTTGCATGACCCTGGTCGCGGCCTTCGCCGCCGTACCGGTCAACAGCGAGTTGCCGTACCGGGCCGGCTCGATCTTCTACCCGCCGTCGCAGCGGGAGTGGGAGGAGGGGGACCGGGGCGTGCGCTGTTTCCTGTGGAGCGACGACCGCAAGCTCACCCGCTCCATGCGTGACGCCGGCCCCCAGGGCCTCCCCACCACCTGACCCGCCCCGCCCGGGTCGCGCCACCAGGCGGGGCGGGGCGGTGGGTCAGGTGCGGCGCAGGGTGGCGAGGAACATCGCGTCGGTGCCGTGGCGGTGCGGCCAGAGCTGCACCGTCGGCCCGTCACCGAGGCCGGGCATCCCCGCCGGCAGCAGCGGCCGGGCGTCGACGAAGTCCACCCCGACGCCGCAGCGCCGGGCCGCCTCGGTCACCGACACGTGCGTCTCCACGGTGTGCGGGGAGCAGGTCACGTACGCCACCACCCCGCCCGGTCGGGCCGCCCGCAACCCGGCGGCGAGCAGTTCCCGCTGCAACCGGGTCAACGCCGACAGGTCCGACGGCTGCCGCCGCCACCGCGACTCCGGCCGCCGCCGCAGCGAGCCCAGCCCGGTGCAGGGCGCGTCCACCAGCACCCGGTCGAAGTGCCCCTCGGGCAGCTTCGGGTCGCTGCCGACGGTCCGCCCGTCGGTGGCCAGCACGGTCACCGGCAGCCCCCGGGTCGCCTCGGCCACCAGCCGGGCCCGGTGCTCGGCCACCTCGACCGCGGTCAGCCGGGCCCCCCGCTGGGCGGCGAGCGCGCCGAGCAGCCCCGACTTGCCGCCGGGGCCGGCGCACAGGTCCAGCCACCGGCCGTCCGGGCCGTCGAGCCCGGCGGCGACCAGCGCGTCGGCGACCAGTTGCGACCCCTCGTCCTGCACGTGCGCCCGCCCCTGCGCCACCGCCGGCAGGTCGCCGGGCGCGCCGCCGGACAGGTAGACCGCGTACGGGGAGAAGGCGCCCGGGGCGCCGCCGACCTCGTCGGCCAGCTCCACCGCGTCGACCAGGCCCGGCCGGGCGCACAGGTGCACCGGGGGACGCTCGTTGTCCTCGATCAGCAGCCGGGTGGTCTCCCCCAGGTCACCGCCGAGCGCCTCGCTGAAGGCCCGCACGATCCACTGCGGGTGGCTGTACGCCAGCGCCAGGTGCCCGATCGGGTCGGTCTCGGCCGACGGGGCGAGCTGGGCCACCCAGCCGTCGGCGTCGCGGGTGGTGACCTCCCGCAGCACCGCGTTGGCGAACCCGGTCGCCCCCGCGCCCACCAACCGGACCAGGTCCACAGTGGAGGAGACCGCCGCGTGCGGCGGTACCCGGGTGTGCAGGAGCTGGTACGCGCCGAGCCGCAGCGCGTCGCGCACCGGCGGGTCGATCCGGGCCACGTCCCGCCCGGCGGCGGCGGTCAGCACCGCGTCCAGGGTGCCCAGGTGCCGCAGGGTGCCGTAGGTCAGCTCGGTGGCGAAGGCGGCGTCCCGGCCGTACAGGCCCGTCTCGCGCAGGATCGCCGGCAACACCAGGTTGGCGTACGCGTCGTCGCGGTGCACCGCCGCGACCGCCTCGT
>NZ_LRQV01000083.1 GCF_001567585.1 Micromonospora rosaria
TCAGCCTCGCCTGCGCCCTCATCTGCTGGCGCCAACTCCAACGTTAGGAGTTCTAAGAAGGGGCCCTTCCTTTCAGCCCAGCTCGGGGTAGTCGGTGTAGCCGTGGTGGTCGCCGCCGTACGCGGTGCGGTAGTCGGGGGTGGTGAACGGGCCGCTGGCCGCCAGCCGCCGGGGCAGGTCCGGGTTGGCCAGGTAGAGCGCGCCGTAGGAGACCAGGTCGGTCTCGCCGGTCTCGATCAGCTTCAGCGCCTCCGGCCCGGTCCAGCTGCCCGGGGTGTACGGGTTGAGCAGGAAGGTGCCCTGCCAGCGGTCCCGCAGCACCGGGGTGAACTCGGTGTCCGGCCCCTCGGCGACGTGCAGGTACGCCAGGCCGAGCGGGTTGAGCGCGTCGAGCAGGGCGAGGTACGTCTCGCGGTGCCCGTCCTCGACGATGTCGTTGAAGCCGTTGGCCGGCGAGATGCGCAGCCCGACCCGGTCCGCGCCGACGGCGTCGGCGACCGCCCCGGTCACCTCGACCACGAACCGGATGCGCCCGGCCACGTCACCGCCCCACTCGTCGTCGCGCAGGTTGGTGTTGGTGGCGAGGAACTGGTGCAGCAGGTACCCGTTGGCCCCGTGCAGCTCGACCCCGTCGAAGCCGGCCTCGATCGCGTTGCGGGCCGCCGTGACGAAGTCGGCGATGGTGGCCCGGACACCGTCGGCGTCCAGCGGCTGGGGCACGGGGAACTCCTGCGGGCCGGTCGGGGTGACGATCGTCCCCGCCGCCCGGACCGCCGACACGCCGGCGGGCTGGTGGCCCTGCGCCGTGTTGTCCGGGTGACCGATCCGCCCGGTGTGCATGAGCTGGGCGAAGATCAGGCCGCCCCGGTCGTGGACGGCGGCGGTCACCGGCCGCCACGCGGCGACCTGCTCGTCGGTGTGCAGGCCCGGGGTGTTCAGGTACCCCTGGCCGATGGCGGAGGGCTGGATGCCCTCGGTGACGATCAGCCCCGCCCCGGCGCGCTGGCCGTAGTACGTCGCCATCAGCTCGGTCGGACTGGCCCCGGGGCCGTACGCGCGGCTGCGGGTCATCGGGGCCATCACCACCCGGCTCCGGGTCGTGTACCGGCCGATGGTGGCTGGCTCGAACGCACTGGTCATGTCCCGACTCCCGTCCCGATTTTCCATCGCTCTGTCTGCCCCCAACCCTGGGGCGGACGGGAACCTTCCGGAGTGGACTGTGACCGTGGGCACGGCGGGCGGGTGACCGGGGGAACGGCGTTCAGGTGACCTGGGAACGGCGTTCAGGTGACCGGGGCGCGGTCGGCGGCGGTGGCGACCCCGGACAGCGGTGCCCGGCTCGCCCGACCCCGGGCACCGCTGTCCCTCACCCCCCACCACAAGGGGTCGTTCGAGCCCGGCCGCCCGCTGGCGGTGGGGCGCGGCGGGCGACCGGGATGACACCGGGATACCCCGTGCGGGCCGGCTCGAATCCCGTCGCCGCGAATCCCTGCGCGGGGAACCACACCGGCGGGCTCCGGCACGGCCCGGCGGCGCAGGGAATCCGGCTCGGCCCGGCGACGCGGGAGGTCCGGCGGTGCCGCCGGTGCGCCGGGAAACGCGTCCCGGGGCACCGGCGGCACCTCGCCCTCCCCACCACGAGGGGGCACCCCACCAGGGGGTCGACGGCCCGGCCGTCCGTGGGCCCGGAGCGCCACGGACGACCAGGGGTCAGGGGTGGTCCGCCCGGCTCAGCGCCGGTCGAACCACGCGGCGGCGTCCACCGGCAGGACGTGGCCGCCGTCGGACTCGGTGAGGTCGGTGCTGGCGACGACCGGCTGGCCGTACCCGTCGATCCGGACCGGGGCGTCGCTGAGGTTGACCACGCAGGTCAGCTCCGCGTCGCCGGCACCGCGGCGGAAGGCCAGCACGCCGGGGCCGGCGGCCAGCCAGGTCACCCCGTCGGCGTCGGCGGCCAGCGCCGGGTGGCCGCGCCGGATCCGCAGCGCGCTGCGGTACAGCTCCAGGGTGGAGCCGGGTACGCCGGTCTGCGCCGCGACCGACAGCGCCCGCCAGGTGGCCGGGGCGGGCAGCCAGCTCAGCTCGCTGCCGTGCGGCCCGAAGCCGTACGGGGCCAGGTCGCCGCTCCACGGGATCGGCACCCGGCAGCCGTCGCGGCTCTCCCCGGTCCGCAGGAACGACGGGTCCTGGCGCAGCTCGTCGGGGAGGTCGAGCACCTCGGGCAGGCCCAGCTCCTCACCCTGGTACAGGTACGCGCAGCCGGGCAGGGCGAGCATCAGCAGGCTGGCCGCCCGCGCCCGGCGCAGCCCCACCTCGCCGTCGCCGTACCGGGTGACGTGCCGCTGCTTGTCGTGGTTGGAGAGGACCCAGGTGGTGGGGGCGCCGACGATGGTCGCCTCGGCGAGCGCGGTGTCGATGACCTTGCGGAACGAGTCGGCCGACCAGGTGGCGTCCAGGAAGTCGAAGCTGAACGCCTGGTGCAGCTCGTCCGGGCCGATGTAGCGGGCCAGCCGCTGCGGCGTCTCGGCCCACGCCTCGGCAACCGCCATCCGGCCACCGGGGTAACTGTCCAGGATGGGCCGCCAGGCCCGGTAGATGTCGTGGATCTCGTCCTGGTCGAAGTACGGCAGCCGGCCCTTGCCGAGCAGCTCCGACTGGCGGCGGCCGGTGGTCATCGAGTTGAACCCGACGTCCGGCAGCCCCTCAGCCTTGATCATCCCGTGGGCCACGTCGATCCGGAACCCGTCCACCCCCCGGTCCAGCCAGAACCGCAGGATCTCCTCGAACTCGGCGCGGACCTCGGGGTGGCGCCAGTTCAGGTCCGGCTGGGCCGGGTCGAACAGGTGCAGGTACCACTGCCCGTCGGGCAGCCGGGTCCAGGCCGGACCGCCGAAGATGCTCTCCCAGTCGTTGGGCGGCAGCTCGCCGTCGGCGCCCCGGCCGTCGGCGAAGAGGTAGCGGGCCCGCTCGGCGGAGCCGGGCGCGGTGGCCAGGGCGGCCTGGAACCAGGCGTGCGCGCTGGAGGTGTGGTTGGGCACGATGTCGACGATGATCCGCAGGCCGAGGGCGTGCGCGTCGGCGATCATGGCGTCGAAGTCGGCGAGGGTGCCGAAGGCCGGGTCGACGTCCCGGTAGTCGGCGACGTCGTAGCCGCCGTCGATCATCGGCGAGGTGTAGAAGGGGGTCAGCCAGAGCGCGTCCACCCCCAGGTCGCGCAGGTACGGCAGGCGATCCCGGATGCCGGGCAGGTCACCGACACCGTCGCCGTTGGCGTCGGCGAAGCTGCGGACGTACACCTGGTAGACGACCGCGGAGCGCCACCAGTCGTCGTCGGAGGTCTGCGGCGTGGGGAGGCTGGCGGTCATCGGTGGCGGACCCCGTTCTGTGCTGCGGGACGGCGGCACCCCGCCGCGGCGCTGCGGGTGGGCGCGGATGTCACAGCAGAATGCCGGCCGATGACTGCAAGAGTCAAGCAGAGCTTCCGCAAGAATTGACGTCAAGACGTCGAGCCCTGGTCGGGGCGGGCCGGGTCAGGCGGGGACGGGCAGGGCCGGCGGGGCGGGGCGCTGCCGCTTGCCGGGGCCGGTGCCGGCGGTGCCGGGCTCGCCGGTCGCGCCCGCCGTGCTCGCCGCCGAGCGGGCGACCGCGGTGGAGCCCCGGACCACCAGCTCCGGGCGGAACAGGTACTCCGAGTGGGGCGCGGCGTGCCCGTTGATCTCGTCGACCAGGGCCCGGACGGCGGCGACCGCCATCGCCGCGACCGGCTGGCGCATGGTGGTCAGCGGCGGATCGGTGAAGGCCATCAGCGGGGAGTCGTCGTACCCGACCACGGAGAGGTCCCCGGGGACCGACAGGCCGCGCTGGCGGGCGGCCCGGATCGCGCCGAGGGCCATCAGGTCCGAGCCGGAGACGATCCCGGTGACGCCCCGGTCCAGCAGTCGGCTCGCGGCGGCCTCGCCGCCCTCCACTCCGAACAGGGTCAGCTCGGCCAGTTCCGCCAGCTCCGCCTCGGCCAGGCCGGTGTGCCGCTGCATGGCGGCCCGGTACCCGGCCACCCGGCGCTGCACCGGGACGAACCGGTCCGGGCCGGTGATCAGCCCGATCCGCCGGTGCCCGAGCGCGACCAGGTGGGCGACGGCCAGCTCGGTGGCCTCCCGGTCGTCGCAGGAGACGAAGGGCGCGGCGATACCGGGCACGTACCCGTTGATCATGACGACGGGCAGCGGCCGGGAGATCAGCGAGCGGTACCGGTCGTGGTTGGCGGCGGTGTCGGCGTGCAGGCCGGAGACGAAGACGATCCCGGAGACCTGCCGGTCCAGCAGCATCTCGACGTACTCGTCCTCGGTGACCCCGCCGGGGGTCTGGGTGCAGAGCACCGGGGTGAACCCGCTCTGGGCCAGGGTCGACTCGATCACCTGCGCGAAGGCGGGGAAGATCGGGTTCTCCAGCTCCGGGGTGACCAGGCCGACCAGCCCGGCACTGCGTTTGCGCAACCGGGCGGGGCGCTCGTAGCCGAGGACGTCGAGGGCGGTCAGGACGGCCTGCCGGGTCTCGGGGGCCACGCCGGGACGGTCGTTGAGCACCCGCGACACGGTGGCCTCGCTGACATCGGCCTGTTGGGCGATGTCGGACAGTCGAGCGCGCATGGCGGCACTGTAGCGCAGAGGCAACTTCTTGCGTACGCCACTGCAAGGTCTTCCATCACCTGCAATCTCTTGCTAACGTCCCCGCAACACGCGAGAGTAGCGGCGCCGCACCCCGCGCGCCGGTTGGCACGAATCTTTCAAGGTTTCCACTGGCGGTGCGCCGATGTCCGGCCGACCGCCATGACGACAGGAGTACCGATGCGCATCCGTACCGCGGGTGTGGTCGCCGCCCTCGGCCTGGCCCTCGCCGCCGCCGGCTGCGGCGGCAGCGACGGCAACGACGAGCCGGCCGCGCAGGAGTCCGCCGGCGCCGCCGGCGGCAAGCTGGTGATCTGGGCCGACGACAAGCGGACCGCCGCCCTCAAGCCGTTCGCGGACCGGTTCGGCCAGGAGAACGGCGTCACCGTCGAGGTGCAGGCCGTCTCCAAGGACCTGCAGACCAACTTCGTCACCGCCGCGCAGCAGGGCAGCGGCCCGGACGTGGTGGTCGGCGCGCACGACTGGATCGGCAACCTGGTGCAGAACGGCGCGATCGAGCCGGTGCAGCTCGCCGCCGAGCAGAAGAGCGCGTTCAACGAGACCGCCATCAAGGCGGTCACCTTCAACGGCCAGCTCTACGGCGTGCCCTACGCGCAGGAGAACCTGGCCCTGATCCGCAACACCGAGCTGGCCCCCGAGGCCCCGGCCACCATCGAGGACCTGGTCGCCACCGGCAAGAAGCTGAAGGCGGAGAAGAAGGTCAGCGAGATCCTCTGCCTCCAGGTCGGCCAGAACGGCGACTCGTACCACATCTACCCGCTGTACACCTCCGGCGGCGGCTACCTCTTCGGCACCAACGCCACCGGCGACTACGACCCGAGCGACGTCGGCGTCGGCAAGCCCGGCTCGATCGAGGCGTTCAAGAAGATCGCCGCGCTCGGGGAGAAGGGCGAGGGCGTGCTGAAGCGCTCCATCTCCGACACCAACTCGATCGCCACCTTCACCGGCAAGAAGTGCGCCTACCTGGCTTCCGGGCCGTGGGCCACCCCCGACGTGAAGAAGGCCAACCTGAGCTACGACATCTCCCCGTTCCCCGGCTTCGCCGGTGGCCAGGAGGCCCAGCCGTTCGTCGGCGTCCAGGCGTTCTACGTCGCGGCGAAGGGCAAGAACAAGGCCCTGGCGCAGGAGTTCGTCGCCAACTACACCACCAAGCCCGACCTGGCCGTGGCCCTGTACGAGGCCGAGCCCCGGCCCCCGGCGCTGACCGCCGCCCTCGACCAGGTCAAGGCGCAGGACCCGGACCTGGCCAAGTTCGCCGAGGCCGGCAAGAACGGCCAGGTCCTGCCGGCGATCCCGGCGATGGCCGCGATCTGGGACCCGTTCGGCAAGGCCGAGGCGGCGATCATCGGCGGTGCCGACCCGGAGAAGACCATCACCGCGGCCGGTAAGACGATCACCGGCTCGATCAAGTAATGAGCACGCCGCTGTCCGGCCCGGGGTCCGCGTCGCGGACCCCGGGCCGGGAGCCCGCCGGCTCCCGGCCCGGCCGGGGACGTACGCGTCACGACGCGACGGTCAGTCCGACCGGTCTCGCAATCAAGGTGGTCCTGCTCGGCCTCACCGCCGCGATCGCGGTCTGGGCGGCCTTCCCGCTGCTGGAGGGCGGCCATTGGGTCGGCCTGGGGCTGCTGGTGGTGACCACCGCCGGCCTGTTCTACCTGTACCTGGGCCGCCGGCACGTCCCGGCGAAGTACCTGGTCCCCGGCACCCTCTTCCTGATCGCGTTCCAGGTGCTCCCGGTGCTCTACACGGCGAGCACGGCCTTCACGAACTTCGGCGACGGCCACCGGGGGAGCAAGGACGAGGCGGTGGTGGCCATCCAGACCGCCTCGGTGCGGCAGGTCCCCGGCTCCGCCGAGTACGCGCTGACCATCGCCACCACCGGCGACCCGGCCACCGGGCCGCTGGTCTTCCTGGTCACCGACCCGGGCACCGGGACCGTCCAGGTCGGTGACGCCGACGGGCTGCGCCGGGTCGACCCGGGTGACGTCACCGTCGCCCCGGGCGGCCGGGTCACCGCCGCGCAGGGCTACACCGTGCTGAACATCGGCCAGGCCAGCGCCCGCAGTCAGGAGATCACCGAACTGGTGGTGCCGACCGCCGGCGGCGCGCTGCGCTCGTCCGGCCTGTCCCGCGCCTACGAGGGCACGGCGGTCCGGGCGTACGACGCCGGGTGCGACTGCATCCGCGACAGCGAGTCCGGCAGGACCTGGACGGCCGACGACGAGATCGGCGCGTTCGTCGCCGCCGACGGGGAACGGCTGGCCCAGGGCTGGCGGGTCACCGTGGGGCTGAGCAACTTCACCCGGGTGCTCACCGACCCGAACATCTCCGGCCCGTTCTTCGGCACGCTGGTCTGGAACTTCGCCTTCGCCATCGGCTCCACCGGCGGCACCTTCATCCTGGGCATGTTCATCGCGCTGGCGCTGCACTCGCCCCGGATGCGCGGCACCAACGTCTACCGGGTGCTGCTGATCCTGCCGTACGCGATGCCGTCGTTCGCCATGCTGCTGGTCTGGCGGGACATGTTCAACACCGACTTCGGCCTGATCAACAGCGTGTTCGGGCTCGGTGTGGACTGGTTCGGCGACGAGTGGACCGCCCGGATCGCGGTGATCCTGGTGCAGCTCTGGCTCGGGTACCCGTACATGTTCCTGGTGGCCACCGGCGCGCTCCAGGCGATCCCCCGGGAGCTGACCGAGGCCACCAGCGTGGACGGCGCCTCACCGTGGCAGTCCTTCCGCGCGGTCACCCTGCCGCTGCTGCTGGTCGCCCTCTCCCCGCTGCTGATCGCGTCGTTCGCGTTCAACTTCAACAACTTCAACGCGATCTACCTGACCACCGAGGGCGCGCCCTTCCCGGCGGACAACCCGAGCAACGGGGCGACCGACCTGCTGATCACGTACACCTACCGGCTGGCCTTCGGCGGGCAGGGCGCGGAGTTCGGCTTCGCGGCGGCGATCTCGCTGTTCATCTTCACCATCGTGGCGCTGGTCTCGGCGGTGAGCTTCCGGCGCACCCGCAAGCAGGAGGAGGTGTACGCATGACCACGCTCACCGGCGCGGCGGCCACCGGCCGTGCCACCGACGAGCCGGCCGGCGCCCGCCCCGGCCGGGCCCGGCGGCGCAACCGCTGGTTCGCCCAGGTCGGCTGGCGGCACCTGGTCGGCGTGCTGGCGGTGGTGTTCAGCCTCTTCCCGATCGTGTTCGTCTTCTCCGCCGCGCTCAACCCGCTCGGCACCCTCAGCTCCACCGGGCTGGTGCCGGCCGACGGGGTCTCCTTCGGCAACTTCGGCGAACTGTTCGAGCGGACCCCGTTCGGCCGCTGGTTCCTCAACTCGCTGCTGATCGCCGGGGCGGCCTCGTTCGTCTCGGTGTTCCTCTCCTCGCTGGCCGCGTACGCCTTCTCCCGGATGCGCTTCGCCGGCCGCCGGGTGGGGCTGCTCTCGCTGCTGCTGATCCAGATGTTCCCGCAGTTCCTGGCGATCGTGGCGATCTTCCTGATCTTCGGCACGATCACCGGGCTGTGGCCGGAGATCGGCTTCAACACCCCGTGGGGCCTGCTGCTGCTCTACCTCGGTGGGGCGCTCGGGGTGAACACCTGGCTGATGAAGGGCTTCTTCGACACCCTGCCGAGGGAGCTGGACGAGTCGGCCACCATGGACGGGGCCAGCCACGCCCAGGTCTTCTTCCGGATCATGCTGCCGCTGGTGGCGCCGATCCTGGCGGTGACCGGGCTGCTCGCCTTCATCAACACGATCAACGAGTTCCTGATGGCGAACGTCTTCCTCACCAACAGTGACTCGAAGACCCTCGCCGTCGGGATGTACGGCATGTTGCAGGGCAACGAGCGGAACAACAACTTCGGCATCTTCGCGGCGGCGACCCTGCTCACCGCGATCCCCACCGTGCTGGTGTTCCAGTTCCTCCAGCGCTACATCGTCTCCGGCCTCACCTCCGGAGCGGTCAAGGGCTGAGCCCCGCGACAGCGAGCTGCGGCAAGGGCGTCGGCGGACGGCGGCGTACACCGGAGCAGATGTGCCACGCCCGACCCGCGGCCGGGACACCCGGTCGCGGGTCGGCATCTCCTCGGTGAGTACCGACCGCCCCGAAAGGACGCTGCCCATGAATCCGCACCACGACGGCTCCGCACTGTACGTCCCCGACCAGACGCCGGCCCTCGGCGACACCGTGCCGGTCCTGGTCCGGGTGCCCGCCGGCACCGACGTCGAGCGGGTGCACCTGCGCACCACCCCGGACGGCGAGCCGACGTTCGCCGAGGCGACCGTCGACCGGCGGACCGACACCGAGGTCTGGTACCGGGCCGACGTGCAGGTCCGTAACCCGGTCACCGGCTACCGGTTCCTGCTCACCGGCCGCCGGGGCCGGCGGTGGCTGAACGCCGCCGGGGTGGTCGGCCACGACGTGCCGGACGCCGGTGACTTCAGACTGGTGACGTACGACCCGCCGCCGGCCTGGATCCGTGACGCCGTGGTGTACCAGGTCTTCCCGGACCGGTTCGCCCGCTCGGCCGCCGCCGCCGACCGGGTCGCCCCGGACTGGGCCATCCCCTGCGACTGGGACACCCCGGTGATCGGGCGCGGCCCGGAGACCCCCCGCCAGTTCTACGGCGGCGACCTGGACGGCGTCGCCGCGCACCTGGACCACCTCGACCGGCTCGGGGTGAACACCCTCTACCTCACCCCGATCTTCCCGGCCCGCTCCAACCACCGGTACGACGCGGCCAGCTTCGACCGGATCGACCCGCTGCTCGGCGGGGACGCGGCGCTGGCCCGGCTCGCCGACGCGGTGCATGCCCGGGGTTGGCGGCTGATCGGCGACATCACCAGCAACCACACCGGCGACGCGCACGAGTGGTTTCGGGCGGCGCTGGCCGGCTCCGCCGCCGAGCGGGAGCTGTACTACTTCGACGCCACCGGTGACTACGAGTCGTGGAACGGGGTGCGGTCGCTGCCGAAGCTCAACTGGGGCAGCGCCGAGCTGCGCCGCCGGTTCGCCACCGCCGAGGACTCGCTGCTGCGCCGCTGGCTGCGCCCGCCGTACGGGCTGGACGGGTGGCGGGTCGACGTGGCGAACATGACCGGCCGGCGCGGGGCCGACGCGTACACCCACGAGGTGGCGGCGCTGCTGCGCCGGGCGGCCGTGCAGACCCGGCCGGACGTGCTGGTGGTCGGCGAGCACGGCCACGACCACACCGGTGACCTGGACCGGGACGGCTGGCACGGGACGATGAACTACGTCGGCTTCACCGACCCGGTGCTGTCCTGGCTCAAGGACGGCGACGCCGAGGTGCCGAACTTCCTCGGCACCCCGGGCGGGGTCCTCCGACGGTCCGCCCCGGAGGTGCTGGCCACCATGGACGCCTACCGGTCGATGGTCTCCTGGCGGTCGTACACCCACTCGTGGCAGCTGCTCGGCTCGCACGACTCGGCCCGGGTCCGCACCGTGGTCGGCGACGCGGCCCGGCAGGAGGTGGCCGCCGGGCTGCTCGCCACGATGCCCGGTACGCCGATGGTCTTCGCCGGGGACGAGCTGGGGCTGACCGGCACCAACGGGGAGGGGTCGCGGACCCCGATGCCCTGGCACCGGCCGGAGAGCTGGGACCGGGGAACCCTGGCGGCGTACCGGTCGCTGCTGGCGCTGCGGCGGGCCGAGCCGGCGCTGCGCCACGGTGGCCTGCGTCGGGTGCACGTCGACCCGGACACCCTGGTCTTCCTGCGCGAGGCCCCGACCGGCGCGGTGCTGGTGCTGGCCCGGCGCGCGCCCGGCGTCCCGGTACGGCTGACCGGCCTGCCGGCCGCCACCAGCGTGTACGGCGGCGCCGACGACCTGCGTCCGGACGCGACCGGCACGCTGGTGCTCCCCGCCGACGGCCCGACGTTCCAGGTCTGGCGGCTGGCGGGCTGACCCGAAGCGTGGCCCTGGCGGGCTGACCCGAAGCGTGGCCCTGGCGGGCTGACCCGAAGCGTGGCCCTGGCCGCTCAGCCGGCCAGGGCCTCCTTCATCCGCTGGATCTCCACCCGCTGCTCGACCGCGGTGCTGGTGGCCGTCTCGTTGACGATCGGGTCCACGCCGAGCGTCTGGGCCTCCAGCGCCATGGTGATGGCGCCCTGGTGGTGGGCGCTCATCATGTCGACGAACATCTTGTCGAACGCGGCGCCCCGGGCGGCCTCCAGCGACTTCATCGCCTCCGGCGACTGCATCCCGGCCATGCCGTGCCCGTGCTGCGCGGTCGCGGCCTCACGCTTGAGGCCCTTGGACTCCAGCCAGGCCTCCAGCGCCTTGATCTCCGGTCCCTGGGCGGCCAGGATGCGGTCCGCGATGGCCGCGATCTGCGTGTTCCCGGCCCGCTCGGGGGCGAGTCGGGCCATCACCAGCGCCTGCTCGTGGTGGGGGATCATCATGCTGACGAACCGGACGTCGGCCGCGTTGTAGGGGGGCGCCGGCCGCGGACTGAACTCGTTGGACGGCACCGTCGACGCGCTCTGGCCGGGCCGCCCGGGGATCACCACCGGCGCGGTGACGTCCGGCGCGCTGGAGAGCTGGATCGGCGCCGGGCCGGCGCTCGCCGTCGGCTCGGGCTCGTCGCGGGACAGCCCGACGGCCACCGCGACCCCGGCCACCAGCACGCCGAGCACGGCCAGCTCCACCAGCACGATGGGCCGCCACCGACGGGACCGCCCCCCGGTCTGTTTGCCTAGCACAAGTCGTCCCCCATTACTGGCCCAGAGTTGGCCGGGATCGTAACGCGGCCTGGCCTGCACCGGAAGGGTCGGCGAAGCGATTTGGACCTTAACTCCGACCTGCGGTTTTTGTTCAGCGAGCTGACAGGTGGCTGTTACTTGATCGTTATCAAGCTTGGTTCCAGGGTGTGATGCGTATCACAATGTCCAGGTCGGGGCCACGATATGGTCCCGCTACCTCTCGACCCAACCCCGACGAAGGGTGTCGCTCCATGTTCAGAAAACCCCCACAAGGGACGCGGAGGCTCGGGGCCATCAGCCTGGCTGCCGCCGCAGCTCTTCTCGCGACCACTGTGGCCGGCGCACCCGCCAGCGCCGCCGAGGTCGAGGAGACCACCAACGACCCGGCCTACGTCATCCCCGGTGTCGACGAGATCTCCTCCAGCAGCAACTTCCGGACGATCGCCAACCTGCCGAAGACGGGGGCGTTCGAGTCCGAGTCCGCGTACGGCACGGACATCGCCTTCCAGGGCAACTACGCCTTCGTCGGGAACTACAACGGCTTCACGATCTACGACATCAAGCAGCCGCGGAACCCGAAGGTCACCAGCCAGGTCCTCTGCCCCGGCGCGCAGAACGACATCTCGATCTACGGCAACCTGCTGTTCCTGTCGGTGGACTCGTCCCGTAACGACGACTCCTGCAACAGCACCGCCCAGTCCGCGAGCATCAAGGACTCGTGGGAGGGTGTCCGGATCTTCGATGTGAGCGACAAGGTCAACCCGACCTACATCAAGGCCATCGAGACCGACTGCGGCTCGCACACCCACACCCTGGTGCCGGCCAAGTCCAAGGACAAGGTCTACGTCTACGTCCAGTCCTACAGCCCGAACGCGAGCTTCCCGGACTGCCAGCCGCCGCACGACAAGCTCTCGATCATCGAGGTGCCGCTGAACGACCCGACCCAGGCCGCGGTGGTCGCCACCCCGAACCTGTTCCCGGGTGACCTGGGCGCCGCCTCGACCAGCGGTTGCCACGACGTGACCGTCTACGCCGAGCTGGACCTGGCCGCCGGCGCCTGCATGGGCGACGGCGTCCTGATGGACATCTCGGACCGGACCAACCCGGTCGTGCTCAGCCGGGTCCGGGACACCAACTTCGCCTTCTGGCACTCCGCGACCTTCAACAACAGCGGTAACAAGGTCATCTTCACCGACGAGCTGGGCGGCGGTGGCTCGGCCACCTGCAACCCGACCATCGGCCCGAAGCGCGGTGCGAACGCCCTCTTCGACATCGAGGGTTCCGGTGCCGACCGGAAGCTGGTCTTCAAGAGCTACTTCAAGATCCCGCGGGAGAACACCCGCTTCGAGAACTGCGTCGCCCACAACGGCTCGCTGATCCCGGCCATGGGCCGCGACATCATGGTCCAGGCGTGGTACCAGGGTGGCATCTCGGTCTTCGACTTCACCGACTCCAGCAACCCGGTCGAGCTCGGGTTCTGGGAGCGGGGCCCGCTGTCGGACTCCCGCCTGGTGCTGGGCGGCTCCTGGTCGGCCTACTACCACAACGGGTTCATCTACTCCTCGGACATCCAGAAGGGCTTCGACGTTCTCAAGATCGCCGACGCCCGGACCAACAACGCCGAGGCCGTGGTGGCCCTCAACGAGTCGAACCCGCAGAACCAGGCCAGCTACCCCGAGTGCGACCAGGTGCTCACCGCCCGGGTCAACGGCGGTCTGACCGTCAAGTCCGGCAGCACCGTCTGCCTGGACCGGGCGACCGTCAACGGCGTCGTCAAGGTCGCCAACGGCGGCAGCCTGATCGTGTACAAGAGCACCCTCAACGGTGACATCAACGCCAACGGCTCCGAGCTGGTCAACCTGGTCGAGACCACCGTCAACGGGGGTCTGAAGGCCGTCGGCGCCAAGACCACCATCAAGAACACCAACATCACCGGTACGGTCAAGCTCAACTAGTGACCTGACCCGCCCGTCGCCCCGCAGGTGACGCGGCGGACGGTGGACGGCGCCCGGTCGGGGTCTCCCGACCGGGCGTCGCCGTACCCCCGGGGTCGCCGACGGCCTCCGGGCCGGACGGCCGGTGGAGATCACGGTATGAGCTCAGCCGGTGGGCCGTCTACTACGAGCTGTCGTTGATGGGGGAGGATGGTCGGCATGGAAGCTCTTCGGCTGGTACTTCTCTATCTGCACCTGATCGGTTTCGGCCTGCTGCTCGGTGGCGGGATCGCGCAGTACCTCAGCGCACGGCTGCGGATCAACGCGGCCATGCTCTGGGGCGCGGTGATCCAGGTGGTCACCGGTCTCGGTCTCTCCGCCCCGCTGCGGGACGGGGACGAGCCCTCCCCGGCGAAACTTGTTACCAAGGCGGTCATCGCGCTGCTGATCTTCGTCATGGTGTTCTTCTCCCGCAAGCGGGAGTCGGTGCACCGGGGGCACTTCCTCGCGATCCTGGTGTTGACCCTGGTCAACGCGGCTGTGGCGGTCTTCTGGCGGTGACCCGTACGGCCCCTCCGGCGGGTCGGGCAACCGGACTTCCGGGACGCCCGGCCGGCCGGTGACCGGCGGCGGCAGTGATTTCCCCCACCCAAGGGTTACGTAGGGGTAACGAGCGTTCAACAGTCGTGCACGATTGTCGGCCGGTGGGTGGACGCGGGCGTACGCTTCGCGTCCGTAACGTGAACCGCCGGCGGCATGGCGCAGGCCGGCCTCAAAGGGCAGCCACCGCTTCTGGCGCGGTGTGCAATGGGAAGGGAGACGTCTTGCGCTCTGTGCGTGGGATGCGGATCGCCTCCGTCGTCGCGGCGGGTGGGCTCGTGTTGGGTGCCGCCGCGTGTGGTGAGGCTCCCGAGGAGAACAACAGCGCCGGCAGCGGTGAGACGAAGTACAGCGCCTGCATGGTGACCGACGTCGGCGGCATCGACGACAAGTCCTTCAACGCCTCGGCGTGGAAGGGCCTGGAGGCGGCCAAGGCGGAGAACGGCAACATCGACATCAAGTACGTGCCGTCGAAGGCCGAGGCCGAGTACGAGCCGAACCTGACGCAGTACGTGAACCAGAAGTGCGACTTCATCCTCGCCGTCGGCGGGCTGATGGCCGAGGCCACCGGCAAGATCGCCAAGGCGAACCCGAACCAGCAGTTCGGCATCGTCGACGCGAAGCTGCCGGAGACCAACGTCTACCCGATGCAGTTCGACACCGCCCAGGCCGGCTTCCTCGCCGGTTACCTGGCCGCCGGGATGACCCAGTCGGGCACGGTCGGCACCTACGGCGGCATGAAGATCCCGCCGGTGACGATCTTCATGGACGGCTACGTCGACGGGGTGGCCCACTACAACCAGACCAAGAGCGGCAGCGTCAAGGTCGTCGGTTGGGACAAGGCCTCCCAGAACGGCTCCTTCACCAACGACTTCATCAAGCAGGACGAGGGCAAGAAGGTCAGCGACGCGCTGGTCGCCCAGGGCGCGGACATCATCATGCCGGTCGCCGGTGGCGCCGGCCTCGGCACCACCGGTGCCGCCCAGGCCTCCAACGGCAAGTACAACACCATCTGGGTGGACGTCGACGGCTGCGAGAGCACCCAGAACTGCCCGGCGATCATCACCACCGTGGTGAAGAACATCGCCGACGCCGTCAAGGAGGCCGTGGTCAAGGCCGCCGGTGGCGAGCAGCTCTCGGCCGACCCGGGCTACCTGGGCAACCTGGCCAACGACGGCGTCGGCCTGGCCCCGTACCACGACTTCGACAGCAAGGTCCCGGCCGAGCTGAAGGCCGAGGTCGACAAGCTGAAGGCGGACATCGCCGCCGGCACCATCAAGGTCACCTCGGCCGCGCAGCCGAAGTGACCCGTCCCGGCCACCACCGCTGAGACGATCACCGGTGGTGGCCGGGAGCCACAGGTACGCCGATCCGGCCGCTCCGGTCGCTGCGGGCACTCCTGCCCCACCGCCGGAGCGGCCGATCTGCACCGACCTCTCCTCCGCAGGTCGGCGCCGTGCCCGACCCGGCCGGCAACCCTGCACCATTCCCCCGCTCGCACCCCGGAGGTTGCGCTGAGACTCGAACTGCGCGGCATCACCAAGCGGTTCGGTGACCTGGTCGCCAACGACCACATCGACCTGACGGTGGAGCCAGGAGAGATCCACGCCCTGCTCGGTGAGAACGGCGCGGGCAAGTCGACCCTGATGAACGTGCTCTACGGGCTCTACCACCCCGACGAGGGCGAGATCCTGGTCGACGGCCGGCCGCTGAAGCTGAAGGGCCCCTCCGACGCGATCGCGGCCGGGATCGGCATGGTGCACCAGCACTTCATGCTGGTGCCGGTCTTCACCGTCACCGAGAACATCATGCTCGGGGCGGAGCAGGTCAGGGGCGGCATCGCCGGCTTCCTCGACCGGCGCCGGGCCCGGCGGGAGGTCACCGAGGTCTCCGAGCGGTACAACCTGCGGGTCGACCCGGACGCGATCATCGAGGACCTGCCGGTCGGCATCCAGCAGCGGGTGGAGATCGTCAAGGCGCTCACCCGCGACGTCGACCTGCTCATCCTCGACGAGCCGACGGCGGTGCTGACGCCGCAGGAGACCGAGGAACTGCTGACGGTCATGCGGGCGCTGAAGGCCGCCGGCAAGTCGATCGTCTTCATCACCCACAAGCTCGGCGAGGTCAAGGCGATCGCCGACCGGATCACCGTGATCCGGCGCGGCCGGACCGTCGGCACCGCCTCCCCGGAGGCGAGCCGGGACGAGCTGGCCGCCCTGATGGTCGGGCGCAGCGTCCGGCTCACCGTGGAGAAGCAGCCGGCGAACCCGGGCAGGCCGGTGCTGGAGGTCGCCGGCCTGGTCGTGGACGACGACCGGCAGGTCCGCGCGGTCGACGGGGTCGACCTGACCGTGCACGCGGGCGAGGTCCTCGGGATCGCGGGGGTGCAGGGCAACGGCCAGACCGAACTGATCGAGGCGATCATGGGCCTGCGCCCGCTCCTCGCCGGCACGGTCACCCTCGACGGCCAGCAGGTCGACGGCTGGTCGACCAAGAAGGTGCTCCGCGCCGGGGTCGGCTACGTCCCCGAGGACCGCAGCGTTGACGGGGTGGTCAAGGAGTTCAGCGTCGCCGAGAACCTGGTGCTCGACCTCTACGACCGGCCGCCGTTCGGGCGCGGGCTGGCCCTGCGGCTCGACGAGATCACGAAGTCGGCGCGGGAGCGGATCGCCCAGTTCGACGTCCGGACCTCCTCGGCCGAGGCGCCGGTGGGCACCCTCTCCGGCGGCAACCAGCAGAAGGTGATCGTCGCCCGGGAGCTGTCCCGGCCGCTGAAGCTCTTCATCGCCGCCCAGCCGACCCGGGGCGTCGACGTCGGTTCCATCGAGTTCATCCACAGCCGGGTCATCCACGAACGGGACATCGGCACCGCCGTCCTGGTGGTCTCCAGCGAGTTGGACGAGGTGCTCGCGCTCGCCGACCGGATCGCGGTGATGTACCGGGGCCGGATCATCGGCATCGTCGGCCCGGACACCTCCCGGGAGGCGATCGGCCTGCTGATGGCCGGCATCACCCCCGGCACGGCGACCGAGGACGGCACGGCGACCGACGGCGGTACGACGGCCGAGGTCCCTGGTAGCGAGGACGAGGCATGAGCAACGCAGTTCCCCCCTCGGGGTCGCCGGACAAGGAACCGGCCACCGAGACACCGGCCGCCCGGACCGCCCTCGGCACCACCGGGTCGGCGGAGCCGGCGACCACCCCCGGCTCCCCGGAGCCGCCGCGGCGACCCTCGCTCGGGCAGGCCTTCCTGGAGAACCTCTGGGCCGCCAACACCTTCACGGTGACCCTGCTCTCGCTCTTCCTGGCGATGGTCGTCGGCGCGGTACTGATGATCGTCTCTGACCCCGAGGTGGTCGCCACCTACAGCTACTTCACCGCACGGCCCGGTGACGCCCTCCAGGCGAGCTGGGCGCTGGTCAGCGACGCCTACGCCAACATGTTCCGGGGCGCGGTCTTCGACCCCGGCGCGGTCGGCTTCCAGGCGGCGATGAGCCCGATCTCGGAGACCCTGACCTACACCGCCCCGCTGGTCTTCACCGGCCTGTCGGTGGCGCTGGCCTTCCGGGGCGGCCTGTTCAACATCGGCGCCCAGGGGCAGGCCACCATGGGGGTCATCCTGGCCGCCCTGGCCGGCTTCCTGCTGCCGCTGCCGCCGGGGCTGCACCTGGCCGTCGCGGTGCTCGCCGGTGCCCTGGGCGGGGCGATCTGGGGCTTCATCCCGGGCATCCTCAAGGCCCGAACCGGCGCCCACGAGGTGATCAACACGATCATGCTCAACTACATCGCCATGTACTTCCTGACCTGGCTGATCGTGCAGAATGGCGTCCAGGACCCGAACCGGACCGACGCGATCAGCCGGCCGGTGGACGCCTCGGCGCAACTGCCCCGGCTCTTCGGCGACACCCTGCGGGCGCACTCCGGCATCATCCTGGCCGTGCTGGCCACCTGGGCGGTGGCCTGGCTGCTCAACCGCTCCACGCTCGGCTTCGAGCTGCGCGCGGTGGGCGCGAACCCGGACGCCGCCCGGACCGCCGGGATCAGCGTCACCCGGACGTACGTGCTGATCATGGTCTTCGCCGGCGTCCTGGCCGGCCTGGGCGGCTCCACCATGGTCCTCGGCTCCACCGCGACCGCGTTGACCCCGCTGATCGTCGCCCAGATCGGGTTCGACGGCATCCTGGTGGCCCTGCTCGGCCGGGTCAAACCGTGGGGGGTGGCGCTGGCCGCGCTGCTCTTCGGCGCGCTCCAGGCCGGCGGCAACCGGATGCAGTCCTACGCGGGGATCTCGCTGGAACTGGGCACCGTGCTCCAGGCGCTGATCGTCATCTTCATCGCCGCACCGGCCCTGGTGAAGGCGATCTTCCAGCTCCGGGCCGCCCGCGCGGCGCGGTTGCAGACGAGCCTGGCGAAGGGCTGGTGACAATCATGTCCACCATGGCTGTCGAGGACGTCGCGGTCGCCCCGGTCGACGAGGGTTTCTGGACCCGTACCCGCAAGGTCGGGTCGGTGCTGGTCGGGCTCGGCCTGGTCGGCGCGGTGCTGTTCGGGTCGCTGGCCACCGGCGAGCAGGCCCGCTTCACCCTCAGCGAGGACTCCGCCGGGGCCGCCCTGTCGATCCACGGGACGCTCGGCGCGGTCCTGTTCGGGCTGGTCGCCGTGGCCACCGGCGCGGCGATGCTGGTCGGGCTGCCGAAGCGCTGGTTCACCCTGGTGCTCGGGGTCGGCCTGGTCGGCTTCGTGCTCTCCTTCCTCTGCTGGCAGATCTCCGACGCCCAGCCGGGGCAGAATTTCATGCCCCTGGTCAACATCGTCCGGGGCACCTTCATCCTGGCCCTGCCCCTGATCTTCGGCGCGCTGGCCGGGGTGCTCTGCGAACGCTCCGGCGTGGTCAACGTGGCCATCGAGGGGCAGTTGCTGATGGGCGCCTTCAGCGGGGCGCTGTTCGGCAGCATCTCCGGCAGCGTCTGGGTGGGGCTGGTCGCGGCGGCGCTCGGCGGCGCGTTCATCTCGCTGCTGCTGGCCGTCTTCGCCATCCGGTACCTGGTCGACCAGGTGGTCATGGGCATCGTGCTCAACCTGCTGGCGGTCGGGGTCACCGGCTTCCTCTACGAGCGGCTGATGCAGACCGACGCCGCCCGCTACAACAGCGCGCCCCGCTTCTCCAACTGGGAGATCCCGCTGCTGTCGGACATCCCGCTGCTCGGCCCGGCGCTGTTCCGCGGCAACATCTTCCTGTACCTGGGCCTGCTGCTGGTGCTGGTGCTGCACATCGCGCTGTTCCGGACCCGCTGGGGCCTGCGGACCCGGTCGGTCGGTGAGCACCCCACCGCCGCCGACACCCTCGGCGTCAAGGTGCTGCGGGTGCGCTACCGCAACGTGCTGCTCGCCGGGGTGGTCGCCGGCATCGGCGGCGCGTCGTACACGCTGGCGCTCTACTCGTTCACCAAGAACATGATCGGTGGCAAGGGCTTCATCGCCCTGGCCGCGTTGATCTTCGGCCGGTGGAGCCCGACCGGGGCGCTGCTCGCGGCGCTCTTCTTCGGCTTCGCCGACCAGCTCGGCACCTACCTCGGCGCGATCAACAGCATCATCCCCAGCCAGTTCCTGGCGATGCTGCCGTACCTGGCGACGATCCTGGCCGTGGCCGGTCTGGTCGGCCGGGTCCGGGCGCCCGCCGCCGACGGCAAGCCGTACATCAAGGGCTGACCGGCGCGGTCGACCACGCGGGCCGTACCCGGACACGTCCGGGTACGGCCCGCCGCGCGTCGCGGCGATGAGCCGACGGTGATCCGGCGGTGACGGTTGGGGCCAACCTGCACGCAGAGCCCTCTTCGTCTGCGTGAGGTGAGCATGAAGCGGTCGATAGCCGCGTCGGTGGTGCTGATCTGTGCCGCCACCCTCCTGACCCCGTCCACCGCGACCGCGAGACCCGCCCCGGGCACCACCGGCCAGGCCGGTGCGACCGGGGCGGCCCCGCCGGCCGACGACGACAGACCCCGGCGGCCACCGGCCGGGACCGACCGGGTCCAGGAGCCCGACCGGCGGTTGGGCGCCGGGTGGCGGACCTCCACCGACCGGGTGGTCACCACCTCCGGTGACGCCACCGGGTTCCACCTGCTCGTCGCCGACGAGGACCAGGCGTACGCCTGGCGCACCGCGGCCACCCTTGCCGAGCCCGGCTTCGAGACCGACCAGTGGATCGGCCAAGCGTGCGTGACAGGCTCCGGCCGCCGGGCGGTGGTGGTCTACGCGCCCCGGACCTTCACCAACCGCGAACTGCTGATGCAGCGGGGCGGCTTCGCCGCCGTCGTCGACCTCGCCACCGGCGCGGTGACGAAGCTGTCCGAGCGGGTGTCGCTGGCGTACCACAACCCCGGCTGCGGCAGCGGGGAGCGGGTCGTGCTGTCCCGGCTGGAGCTGCCGGCGCGGCCGGGCGACCCGGCGCGGACCTGGCTCGGTACGGTGGACGCGGCCCGGCCGGACCGTCCGGCGCGCGGCCGGCGAGCCGCCGGCCAGGTCTCCTCGGCCCTGCCCGTCGGCGAT
This sequence comes from Micromonospora rosaria, assembly GCF_001567585.1. Lineage (GTDB taxonomy): Bacteria > Actinomycetota > Actinomycetes > Mycobacteriales > Micromonosporaceae > Micromonospora > Micromonospora rosaria. The sequence goes on from NZ_LRQV01000083.1 coordinate 20,490, forward strand.
CAGGTAATCGGCTCGAAGGGCAACGGCCTCGTCCGGGTCGGCTCCGGCGGCCGGCTGACCCGGCTGGCGCCCACGGCGGGCGCCCCGTTCCGGCTGCTCGCCGACGGCCCGGACGCGGTGGCGTTCCAACTGGTCCGGGACGGCCGGACCGAGTTCAAGCGGTTCGCCGCCGGCCGGGTCACCGACCACGGGTCGGTGCCGATGGGCGAGGTCAAGCTGCGTCCGGGGGCCGGGGGCCGGGTCTTCGCCGTCGGCAGCCGGGCCGAGGCCGGTACGGCCGGGCGGCTGCCGCGCGGCTGGCGGGCCGTGGACGGGGTGCCCGACTCCGACGTGTCGACCACCGGCGCCCTGCTGGTGCAGCGGGCCACCACCGGCCGGGAGGCCGCCGGGCAGTTGTCCGACCGGCCGGCGAGCGACCGGGCGGAGCGGGTCGAGCTGCGGACCCGACGGACCCGCACCGCCGTGGCGCTCGACTTCTCCGTCGAGCCGCGTCTCTCCGCCGCCGGGCTGCGGTCGTCGCCGGCCCTCGCCGTGGGACCGGCGGCGGGGGCCCGGCGCGTCGCCAGCGTGGGCAATCCCGACGTCCCCCACGACCCCGACCGGGCCTGCGCGATCTCCCGCAACGACCCGACGATGCAGGTCTACCAGCCGACCGTGGCGCAGATGGAGTGGGCCGCCAACCTGGCGATCCGCAACCAGTTGACCTTCCAGCGCCCGGCGAACTGGAACAACAACGGCATGGCGGCGTACTCGCCGCAGGGCATGTTCCCGTCGATGCCGCTGCTCGGCGGCGGCTACGTGCCGGCGCAGATCTTCCTGGGCATCCTGGCCCAGGAGTCCAACCTCTGGCAGGCCAGCCGCCACGCCGTCGACGTGTCGGTGGGCAACCCGCTGACCAGCCTGGGCTACTACGGGCTGGACCTCCAGAACCCGGACTTCAACAAGATCAATTTTGACGAGACCGCGCAGCCGCACCCGGACTGTGGGTACGGGGCCGGCCAGGTGACCTCGGGCATGCGGCTGTCCGACCGGGGCAAGACGATCGCCGGGGTGGTCTGGGACGCGACCAAGCAGCAGGCGGTCGCCACGGACTACGCCACCAACGTGGCGGCGGGCCTGCGCATCCTTCAGGACAAGTGGAACCAGACCCGGGGCGCCGGCCTGATCGCCAACGGCGGTGACCCGAAGTACCTGGAGAACTGGTGGTTCGCCATCTGGGCGTACAACACCGGCTTCTACGCGCCGAACCCGCAGTCGCCGAGCGAGCCGTGGGGGGTCGGCTGGGCCAACAACCCGGCGAACACCGACTACCCGGCCGACCGCAAGCGTTCCTGACCGCCCCGCTGGACGTCTACGACTCCAACGGCAACAAGATCGTCGACGACGACATCGGCTACGACAACGCCAAGCACCCGAACCACTGGTCGTACCCGGAGCGAGTGATCGGCTTCGCCTACACCTCCCTGATCCGCTACAACTACCGCAGCCAGGCCTACACCACGACGTACGTCACGGCGTTGGCCCGCAACCCGGATGTGGCGCACGCAGCCCGGTACACGTTCTGCGAGCCGAACGTCAACGACTGCGACGAGACGCTGCCGCCGAAGGTCCCGGGGCAGTACCCGACCACCAAGGCGGGCGCCTGCCAGCGCGACGACCTCCGGTGCTGGTGGAACGGTCCGATCACCTGGACCGACTGCCTTGTCAACTGCGGGCAGGAGAACCGGAAGTACACCACGGTCGAGCCCCGGCCGTTCGCTAACACCGGCGACAACATCCACCCCACCCCGGTCAACGCGGACGGCACCTGCAAGGTGCAGGGGCTGCCCGCCGGGGCGCGGATCATCGACGACATCGAGACCACCGTCGCGCTGGGCGCGGAGGGCTGCCGGCCGACCTTTACCCGGGGCGGCCGATTCGCGATCAACTTCGCCAGCCACACCCAGCCCGACGGCGACGTGGTCAACCCGGGCAAGGTCGACTTCCACCAGATCGGGGCCGGCTTCGGCGGCCACTTCTGGTTCAGCCACAGCTACAAGCAGGCGGAACGGCCCACCTACCGGGTCACCGGCACCTGGACCATCAACCCGACCAACAAGTGGACCCGCGTCTGGGCGCACATGCCGGACCACGGCGCGCACACCCGGCAGGCTCGGTACGTCATCCACCGGCCGGACGGGGCCACCGAGCACCGGGTGATCCCCACCCAGTGGGAGGCGAACACGTGGGTGAACCTCGGCGTCTTCGACTTCACCGGCAGCGGTGCGCCCAAGGTGGAGCTGAGCAATTTCACCCTGGACGGCACCGGCATCCAGGACGTGGCCTGGGACGCCCTCGCCGTCCAGCCGCTCGACGCCAAGCCCCGGCACTTCGTGGTGGCGCTCGGCGACTCGTACTCCTCGGGCGAGGGCAGCGGGGACTACACCCGCGTGAGCAACCAGTACGGCGACGACCGGGCCTGGCGCAACTCCTGTCGGCGTAGCCCGCACGCCTGGTCCCAGCGGGCCACCATCCCCGGCGCGCCGGCCACCATCGGCGCCCTGGCCGCCGGACACGATCCCGCCATCGACGCGCAGTTCGCCGCGTGCAGCGGCGCGCGGGCGCACAACCTGATGAGTCCGAGTCTGCTCACCGGCGGCAGTTGGCAGGGCCGGCGGGCCGAGGGGCAGTACGGCGAGATCAGCCAGATCGACCAGGGTTCGCTGACCCCCGACACCACGGCGGTGATGCTCTCCATCGGTGGCAACGACGCCCGCTTCACCGACGTCGGCATGGCCTGCGCCAAGGCCCTCAACTGTGCCGACGGGCAGTACGCGATGGAGGGTGACAGCGAGTCGCTCACCGACGCCCAGGAGAGGCTCATCACCGGACAGGTCCGGGACTCGGTGCGGGAGGTGGTCCGGCAGATCCGGGTCCGCGCGCCGAATGCCAGGATCTTCGTGATGGGGTACCCGCACCTGCTCGAACCGCACTGCGAGGTCGGCATCCCGGTGGCGGGCGTCGTGTTCGGCATCTCGCAGGCGGAGACCACGTTCCTCAACCAGATGGCCGACATGCTGGTCAGCTCCGCGCTCCCCTCGGACGCGGCGAACCGTGTCCACGGGATGGACCCGAGGAGCGTCTTCGCCGGCCACGGGATGTGCAGCGTCGACGCCTACGTCAACGGCCCCCAACCGGGTGACCTGATCGTCGACGACGACGGGGACCCCAAGCAGTGGCTGAGCATGGAGTCGATGCACCCGAACAAGGAGGGCAACCAGGCATACGCCGGCATCCTCAACGATTACCTGGCGCTGTACAACTACCGTTGGTGAACCCGTGGTCGGGGTTCGTCCGGCCCGGACGAACCCCGACCACGACCAGGAGACGTCGATGAGGATGCCGGCCGGTACCGCCGTCGCCACCGGGGTGGGCGCCGCCGGTGCCGCCGCCTTCGCCGGGCTCTGGCAGGCGGAGGCGCGCCTGCGGCAGACCTGCCTGCCGGCGGAGAGCCTCGGCGCGTGCCTCAGCCCGCGCCTGCCGCTGCTGCTGATCTGGCCGCTGCTGGTCACCGCCGTCGGGTGGGGGGCGCTGCGGTGGGCTCGGGCGCCCCGGGCTGCCGGCGCGGCCGGCTGCGGGGCGGTCACCACCGCCGGGGCCCTGCTGCTGTACGAGGCGTTCCACCCGGGCTGGGTGCCGCCCCCGGTCGGGCTGGCGGCGTTGCTCGGCGCGGCCGGGTTCGCCGCCGGGGTCGCGGTGATACTCGCCCCGCTCCGGGCGGCCGTCCGGGTACCGCTCATCCTTGCCCTGCTGGTGCCGCACGCGGTCGCCCCGGTGCTGGACCGGTCGACGCAGCGCGCGGACCTGGAGCGGCGGCTGACCGCTGCCGCGCTGCCGCTGCTGGTGCCGGATCTGGCCGGCTGGCGGGTGACCGGCGTGGTGGTCCGCGACCGGGAGCGGGTGTCGACGATGGTGACGAACGGCTCCCGGAACGTCGTGATCGCCACGGTCCGGCTGCCGGCGGACTTCCGGCCGCCGCAGCGCTGCGGCCCATTCGACTTCCCCGTGCCGGACCTGCCGGTCCCGCCCTCGCAGCCCTGCCGGCCGGTCGCCGCCGACCACTGGGTACGCGACGGGGACGGGACGACCGCGCACCTGCTCCGCCGCGACGACGCCCTGCTGACCGTCAAGCGGGCGATCGGTGTCGCGGGCAGCGCCGACCTGGCCGCGGTGGCGGGTGCCCTGGTCGAGGTCAGCCCGCGCCGCCTGGCCGAGCTGGGCAGCCGGTGAGCGCACGCCGGCTGGCCGAGGTGGGCGGCCGGTGAGCCCGGCGGGCGGGCGCGGTGTTCCCTCCGTCGGTCGGGGCGGCCTGTCCGGGCACCCGCACTCCCGATGATCGGCGGGAGTGGGCAGAATGGAGGGGTGACCGAGATCGACTGGGAGCGACTGCGCGCCGCCGCCACCGAGGTGATGCGGCACGCGTACGTGCCGTACTCGAAGTTCCCGGTCGGGGCGGCGGCCCTGGTCGACGACGGCCGGATCGTGGTGGGCTGCAACGTCGAGAACGCCGCGTACGGGGTGGTGCTCTGCGCCGAGTGCGGCGTGGTCTCCTCGCTGCACGCCACCGGGGGCGGCCGGCTGGTCGCCCTCTCCTGCGTCGACGCCACCGGTGAGCCGCTGATGCCCTGCGGCCGGTGCCGGCAACTGCTCTGGGAGCAGGGCGGGCCGGAGTGCCTGATCGAGGCGAGGGGCGGCCCGCTGCGGATGGCGGAGCTGCTGCCGCACGCCTTCGACGTGGCCGACCTGGAGGCGGTCACCGGGGAACGCCCGGTGCCGGTGGTGCCGGACCGGCTGGCCGCCTGGCGGGGCCGGGGCACCGTCTTCGTCCACCCCGACCTCTCCGCCGGGCAGCAGGTCTGGACGGCGTACTGGGAGCGGTCCGCCGGGGACACCGAGGGGGCCGAGACCGGGGTGCTGGAGGAGGGCCCGAGCTGGGACGAGCCGGCCGAGGCGATCACCTGGGGGCTGGCCCGGACGCCCCGGGTGGTGGTGGTCGACGCTTCGGGCACCATCTTCTGGGCCGGCGAGGGCGACCCGCCGCTGGAGATCCCGACCCGCTGGGCGGGCTGAGCCCGGCGGCCGGTGACCACGGACCGGTGGCCACGGGCCGGTGACCACGCCGGTGGCGGGCGTCCCGTGACGACCGGCGGCCCCGTGCCGACCGGTGCCCCGCAACGACTGGAGAAGGACAACTGATGAGCGCGTTCACCGCCGTTGACGTGATCCGCACCAAGCGGGACCGGGGGGTGCTGACCGACGGGCAGATCGACTGGGTGGTCGACGCGTACACCAAGGGTCTGGTCGCCGACGAGCAGATGTCGGCGCTGGCGATGGCGATCCTGCTCAACGGCATGACCGCCCCGGAGATCGCCCGGTGGACCGCCGCGATGATCGCCAGCGGCGAGCGGCTGGACCTGTCGGGGGTCTCCCGGCCGACCGTGGACAAGCACTCCACCGGCGGGGTCGGTGACAAGATCACGCTGCCGCTCACCCCGCTCGTCGCGGCCTGCGGCGGCGCGGTCCCGCAGCTCTCCGGGCGCGGCCTCGGGCACACCGGCGGCACCCTGGACAAGCTGGAGTCGATCCCCGGCTGGCGGGCCGCGCTGAGCAACGACGAGTTCCTCGCCCAGCTCCGCGACGTCGGCGCGGTGATCTGCGCCGCCGGCTCGGGCCTCGCCCCCGCCGACCGCAAGCTGTACGCGCTGCGCGACGTCACCGGCACCGTCGAGGCGATCCCGCTGATCGCCTCCTCGATCATGAGCAAGAAGATCGCCGAGGGGACCGGGGCGCTGGTGCTCGACGTCAAGGTCGGCTCCGGGGCGTTCATGAAGTCCGTCGCGGACGCCCGCGAGCTGGCCCGGACCATGGTGGAGCTGGGCGGCGCGCACGGGGTGCGCACGGTCGCCCTGCTCACCGACATGTCCACCCCGCTCGGGCGGGCCGTCGGCAACGCCGTCGAGGTCACCGAGTCGGTCGAGGTGCTGGCCGGCGGGGGCCCCGCCGACGTGGTGGAGCTGACCCTCGCGCTGGCCCGGGAGATGCTCGCCGCCGCCGGCCTGCCCGACGCCGACCCGGCCGCCGCGCTCGCCGACGGCCGGGCGATGGACACCTGGCGGGCGATGGTCCGGGCCCAGGGCGGCGACCCGGACGCGCCGCTGGCCACCGCGAACGAGGTGGAGGTCGTGCTGGCCGACACCGACGGGTATGTCGCCGAGGTGGACGCGTACGCCATCGGGGTGAGCGCGTGGCGGCTCGGCGCGGGGCGGGCCCGCAAGGAGGACCCGGTCAGTGCCGCCGCCGGGGTGGTGCTGCACAAGCGCCCCGGCGACCCGGTGCGCGTCGGTGAGCCGCTGTTCGAGCTGCGCGCCGACCACGCCCAGCGGATCCCCGCCGCGCTCGCCGAGGCCTCCCGCGCGGTCCGCGTCTCGGCCACGCCGCCGCAGGTCGCGCCGCTGGTCATCGAGCGGATCGGCTGAGCGGGGCGGCGTTCGCGCGGTCACCGGAGGCGGCTATCCTCCCTGCCCAGGGGGGAGTGAGCGGCACCGGTACGACGTCAGACAGGGGTCTTCAGCAGTGACCGTACTCGCCCCCGATCCGCGGGCCGTGCGTGAGGCGAGCCTGGAGGAGCTGGACCGGCTGGGGTTGCCCCGGCCACCGGGCACCTTCCCGCTCGTCTGGGAGCCCGGCGACGAGATCGAGCTGCGTCCCACCGGGGAGATCGAGGCGCGGATCGCGGTGCTGCACCTGATCCTGGCCCGCTGTTTCGGGATGCCGCCGGACGCGGCGATGGGCTGGCTGCTCGGCTCGAAACTGGTGGAGATGCTCACCCCGCCGGAGTGGCAGTTCGTGGTGGGCGGCCGGGGGGACCACCGCTCCTTCGTGCTGCACCACGACGCGCTCTTCTCGCTGGCCTGGGTGCTGGGCCTGAGTAAGCAGCTCGATCCGCGCCTGCCGGTGGACGAACGGCTGGTGGACCGGCTGCCGCAGATCTCCCGGGGCGAGACCTTCGACGAGTGGCGGGGCCGGGTCCTCGCCGTCCCGCAGCACCCGGCCGACGCGGCGGCCCTGCTCGACCTGCACTACTGCCTGGACTGGGCCTACCTGGAGCTGGAGGAGGCCGGTCGGGTGCTGCCCGGGGCGGTCGACGCGAACGCGATCGGGCAGCGGCGCTGGGCGCTGGAGTGGGCGGTGGTCCTGCGCGGCCCGTACCACGACGAACCGCCCGGCTGGGAAGAGGTCGACCTCTCCACCTGAGCCCACCCAGGTCAGTTTCCACCTGAGCCCACCCCGGTCAGCGGGGGCGGTGCACGCCCAGTCGGACGGCCAGGGTCACCGGGACCGGCTCGGCCAACGCGGCGATCCGCGCGGCCAGCCGGCCCGGGTCGGCGTGCCAGGCGCTGGGGCCCATCCCGACCAGGGTGCCGACCTCCGCGCGGGTCAGCGCCAGCCGGCTGCGCAGCACCGTGGCGTCCACCTCGGCGAAATGACCGGCCAGGCTGCCGGCGACCCGGTCCGCCTTGGTCGGGTCCACCCGGAGCAGGCCGAGGGTGTCGACCAGTTCGGTGAGATGGTCGTCGGCCGGGGTCACCACCAGCAGCGTCCCGCCCGGGTCGAGCACCCGGCGGAACTCCGCGCCGTTGCGGGGGGCGAAGACGTTAAGCAGCACCGCGACCGAGGCGTCGGCGAGCGGCAGCCGCTGCCAGGTGTCGGCCAGCGCCGCCGCCGCCCGGGGATGGGCCTTCGCGGCGCGGCGCAGCGCCGGTTTGGCCACGTCCAGGGTCAGCCCCACCGCGTCGGGCAGCGCCGCCAGCACCGCCGCGAGGTGCCGGCCGGTCCCGCCCCCGGCGTCCACCACCAACGGGTACGCCGACCCGCCGCCCCGGGTGCGGGGCGTGGCCGTGGCGCGGGGCGTGTCGGTGGTGCGGGGCGCGGCCGTCGTGCCGAGCGTGGCGGTGGCGCGTCGCGCCGCGTCGGCCAGCGCGGCGGAGATCGGGTCGTAGTGGCCGGCGGCCAGGAACTCCGTCCGGGCGGCCACCATGTCGGCGGTGTCCCCGACGTGCGGGGCCCGGCCGGTGAGCAGGTTGACGTAGCCCTGCCGGGCCACGTCGAAGCTGTGCCGGCGCGGGCAGCGCAGGGACCGGGCCGGCCCGGTGTCGACCTCGGCGAGCGGGTCGGCGCAGACCGGGCAGCGGAGGCGGGCGACGACGTGCGGATCCATCCCGGACATCCTCGCAGCCGCAGTCGCGCCGGCCGGCACGGTGTGGCCGCGTCGACTGGCCGGGCGGGGCTGACTAGGGTCTGCCCATGGCCGCAATCTCGTACGAGGACATCGTCCAGGTTCCCAAGGCGCTGCTGCACGACCACCTCGACGGCGGCCTGCGACCGGCGACGGTCGTCGGACTGGCCGCCGAGGTCGGTCACGAACTGCCCACCACCGACCCGCAGGCGCTGGGGCGGTGGTTCGTCGAGGCGGCCAACTCCGGCTCGCTGGAGCGGTACCTGGAGACGTTCGCGCACACCGTCGCCGTGATGCAGACCGCGTCGGCGCTGCGTCGGGTGGCCGCCGAGTGCGCGCTGGACCTGGCCGCCGACGGGGTGGTCTACGCCGAGGTGCGGTTCGCCCCCGAGCAGCACCTGGAGCGGGACCTCACCCTGGACGAGGTGGTCGAGGCGGTGCTGGCCGGCTTCGCCGAGGGCAGCGCGGCGGCGGCCGAGGCGGGCACCCCGATCCGGGTCGGCACCCTGCTCACCGCGATGCGGCACGCCGCCCGCTCGCAGGAGATCGCCGAGTTGGCGGTCCGGCACCGGGACGCAGGCGTGGTCGGCTTCGACATCGCCGGCGCCGAGGCAGGGTTCCCGCCCACCCGGCACCTGGACGCCTTCGAGTACCTCCAGCGGGAGAACTTCCACTTCACCATCCACGCCGGGGAGGCGTTCGGGCTGCCGTCGATCTGGCAGGCGATCCAGTGGTGCGGCGCGGACCGGCTCGGTCACGGCGTCCGCATCGTCGACGACATCACCCCGGGTGAGCCGCCGGTGCTCGGTCGGCTGGCCGCGTACGTGCGGGACAAGCGGATCCCGCTGGAGCTGTGCCCCTCGTCGAACGTGCAGACCGGGGCCGCCCCGTCCATCGCCGAGCACCCGATCGGGCTGCTGCGGGACCTGCGGTTCCGGGTGACGGTGAACACCGACAACCGGCTGATGAGCGGGACCTCGATGTCCCGCGAGATGGCCCTGCTGGTCGACGCGTTCGGCTACGGCTGGCGGGAGTTGCAGTGGTTCACCATCAACGCGATGAAGAGCGCGTTCATCCCGTTCGACGAGCGGCTGCGGATCATCGACGAGGTGATCAAGCCGGCGTACGCCCGCCGGCTCGCCGGGTCCTGACCCGGCCCGTCACCGGCCCCGGCCCGGCAGGTCGTCCGTGGCGGGCGGGGCCGGGTGCCCGGTGAGCAGGTGGGCGACCCGCCGGAGCACCTCGCTGGCGCGGGCCGCCTCCGCGCCCAGGCCGGTCTGCCGGCGCAGCACGGCCGGCTCGGCGCGCAGCAGCGCGACGCCCCGGCGGAGCAGTACCCGGGGGGCCTTGCGCTGCTCGGCGAGGTCGCGGGCGAGCCGGCGCAGGAAGGTCGCGCCCCGTGGCCGGCGCAGCGCGTACGCCCCGGCGAGCAGCCCCCGACGACGGCATTCCGCGACGATCTCGGCGGCGAAGATACCTTCGGCCACGAAAAGCGGCGATCCGGTGAGGTCCAGTGTCCGGGTGTCCACCTGGCGGTCCGCGCCGATCGCATAAACCGGCACTTCGGCCTTGCCGTCCCGGACCAGACGGGCAATTGTTTCCACCGCTGCGGCGGCGTTCCACGAGTCGGGGGAATCCCAGTCCACCCGCCCGTTTCGCCATGGCAACGTAGGGTCATCGCCATCCTTGTAGAAGTCGTCCAGACAGAGGACAGGAAGTCCTGTTTGTCGCGCTATGTACGACTTTCCGGAGCCGGATGGGCCAGCGAGCAGGACGACGCGACGAAGGTGTTCCATTACTTTCGGTGACTCCGGCCAGACGGATTGCGATCAAATTGCATCAACATCTCATCACACCGCGCGTAAGGGCCAGCCTGGGCTTTCTCTTTGAGGGGGCGGCGTGATGGAATCTCGAAGGTCCGACCCGCCGGGTCGGCCGCTGGGCGGTGCCCGGGGTAGTGCCGCGAAAGTTGTGATCGCGAGGGCGGTGACGTGAGCAAACGACCAAAGGCGGGGGGCTCGTTCCTGTCGCGGTTGCGTCCCACCGGGCGCCTGCGCGACATGCCGATCTGGTCCAAGCTCGGTCTGATCATGATCGTGCCGACCATCGCCACGGTGGTCGTCGGCACGAGTGGTCTCATCGACCACCTGGACACGCTCAACAACGCCAACCGCGCCGGTGACCTGGCCAACCTCACCGGCTACTCGGGTGACCTGGTCAACTCCCTCCAGGACGAGCGCACCTCCGCCGTCCTGCTGCTCGGCGCGGCCCCCGGCCCGCCCAAGGAGCAGTACCGGGAGGCGTACAACCGGGTCAACCAGCAGGTCGACCGGGCGAAGGTGCCGTACTCCCGGCAGCGTGCCGAGGTCGGCGACCTGCCGGCCAACCTGGAGGGCCTGCTCGACCGGATCGACCAGAACCTCACCGACCTGCCCGGCACCCGCAGCCAGGTCTTCAACGGCCGGCTCAAGCTGACCGACGCGGTCCGCTCGTACGAGGTGCTGATCAAGGACCTGCTCGACATCCGGGACTCCGCCGCCCAACTCGCCGGGGACAACGACCTCGGCGAGCGGATGCGGGCCGCCGCCGCCACCGCCCAGTCCAAGGAGTGGCTGTCGAAGCGGCGGGTGGTGGTGCACCGGGCCCTGATCCAGCAGGCGCTCACCCCGGCGCTGCGCGAGGACTACATCGCCACCGGCACCGGCCAGCAGCAGTTCCTGGAGAGCTTCTTCACGGTCGCGAACCAGTCCGAGGAGGAGTTCTACACCCAGACCGTCGCCGGCCCGGACCGGCGGGAGGCGGACAAGTACAACGGCTGGATCAAGAGCAACAGCACGGACAGCATGGCCGGCGCCCCGTTCGGCGCGGACCAGTGGGACGCGGCGATGACCGCGAACGCCGCGCTGATCCGTACCGTCGAGGCCAAGCTCGACGGGGACGTGGTGCGCCAGGCCGACGCCATCCGCTCCGACGTGCAACGGCAGGTCTTTTTTGAGACCGGCCTGCTGCTGAGCATGCTGCTGCTGGCGATCCTCTTCGCGTACCTGGTCGCCCGGTCGATGGCCCGCTCCCTGCGCGAGCTGCGTCAGGGCGCGCTCAACGTCGCCCAGTACGGCCTGCCGCACGCGGTGTCCCGACTGCGCGACCCGCAGGTCACCGGCCAGCTCTCCCCGGCGCAGCTCGCCAACCAGATCGCCGAGCCGCTGCCGGTGCGCAGCCGGGACGAGTTCGGCCAGGTGACCGAGGCGTTCAACGCGGTCCACCTGGAGGCCGTCCGGACCGCCGCCGAGCAGGCCGCGCTGCGGGCCTCGGTCGCCACGATGTTCGTCAACCTGGCCCGCCGCTCGCAGATCCTGGTCGACCGCCTGATCGGTCACCTGGACCGGCTGGAGCGCGGCGAGGAGGACCCGGACCGGCTCGCCGAGCTGTTCCAGCTCGACCACCTGGCCACCCGGATGCGTCGCAACGACGAGAACCTGCTGGTCCTCGCCGGGGCGGACTCCACCCGGGTGCAGCGGGAGCCGGCCGCGCTGATCGACGTGCTCCGCGCGGCGCAGTCCGAGGTGGAGCACTACACCCGGATCGAGTTCGGCGTGATCGACCGGGACATCGAGGTCGCCGCGCACGCGGTCAACGACCTGGTGCACCTGGTCGCCGAGCTGTTCGACAACGCGACCGCCTTCTCCCCGCCGGACTCCCAGGTCATGGTGGAGGCCCGCCGGGTCGGCGAGCAGGCCTCGCTGTACGTGGAGGACCGGGGCATCGGCATCAGCCGGGAGCAGCTTCTCGACTTCAACGAGCGGCTCGCCACGCCGCCCCAGGTGGACGTGGCCGTCTCCCGGATGATGGGGCTGGTCGTGGTCGCCCGGCTCGCCTCCCGGCACGGGGTCCGGGTCGAGCTGCGCCCCGGCGCCGACCGGGGGACCGTCGC
>NZ_LRQV01000084.1 GCF_001567585.1 Micromonospora rosaria
CTCGCCCGGCGTGACGGTACCGAGATCGCCCTGTTCCTGCTCGGCGCGGTGGCCGTGGCGACGCTCGGCCCGCTGCTGGGGATGTTCTCCTGGCGGGTGGTCCTGCTCGAACTCGGCCCGCCGCTGGCGCTGACCCGGGTGGCCCGGGTCTTCTTCGTCGGCTACCTCGCCAAGTACGTGCCGGGCAAGGTGCCGGGCATCGTCGCGGCGGTGAAGGTGGCCACCGCCAACGGCATCACCCTGCCCCGGGTGCTGGTGGCGGGGACGCTCAGCTCGCTCCTGGTCCACCTGACCGGGCTGGCCGTCGGCCTGCTCACCGGCGTCCAGGTGCTCGGCGGCCGGGCGGCCTGGCTGGTGCTGGCCGCCCTGCCGGTGCTCGCCCTGGTCGGCTGGCCGCACCTGCTCGGCCGGCTGGTGGAGCTGGTGGTGCGGCTGCTGCGCCGGCCCGTGCCCGCCCGGTCGCTCTCCGGCCGCGCGGTCCGGGTGGCGGTCGGCTGGCAGACGCTGTCCTGGCTGGTCAGCGGTCTGCACCTGTGGTTGTTGGCGGTGGCGATGGGGGCGCCCGTGGGCGCGTCGCTGCCGCTGTGCGTGGGGGCGTTCGCGCTGGCGGGCGTGCTCGGTGTGCTGGCCGTCGTGGTGCCCGACGGTCTGGGGGTTCGGGAGACGGTGCTGTCGGGGGCGTTGGCGCTGGTGCTGCCGGTGCCCTCGGCGGTGGCGGTGGCCGTGGCGAGCCGACTGGTCACCACCGTGGGTGAGGTGGTGCTCGGCGGGGCGGCGCTGGCAGCGGTGGAGGTCGTCCACCGGAGGTCGTCCGCAGCGGATGCGGCGCAGACGAGGGAGATGAACGGGCATGCCCAGGTTGATCGGTCTTGACGAGTGCGAGCAGCTGTCGGTGCGCGAGGTCCACGACCTCTACCGCCGGTACGTCAGCAAGTCCCAGGTGTCGCTGATGACCACCTTCGGGTTCGGCCGGGAACTGGTGGAGCGGGCCGAGGGGGCCTGGGTCCACATGCGCGACGGCAGCAAGGTGCTGGACCTCTCCGGCGGGGTCGGGGTGCTCAACCACGGCCACAACCACCCCCGGATCCTCGCCGCCCGCGCCCGCTTCGCGGCCGAGCGCCGGATGGAGGTGCACAAGGCGTTCTTCTCGCCGTACCTGGCGGCGCTGAGCCACAACATCGCCGAGCTGCTCCCGGGTGACCTGAACATCTCGTACTTCCCGAACTCCGGGGCGGAGGCGAACGAGGGCGCCATCAAGATGGCGTACAAGTACCACGGCGGCAAGCGGCAGACGATCCTGCGCGCCGACATCAGCTTCCACGGCAAGACCCTCGGCGCGGGCAGCCTCACCGGCTCGGCGGAGAACCACTTCCGCTTCCCCGGGCTGCCGAACGCCGTCATCTACCCGTACGGGGACGTGGCGGCGGTGCGCGCGGCGGTGGACGCCAGCCGGGGCCCGGACGGCACGTCCGACGTGTACGCGCTGATGGTCGAGCCGTACAGCGCCTCCAGCATGCGCTCCTGGTCGGAGGAGGCGCTGCGGGAGCTGCGGCGGCTCTGCTCCGACGAGGACATCGTGCTGATCTTCGACGAGGTGTACACCGGCTGGGGCAAGACCGGCAGCCTCTTCTACTTCACCCGGTACGAGGGGCTGCTGCCGGACATCCTGGTGTACTCCAAGTCCCTCGGCGGGGGCAAGGCGTCGATCTCCGGGTACACCGCGCGGGAGAAGCTGTTCCGCAAGGCGTACGACCGGCTCTCCGACGTCATCCTGCACAGCACCACGTACTACGGCTTCGGCGAGGAGACCGCCACCGCGATCGAGGCGGTCAACGTCGTGGTGGAGGAGGACTTCCCGGGCCGGGCCCGGCAGGTCGAGTCGATCCTCGGCCCCGGTCTGGACCGGCTCCGCAAGGCGCACCCGGACGCCGTCGACCGGGTCGCCGGGGTGGGCTCGCTGCACGGCGTCTTCCTCGCCAGCGGCCCGAAGCTGCTGGACCTGGCCGGCAAGCTGGTGCCGGGCTTCACCAAGGACCCCCGGTTCGGCACCAAGCTGATCACCCTGTCGGTGATCTCGCACCTCTACCGCGAACACAAGATCATGACGTACTACAGCCCGAACGTGGAGAACCCGCTGATGGTGGCCCCCACGCTCATGATCGAACCGGCCGACCTGGAGTACTTCCTCCAGGCGCTGGACGCCACCCTGGCGCTGGGGCTGCGCCGGCTGCTCACCGGATTCGTCCGGGAGAAGGTGGGTGCGGCATGGTAGCCGAGGGCCGGACCGTGGTCACCGGCGCGAGCGGCATGCTCGGCGGCTTCGTGCTACGCCGGCTGCGCGACGAGGGGCTGCCGGTGCACGGCGTCGACCTGCGTCCCGTCGCCGAACCCGGGGTCACCGCCAGCGTCGCCGACGTTCGCGACCGGGCCGCGATGACCGCGGCGTTCGCCGGGGCCGGCGCGGTGGTGCACTGCGCCGCCGCGCTGCCCAGCTACGCCCCGCAGGAGATCCACTCGGTGATCGTGGACGGCACCCGGACCGTGCTGACCGCCGCCCGGGACGCCGGCGTGCCCCGGGTGGTGCACGTCTCCACCACCGCCGTCTACGGCCTGCCCACCCTGGTCCCCACCCCGGAGGAGCACCCCCGGGAGCCGGTGGACACCTACGGGCGGGCCAAGGCCGCCGCCGAGGAGGTCGCCGAGGAGTTCCGCGACGGCGGGCTCTGCGTCCCGATGCTGCGCCCCAAGACCTTCCTCGGCCCGGGGCGGATGGGCCTGTTCGCCATGCTCTTCGAGTGGGCCGAGGAGGGCCGCAACTTCCCCATCCTCGGCCGGGGCGACGTGCGGATCCAGATGTGCGCGGTGGAGGACCTCACCGAGTGCGTCCGGGTCGTGCTCACCGCCGACGCGACGCTCGCCAACGACACGTACAACGTGGCCGCCGCCGACTTCGGCACGCTGCGCGAGGACTTCCAGGCCGTCCTCGACGCCGCCGGCCACCGCCGGCGGGTGGTCTCGATCCCCGCCCGGCCCGCCCTGCTCGCCCTCCAGGCGCTGCGCCGGGCCCGGCTCTCCCCGGTGTACGACCGGCTGCTGCACAAGCTCCTCGCCGACTCGTACGTCAGCACCGACAAGGTCCACAAGCAGCTCGGCTTCACCCCGGCGTACTCCAACCAGGACGCCCTGCTGCGGACCTTCCGCTGGTGGCGGGAGCAGCGCGGACGGGGCGAGAACCGGCCGGCGACCGGCCGCACCAGCCGTGAACCCTGGTCCCAGGGGGCGCTGCGCGTGGCGAAGGCGTTCTTCTGATGCCCCCGGTCCAGGCCGAGCTGGCGGTGCCGGCCGGCGGCCCGCCCACCACCGACGCCGTCCCGATCCGGCCGGCCGGCACCCTGGCCGGCGCGCTGCTGCGGCTGGCCCGACCCGGCCAGTGGCCCAAGAACGTCCTGGTCGTCTCGGTGCCCCTGCTCGACCCGCAGTCCTGGCAGCGCGGCGCGCTGACCAACCTGGTCTGGGCGGTCACCGCGTTCATCCTCACCTCCGTGCTCGTCTACGTGGTCAACGACCTGATCGACCGGCGGCGCGACGCCGCCAACCCGGCCCGGCGGCACCGGCCCCTCGCCTCCGGCCGGATCTCGCCCCGGGTCGCCGTGCTCTTCGCGGCCGTGGTCGCGGTGTCGCTGGGCGGGGTGCTCACCCACTTCACCCCGGCCACCGCCTGGCCGGTCGCCGCGTACCTGGTGCTCAACCTCGGGTACTGCCTAGGGCTCAAGCACGTACCCCTGCTCGACGTCTTCCTCATCGCCAGCGGGTTCGCGCTGCGGCTCATCCAGGGGTACCTGGCCACCGACACCACCGTCTCCGGCTGGCTGCTCACCGCCGTGTTCACCCTCTGCCTGCTGCTCACCCTCGGCAAACGGCGCCAGGAACTGCGCACCAGCGGCGGCGTGCACCGGCCGGCGCTGCGCGGGTACACCGTGCCGCTCACCGACCAGCTCATGCAGCTCTCCGCCGCGCTCACCGCCGGCAGCTACCTGCTCTACCTGCGCGACGAGGCGCCGCTGGCCGGGTACGCGTCCGTGGCGGCGGTGCTGCTCACCCCGCTGGCCATCTTCGGCCTCTTCCGGTACCTGCAGCTCGTCCTGGTCCACGACGCGGGCGAGAACCCGGTCCGGATCGTGGTCCGTGATCCGGTCATGGTCGCCAACGCGGCCCTCTGGGCCACCCTCTCCGGGGTGCTGCTGATCGCCGCCCGGGGCGCGGGATGACCGCCGTCGCCGACCCGGCCCCCGCACCACCGGTCCGCCGGCGGCGGTGGGGCGCCCGGCTCCTGCTCGCCGCCGCCGGGGCGTGGCTGATCTTCGTGCTGGCGCACCGGCTCCTCTCCGGCCGGGCGTGGTGGTGGAACCTGCCGGACCTGCTGCCCCCGCTGGCCCTGCTCGCCGTACCCGTGTTGCTGCTCGTCGCGGTGGCCCCGCTCCGGCGGGCGCGGCTGGTCGGCGCGGCGCTGGCGGTGGCGGCGCTGGTGGCGGGCTGGCCCGGCAACGGCGTCAACGCCGCCGCCCTCTGGCACCGGCCGCCCCCGGCCCCGCCGGACGCGGTCACCGTCTTCTCCTGGAACACCTGGTACTGGGACGAACTGCTGGCGATCGGGCCGAACGGGGAGCGCACCCGCGACCCGGACCGGTTCTACCGATACCTGCACGCCCAGGACGCCGACGTCTACCTGCTCCAGGAGTACCTGTACCTCACGCCGGAGCTGGACCCGCTGCCGGTGGACGGACTGGATCGGCTGCGCCGGGAGTTCCCCGGCTTCCACGTCGCCGCCTCCGGCGAACTGGTCACCGTCTCCCGGTACCCGATCGTCCGGGAGCACCCCGTGGACCTGCGCCCGCACCTGGCGCGGCCGTGGCCGGACCTGCCGCCGGCCGACTCCCGGCTGCCCGCGTACCACACGGTCAAGACGCTGCGCACCGACCTGCTCGTCGGCGGGCGGGTGCTCTCGGTCTACAACTCCCACCTGCACGTGCCGATGGTCGGGCTGCCGGCCCGCCGCCCGGACACCGCCGACGACACCCTGGCCCGCCACGACCAGCGGCGGGCCGACTACCGGGCCCTCGCCGCCGACGTCGAGGCCAACCCGCACCCGGTGCTGCTCGCCGGGGACCTCAACACCTCACCGGCGATGCGCCTGCTGCGGACCCTGCCGGAGCGGCTGGTCGACGCCAGCCCCGTCCTGGACTCGGTCTACCCGGTCTCGTGGGCCCGCTACGGCCTGCCGCTGTGGCGCCTCGACTGGCTGTTCACCACCACCGACGTGACCGTCCACCGGTACCGGATGGTGCCGCCGGACGGCCTGTCCGACCACACCGGACAGCTCGCCGTCGTGTCCCTGTAACCGACCGTCATCCCGCCGCCGTCGAGAGAGGACGCCCCACCCGATGAAGCCCGCAGAGCCCCGGTACGACCTGACCGTCGCCCTGACCTACTACACCCCGTACATGAGCGGGGTGACCCACACCGCCCAGACCGTCGCCGAGGGGCTGGCCGCCCGGGGCTGGCGGGTGGCCGTGGTGACCAGCCAGCACGACCGCTCCACCCCGCGGCGGGAGACGATCAACGGGGTGGACGTGTACCGCGCCCCGGTGCTCGGCCAGATCACCCGCGCGCAGATCAGCCCGGCGTACCCGCTGCTGGTCGCCCAGCTCGCCCGCCGTTCCGACGTGCTGTACCTCAACCTGCCGATGGCCGAGGGCGCCGTGGTCGCCCAGCTCGTCCGGTCGACGCCGATCGTGAGCATGCTGCACATCGACCTGTACCTGCCGCCCGGCCTGCTCAACCGGGTCGCCGTGGCCGCCTCCGACGTCACCTCGTGGGCGGCGCTGCGGCGCTCCGCCGCCGTGGTCGCCTACAGCGACGACCAGGCCCACGCGTCGAAGTTCTGGCCGCTGATGCGCCGCAAGGAGCACCGGTTCATCCCGGCGCCCTGCCTGGACCGTCGGGGCGGACAGCCCCGGTACCGTCGCACGGGCGGCCTGCACGTCGGTTTCCTCGGCCGGATCGTCGAGGACAAGGGCATCCCGTACCTGGTCCGGGCCTTCCGGAAGATCGCCGACCCGGACGCCCGGCTGCTGATCGGCGGCAACTACAAGACCGTGATGGGCGGGGACGACCTCGCCGCCATCCGGGCCGAGATCGGCGCGGACGACCGCATCCAGGTCCTCGGGGAGCTGCGCGGCCGGGAGATCGACGACTTCTACGCCTCGATCGACGTCTTCGCCCTGCCGTCGGTGGCCGAGTCGTTCGGCATCGTCCAGGCCGAGGCGATGATGTGCGGTGTCCCGTCGGTCACCACCGACCTGCCCGGCGGCCGGTACCCGGTGCTCGCCACCCAGTTCGGCCGGGTGGTGCCGCTGCGCAGCCCGCAGGCGCTGCACACCGCCATCACCGAGCTGGCCGCCGCCCCCGCCGACTGGCGTGACGCCAAGGCCCGCGAGGCCCGCAAGCTCTTCCACGCCGACCGCGGCGTCGACGCCCACGAGGACCTCTTCAACCTCGTCCGCGGCCACCGGGCTCCCCGCTGACCCCACGAACAGGGGCGGGCGCCCCGTGGTGACGGGGCGCCCGCGCGGTGGACGGTCGAGGCCGTCGCCGATCAGCTCGTCGGGAAGTTGTCCGGGGTACGGATCCGGTTGCGCATGAAGGTGCCCGACTCGGTGAGCACCGACGTCCCGGTGAACTGGGTGCCGTTGCAGGTGCCGGGGCGCAGGGCCGCGCTGGTCTCGGCCTTGTCGGAGAAGGTCCAGTTGGCGTAGCTGATCTTCAGCCGGTCCAGCAGGTCCAGCCACTGGGTGCTGCTGGCCAGGTCGGCGGCCCCGTCGCCGGTGTACGCCACGGTGCCGAACTCGGTGACGAACATCGGCAGCCGGGCGGCGGCCCGCTCCAGCTCGGCCCGGTAGTTGTCCTTGTGGGACGCGGCGTAGAAGTGGAACGCGTACATGACGTTGCTGGCGTTCACCGGGTTGTTGATGACCTCGGTGGCGTTGCCGCCCTCGGAGACGCCCAGCGAGGACCAGGCGCGGGTGCCGACGACGACGACCGCGTCCGGGTCGTTGGCCCGGATGATCGGGATGACCTGCTCCGCGTAGTTCTTGATCGTCGACCAGCTCACCCCGTTGGGCTCGTTGGTGATCTCGTAGATCACGTTGTCCTTGGCGGCGTGCCGGGCGGAGACGGCCGCGAAGAAGGTCTTCGCCCGCTCCAGGTTGTACATCGGGTCACCGGGGGTCAGCGTGTGGAAGTCGACCAGGGCGTACATGCCCCGGGCGGTGGTCTTCTCGACCAGTTCGTTGACCCGGGCGGTGAAGCCGGCGGGGTCGGTCTCGTACCCCTCCTCCTGCACGTACATGGAGATCCGGAAGAGGTCCGAGTTCCAGTCGGTGGCGATGGCGTCGAGCGCCTGGTCCTTGTAGCACTGCGGGAACCAGTGGAAGCCGTGGCTGCTCATGCCCCGCAGCTGGATCGGCTTGCCGTACTGGTTGCAGAGGTTGGCCCCGCACACCCGGAGCTTGCCGTTGATCGCCACCGGGGTCTGCCCGCCCGGCGGTGGCGTGGTCACCGGCGGGGTGGTGGGCGGCGTGGTCGGCGGCGTCGTGGGTGGGGTGGTCGGCGGGGCGGTGGTGGGGGTGGTGCTGCCGGTGCAGACGGTGCCGTTCAGCGTGAACGAGGTCGGGTTCGGGTTGCTGGTGGTCCAGCTCCCGTTGAAGCCGATGGTCGTGGACGCCCCGGTGGCCAGGGAGCCGTTGTAGCTCAGGCTCCGCGCGGTGACGGCCGAGCCGGACTGGTCGTACGTCGCCGACCAGCCCTGGACCACCCGCTGCCCGGAGTGGGGGAAGGTGAAGCCCAGGGTCCAGTTGCTGATCGGATCGCCGAGGTTCTTGACGGTGACGGAGGCGGTGAAGCCCCCGGACCAGCTGTTGGTGGTGTACGTGACGGCGCAGCCGGTGGCGGCCATCGCGTTCGCGGCGGGCAGCAGGGCCGACGCGCCCAGGGTCAGGGCGCAGACGGCGCCGGCCGCGAGCAGGCTCCGTCGCGACGGGCGGGGGTTTTGTCTCATCGGGACCGTCTCATTCCGGTGGTGGTGTGCGGGTAGGCCGGTACGGGAGCGCTCCCACGGCAGCTTAGAGGCGTGGTAACCGACGTGCAACATGTAGATGTGTCGACGTGTCCATGATCTGCTGGCGCTTCCTGTCCGCGCCGGTAGCGGGTGTCTGGTAACTTACGGTGCTCCTGTGGGGGTCCTTCGGCACCGCATCCTGGTCGACGTGTCCGTGCGGGTCGGCAACACCGTCTCCGGTACCGGCGGCGAGCCGCGCCGGGTCACCCGGATCGTCAGCCACCCGCAGTACGTCGGCGGGCACAACGACGTCGCGCTGCTCGTACTCAGCGCGCCGGTGACCACCGTCGCCCCGGTCCGGCTCGCCACCCCCGCCGAGGCCCACCTCTGGGACGGCGTCCAGGGCGGCCCGTTCAGCCCGTACGACGACGGCATCGCCACCGGGTGGGGCCGGGACGGCTCCGGCCGGCTGCCCAGCCGGTTGCAGTTCGTCGGCGTCTCCATCACCCCGCCGGCCCCCGACAACCTGGGGATCAAGCGGATCATGGTGGACCGGGGGCCGTGCCAGGGCGACAGCGGCAGCCCGCTGCTGGTCCGCTCCGGCGGCCTCCTGGTGCAGGCCGGGGTGCTCAAGGGCGCGAGCTGCACCGGTGCCGCCTCCTACAGCGAGGTCGGGGCGGGCACGAACCGGACCTGGCTGCTCGGCCAGCTCACCGCGCTGCCGTACGCGCACTTCGGCACCACCGACTGGGACCGGGACGGCCACCAGGACATCGTGGCCCGCGAGGACGCCACCGGCACCCTGTGGCTGTACCTGGGGGACAGCCGGCGCGGCTACCCCCAGGCGGTACCGGTCCGGATCGGCACCGGCTGGGCCGGGCACACCCCGCTCGGCGTGGCCGACTGGGACCGCGACGGCAACCCCGACGTCCTCGCCCGGCAGGACAGCACCGGTGAGCCGTGGCTGCATCCCGGTACCGGCACCCGGGGCGTCCCGGGCACGACGCGCGTCCTGCTCGGCTGGGGCTGGAACTCCTTCACCTCGTTCGGCGTGACCGACTGGGACCGCGACGGTCACCGGGACATCGTGGCCCGGGACAACGACACCGGGACCCTGTGGCTGTACCCGGGGGACAGCCGGCGCGGGGTGCCGACCGTCGGCCGGGTGCAGATCGGCAACGGCTGGGCCGGGTTCAGCCCGTTCGGCGCGGTCGACTGAAACCGCGACGGTCACCAGGACATCCTCGCCCGGCACGACGCCACCGGCGACATGTGGCTGTACCCGGGCCAGAGCGTCCGCGGGTACCCCACCGTCGCGCGGGCGCTGCTCGGCGGGGGCTGGTAGCCCCCGCCACCGGGCGTCCTGCCCCCGCTCGGCCGGACCGGCCGCCCCGGACGGGTCAGCCGGCTCACCCGCCGGCTGGCCCGTCGGGCGTCGGGATCGCGGCGTCGGCGCCGTTGGCGGGTCGGCGTCGGCGTCGGTGCCGGGGTCAGGGCAGCCGGGCGACCGCGCCGTAGATGGACGTCTCCGCCAGCGGGGGGAGCTGCGCCTCCGGCACCTCCGGACGCCACCGGCTGACCGGCACGATGCCCGGCTCGACCAGGTCCAGCCCGGCGAAGAAGCGGGCCACGTCGGCGTACGAGCGCGGGTACCCGTCGGCGCGGAACCGCCCGGCGGCCACCTCGGCGAGCATCCGCTCGGCCACCTCCGGCGGGATGAAGTCCATGGTGACGTGGGTCATCGCCAGGTAACTGCCGGACGGCAGGGCGTCCAGCAGCCGGGTGACCAGGTCGTACGGGCGCTCGTCGTCGTCGAGGAAGTGCGCCACCGCGACCAGCATCAGCGCCACCGGCTGGGACAGGTCCAGCGTCCGGCGCAGGTCCGGGTCGGCGAGGATCTCGTCGGGGCGGCGCAGGTCGGCGTCGAGGTAGGCGGTGGCGCCGCTCGGCGAGCTGGCCAGCAGCGCCCGGGCGTGCACCAGCACCATCGGGTCGTTGTCCACGTACACCACGCGCGACTCGGGGGCCGCCGCCTGGGCCACCTCGTGGGTGTTGTTCGCGCTGGGGATCCCGGTGCCGATGTCGAGGAACTGGCGGATGCCCGCCTCCCCGGCCAGGAAGCGCACCGCGCGCTGGAGGAAGCCCCGGTTCTCCCGGGCCACGGTACGGATGGCGGGGTAGAGCGCGGCGATCTGCTCGCCGGACTCCCGGTCGGCGGCGAAGTTGTCCTTGCCGCCCAGCCAGTAGTTGTACCGGCGGGCCGGATGGGCGACCGTCGTGTCGATCCGGTCGGACAACCGGCCGGCGACGTTCTCCGCAGGGGACGACGCGGTCACCACTGACCTCCGCACACTCGACGACGACGCGGCCCGGGACGGGCCAGCCTGGTCATCCTAGTGTCCGCACCGGCCGTCGCGTCGGCCCCGG
This sequence comes from Micromonospora rosaria, assembly GCF_001567585.1. Taxonomy (GTDB): domain Bacteria; phylum Actinomycetota; class Actinomycetes; order Mycobacteriales; family Micromonosporaceae; genus Micromonospora; species Micromonospora rosaria. The sequence goes on from NZ_LRQV01000084.1 coordinate 10,544, forward strand.
CCAGCCACAACGGACGGTCGCGCTGCGCGTCGGCGTGTTAACAGGGGCCCCTTCCTCTACCGAATGCGTTAACAGGGGGCCCTTCCTTACACCCGGCCGGTGAGGCGGCCGAGTTTGATGGCGAGGTGCAGGCAGAGGCGCTCGTTGCCGTCCTTGAGGTCGGTCTCGGCGAGCTGCTCCACCCGTTGCAGCCGGTAGTACAGCGTGGTCCGGTGCAGCCGGAGCTTCTCGGCGGTGGCGTGCGCGTTGCCGGCCAGGTCGAGGTACGCCTCCAGGGTCTCCAGCAGCACCTGGTAGCTGTCGTCGCCGAGCAGCCGCTCCAGGCCCGGGTGCACCCCGGCGATGTCGAGGTGCTGGCTGTCGAGTTGGGAGAGCACCCGGTAGATGCCGAGGTTGGCCCAGGCAACCACCGGGCCGAGGGCGGGCAGTTGCACCCCGATCCGGGTCGCCTGGACGGCCTCCTGGTACGACCGGACGGCGCGGGACAGGTGCGGGTGCGGCTGCCCGATCCCGGTCACCGTACGGTCCACCGAGGCCAGTCCCCGGGTGGCGCTGGACAGCGCCTCGTGCAGGTACCGGGCGGCGGTCTCCGGTGTGGGCCGTCCGGCGACCCGGGTGCCGCAGATCAGCAGCACCCCGTGGTCGTGCCAGACCAGGTGCAGCGACTCGCGGACCCCCAGCCACCGGCGGGTGGTGACCAGCGCCTGTTCCAGCGCGATCCGGGCGACCTCGTCGGGCTGCTGTCCGGCGGCCGGCACGAGCTGCGCGACCAGCGCGGTGGCCGGCCCGGGGCCGACGACCCGGCCCTCCTCCAGCAGCGCCCGCGCCGCGTGCTCGCGCGCCTCGCGGCTCTCCACCAGCAGCGTTCGGGTCGCCTCGGTCTCCCGCTGCGAGGCCAGCTCGCCGAGCAGGTTCTCCCGGTACAGGGCCAGGGCCAGGTCGGCGAAGGCGCCGGTGGCGGCGGCGATGTCCGCGTCCGACATCGACCCGTCGGCGTCGATGAACCAGACGAACCCGAGCAGCAGCTCCTCGTGCCAGATCGGGACGCAGACCCGGGGCAGCAGGTCCAGCTCCGCGTCCGCCGGGGTGCGGATCGGGTCACGGGCGGTGAGCACGCCCATCGCGCGGAACCAGGCGATCACCTCCGGCGTGGTCTGCCGGCGCAGGATGGACATCCGCCGGACCTCGTCCATCGGGCCGTCGTGGTCGCTGTAGACGACCACCCGCTGCCGCCGGTCCTCGATGAGAGCGGGTCGACCCACCCGGGCGGCGACGGCGTCGACGATACGTTGCAACTCACCTTGCATGGATCGATCTCCCCTGATTGTGCTGCTGACAGGGGTCGGCAGGCACAGCCCTACCCTCCGGTGCCGGCCCGCCTCGGCGCAAGGTCCACTGGCGAAGTGCCGACAAAAGGACGGATCGCACGGCGGCTGTTCCGGCATTTGTTCGATGACCCCGGCGGTCGGCCTTCCTATCGTTCCGGTACGAGGGTGCGGAGGAACCCGCCCGCGGTGACGACATGTCCGTGCTGCCGGCGATCCCGGCTCCCGTGACCCGTCCCCCTGCTCGCCGGCCACGGTCGTCCCGACGGCGCGGTGCAGGGTGGACGGCGCGTCCCCAGGTCGTGCCCTTCCGGGCGCAGCTGAGGAAGGAAGGCCGCAGTGGCAGCTCAGATGCCCTGGCGGGGCGTGCTGGTGGCGGTCACCACACCGTTCCGCGACGACCTCACGGTCGACCTCGACCGGCTCCAGGAGCAGGTCCGGTGGCTCGCCGAGCAGGGCTGTCACGGAGTGTCACCGGGCGGGACGCTGGGGGAGTACCAGACCCTGTCCGACCAGGAGTGGCTCGACGTGGTCGCCGCGACGGTGCAGGCCGCGCCGCCGGGCTGCGCGGTGGTGCCGGGCGTCGGCGGGTACGGCAGCCGGCAGGCCCGGCGGTGGACGGAAGGGGCCGCCGGGGCGGGCGCGGACGCGGTGCTCGCCCTGCCGCCCGACGGGTCGGTCGCCCGGGGGGCCGACGTGGTGGCCCACTATCGGGAGGTCGCGGCGGTCGGGATGCCGGTGGTGGTGCACAACGACCCGGCCGCCGCCCGGCTGGACCTGACCCCGGAGCTGCTGGCCACGGTCGCCGAGGTGGACGGGATCGTCGCGGTCCGGGAGGTCTCCGGGGACGTGCGCCGGGTGCACCGGATCCGGGACCTCTGCCCGCACCTCGACGTGCTGGCCGGCGCCGACGACGTCTCGCTCGAACTCGTTTTGTGCGGAGCCACCGGCTGGATCGCCGGCCTGGCCAACGCCCTGCCCCGGCAGAGTGTGCGGCTGTTCCAGCTCGGCGTCGAGCGGGACCTGGCGGCGGCGTTGCCGCTCTACACCGACCTGCACCCGGTCTTCGGCTGGTCGGCGCGGCCGGAAGCGGTGCCGGCGGTCAAGCTGGCGATGGAGTACGCCGGGCGGTACGGCGGGCGGTGCCGGCCGCCGCGCGGGCCGCTGTCCGGGCCGGTCGCCGCGCGGGTCCGCCAGGACGTGCTGCGGGCCCTGACCGCGACGGTGCCGGCGGTCGGGGAGACCGTGCCGGAGGCGGCGTTTCCCGGGGGTTTCCCGGCCTGATCTCCTGCGTTTCGGTTCGTCACCGGTCCTTCAGGTGTCGGAAGCCGCCCGTCCACGTGCCGACATCTGCACGGTGACCCGCACCCGTCGACACTCCTAGATTCGCTGCGCGGCCCGAACATCAGGTGTTCACCCCGCGCCGGGGAACATCTGACGCCGCGTTTCCCCGACGAGAGGTGATTCCGTGCACCTTGGCACCCCCAACCGATCCCGACTGCGGCGTGCAGCGCTCGCCGCGGTCCTGGCGGGCACGCTCGTGGTGACCGCCGGGGCGCAAGCCTCCGCCGCACCGGGCAACCCGGCCGGCGGCAACGGGCCCTTCCAGGTCTTCGACCCGCAGAACTGGCAGAACCCGGACACCATGACCTGGGCCGACTACCGTGACGTGCCCGGCAAGAACTGGGCCGACCCCACCGTGAAGGGGTCGGAGCGCAACTTCCGGATCGCTCTGGTCACGTTGGACTACCCGGACCAGCCGTTCGCGGTGACCCAGCGGGCCCGGTCGACGGTCTTCGGCAACCCGCAGGCGGTCGCGGCGAACATCCCCCGCGCCAACGTGCCGAAGTTCTACGAGGACTTCCTCAACACGCCGAACACCCTCAACCGGGGGCACACCCTGCACGAGTACTGGATGCAGGACTCCAACGGCAAGTACGGCGTCGACCTGACCGGGTTCGGGCCGTACCAGATGCCGGCCAAGTCCTACCAGTACGGCATCGACAACAGCTTCAACCCGGGGGCCTGCCCGAGCGGGGAGACCTGCAACCGCAACATCCGTACCGACGGGCTGGGCGCCTGGCGGGCGGCGGTGGGCGAGGAGGTCGCCAGCCAGTACGAGCTGGTCTTCATCCTCAGCGCCGGCCAGGACGAGTCGTCGACCTGGCAGGAGTTCGGCGAGATGATGTTCCAGAACAAGGAGGACATCCCGGACGCCTGGGGCCCGCCGGACCCGAACATGCCGAACTGGGCGCGCACCCGGTACGTGGAGTGGACCTCCTGGAAGGCCGCGTCGACCCTGTGGCCGAACGCCGGCGGCGGCTCCTCCACCCAGGGCGAGAGCTCCGGCATGGGCGTGTACGCCCACGAGCTGAGCCACCTGCTCAGCATCGGCGACAACTACAACAACCCGTACAGCAACCCGCCGCGCCGGGCGTACACCGGCATCTGGAGCATGATGTCGCGCGGGTCGTTCAACGGCCCGGGGGGACCGCACACCCGTTGGCAGATCCCGCCGACCAACGGCGGCTCGCTGGGCTCGCTGCACACCCTGCGCGACAAGATCAAGATCGGTCTGGTGGACGAGCAGAACGTCCTGCGGCTCTCCCGTGAGGCGCTGGCCTCCTCCGGTATGGTCGTCGCCCAGGTGACCGCCCGCGCGGTCGACCCGGGACCGAACGGCCTGACCGGCGTCAACATCGCGATGAACCGGGACCGCTCGCCGGCGTGCAGCGCCAGCACCGACCCGTTCTGCGACGGCGGCAACTTCAACAACTACACCGTCGAGGTCGTCGACCGGATGGGCGCGGACTCGTTCCAGCCCGACGCCGGGGTGCTGCTGAGCAAGACCAAGAACGCCGACAGCGCGCCGTTCCAGTGGGTGGTCGACGCCAACCCGCAGGACATCGACATGATCGACTTCTACAAGCCGGACGGCACCCCGCAGAAGATCACCATCGGTGACTACCGGCAGCTCTCCGACGCCCTGTTCCACGCCGGTGCGAGCACCGGCAGCCAGTACGAGTACGTCGACGAGGCCAACCGGCTGCACTTCTACATCATCGACCTCAAGCGCGACAACACCGGTGTGCTCTCGTACACCGTCGCGGTGCGGTCGCTGGACGGCACCGGCGGGCCGAGCACCCACGGCGTGAAGCTGGGCCAGGGCGCGGTGACCAGCACCGGCAAGGTGACCAACCGGGGCGTGACCTGCTCCTTCGACCTCACCAACACCGGCACCTGGTCGGCCGGCGGCGAGCGGCACCCGGAGAACGTCAACGCCTACCTCAAGTCCGACGTCTACCGGCTCTCCGCCGAGGTCGCCGGCAAGGGGTACCGGGTCTGGCTGCCCAACGAGCTGGCCACCGCCAAGTTCGGCGGGTCCACCACGGTCAAGGTGTCGGTGGGGGCCACCGCCGACGCCGCGGCCACCGGCTTCGTCAAGCTCACCGCGACCTCGGAGAGCGACCCGACGAAGACGATGACCAAGCAGTGCCGGGTCGAGAAGAGCTGACCGGCCACTGAGACCGACCCCGTTCCCGCGGGGCCCCACGACGGCGTGCGACGATCCGTCGCCGGGGCCCCGCGGGCGCGGGCGGGAGGAGGACGACGTGCGGCGACGCACCACCACCCGGGCCGGCGCGCTGCTGGCGCTGCTGCTGGCCGGCACGGCCGGCGTGGCCGGCTGCACCGGCGACGACGCCGCGCCGGAGGACGTCTCCGCGACGACCGTGCGGGTCCTGGTCCGCGACATCAACCTCCGCCCGGTGGGCGCCGACTGCGCCGGCACCGGGGGATACCAGTACTTCCACCACAAGGCACCGTTCCGGGTCCTCGACGGCGAGGACCGGGCGCTGGTCACCGGCACCCTGCCGGCCGGTACGGCGGTGGCCGTCTTCGACGAGGACCTGGGGGTCGAGCGGGTGCCCACCTACTGCGAGTTCGCGGTACCGGTCAGCGTGCCGCAGCGCGCCGCCTACCGGCTGGAGGTCGCCGGCAAGCCCGCGCACGACCTCACCTCGGACAGCAGCGAGGGACCCGCCCTGGTGGCGGTGGTCCCGTGACCCGGCGTCGCCTGCTGCCACTGCTGCTGGCACTGCTGCTGGCCGGTACGGCCGGGGTGGCCGGCTGCACCGGTGACCCCGCCGAGCCGGCCCCGCCGCCACCCGCCGGCGGCGCCGCCGCGCTGCCCGGTCCGGTCCCCACCGACCTGGCGCTGCGCCCGGCCCCGGAGGGCGCCCCGGCCGCGCCGGCCTTCACCGGCACGCTCACCGACGGCACCCCGCTCACCGCCGCGCAGCTGTGGGCCGACCGTCCGGTGGTGCTCACCTTCTTCAGCTCCTGGTGCACCATCTGCGCCGACCGGCAGGACGCCCTGAGCGAGCTGGCCGCCACGTACCGCGACCGGGTGGTCTTCGTCGGGGTCGCCGCCGTCGACCAGCCCGACGACCTCCAGGAGTACCTGCGCGCCCACCGGGTGGCGTACCCGGTGGTGGTCGACGAGGAGCAGGCGATCTGGCGCTCGTACGCGGTCCGGGAGCCACCGGCCGTCGTCATCGTGGCCAAGGGCGGCGCGCTGCTGCGCGGCTGGCCGGGCGGGATCGAGGTCGCCGACCTCGACCAGCGACTCCGGGAGCTGGTGCTGGCCGAGACGCCGTAGGGTCGTCCGGTGCCGGCGGCGCGGTCGTCGACGGCTGTCGGTAACCCGGCCGACACCGGTCGTTGCCCGAGCCGTCGGCACCGCGTCGACCTGGCCCGATGGGGTGGCCCGCGGGGGAGGGAAGTCGGCCGAACGGGCCGGTGCCGGCTGGCTGTCCGGACCCTGTCCCGGACACCGATCATGATCTAGCGTCCGGGGCGCGGAACGCCTGCTCACGGGCTGCGGGGCCGCGCTCCTGGGGGGAAAACTGTGCAATCTCGCGATCACGCCACCGAGCTGACCGGCCGGGGCCGTCCCGACCCGGAGCCCGCCCGACCACCCGGATGGCGTCCGCTGCGGGTGGCGATGATCGGCCAGAAGGGGCTGCCGGCCACCTTCGGCGGGATCGAACGGCACGTGGAGGAGATGGCCAGCCGGCTCGCCACCTTCGGCCACGAGGTGACCGTCTACTGCCGGGACAGCTACGGCGGCGTCACCACCCCCGAGTACCGGGGCATCCGGCTGCGCCGGGCGCGGACCGTGGCCAGCAAGCACCTCGACGCCATCGTGCACTCCACCACCTCGACCGTGGCGGCCATGACCGAGCGGCCCGACGTCGTGCACTACCACGGCCTCGGCCCGTTCCTGCTGGCCCCGCTGCCCCGGTACGCCGGCCGGTCGGCGGTGGTGCTCACCGTGCACGGCCTGGACAACCAGCGCAACAAGTGGGGCCGGGCGGCGCGGGCGGTGCTCGGCACCGCGTACCGGCTCAGCGGGCCGGTGCCGCACGGCCTGGTCACCGTCTCCCGGGGGCTGGCCGCGCACTACGAGTCCCGGTTCCGGCGGCCCGCCCACTACATCCCCAACGGGGTCGCCACCCCCAAGCACCTGCCGCCCCGGGAACTCGACCGGTTCGGGCTCACCCCCGGCGGGTACCTGCTCCTGGTCGGCCGGCTGGTCCCGGAGAAGTCCGCCGACCTGCTGGTCCGCGCGTTCCGGCGGCTCCCGACCGACCTGCGGCTGGCCGTCGTCGGCGGCTCGGCGTTCACCGACGAGTTCGTCGCCCGGCTGCGCCAGGAGGCCGCCGCCGACCCCCGCATCGTGTTCACCGGGTTCGCCTACGGCGACCTGCTCGCCGAGCTGTACTCGCACGCGGCGGCCTTCGTGCAGCCGTCCCGGCTGGAGGGGCTGCCGCTGACCCTGCTGGAGGCGGCCTCGTACGGGCTGCCGGTGGTGGCCAGCGACATCGAACCGCACGTCGAGGTGCTGGAGCGGGACGCGCCGGGCCGGCGACTGTTCCGCGAGGGCGACGGCGACGACCTGCTGCGGGCGCTGGCCACGGCGACCAGCGACCTCGAGGCCGAACGGGTCGGCGCCGGGGAGCTGCGCGACCGGGTCCTGGTCGAGTACAGCTGGGACAGCGCCGCCCGAGACCTGGAACGCCTCTACCTCGACCTGGCCACCCGGCCGCCCCGCGGCGCCCCGGACCACCCGTCGGTCACACCCGGCGCAACGGCCCATGTGCCCCGGCAGCGGCACCCGTTAGATTAGGCCGTTCTCCCGGTCCCTCGGCGGTGGCCGGCGGGTCACCCCTGTGTGCACACCTACGAGCGAGCGGTCGGCGGCGATGGACGGACAGCGGCACGGCGCGGTGCGCGACCCCGGCACGTCCGGCGGCGCCCCACCCGACCCGGACGGCGGCGGGCCGCCCGCCGTCCGGCGCCCGGCCGGTGACCTGACCGGACGGCTGCTCACCGGCGGCGCGGCGCTGCTCTGCGCGGTGGTGGCGGTGCTCGCCGGGGTGGCGATGAGCGGCGGCAACCGGGTCGGCATGGTGCTGCCGCTGGCGCTGGCCGCCGGCCTGATCATCGGCGTGCTCGCGCTCACCCGCTTCGCGGCGTACGTGATGCTGATGCTCGCGGTGCGCTCCTGCGTCGACCTGTTCAAGCTCAGCGGGCCCACCGCCGGGCGGGCCGACGGCGGCGGGGCCGGCCGGATCATGGATCCGTCGACCCTGCTCGCCGTGCTCTTCCTGCTCGCCGCCGGGCTCTGGCTCGCCGCCCAGCTCCGCCGCGACGGCCGGCTGCGCACCTCCCCGCTGGGCGTGGCGATGCTGCTGGTCGGCGCGACCGGCCTGGTCGCCGCCCTGGGCGCGGCCCAGCCGGTGCCCAGCCTGCTGGAGGCGCTGCGGATCGGCACCGTCGTGGTGATGTTCGTGGTCCTGGAGCAGTTGATGCCGGACCTGCCGGCGGTCCGCCGGATCCTGCTCGCGGTGTACGCCTCGCTGGTCCTCGCGCTCGGCTACACCGTGCTGATGTCCCTGCTCGGCAGTCCGCCGGCCGAGGTCAAGGGCGGTTTCACCCGGATCAGCGGCCCGTTCAGCCAGTCCACCACCTTCGGCCGGTACCTGATGTTCATGGTGATCTTCGGGTTCGGCGTGTACCGGTTCCTGGAGCGGCGGCTGCGGGTCGCCCTCGGCGCGCTGCTCGCCCTGTCGCTGGTGTTCCTGCTGCTCACCAACACCCGCAGCGCCATCCTCGGGGCGGCCATCGGGCTGGTCGTGGTCGCGGTGCTGCACCGCAGCAAGCGGATGCTGGTGGCGCTCTGCCTGGTCGGGGTGGTCGGCGCCGCGCTGCTGCCGTCGGTGGCGCAGCGCTTCGGGCAACTCGGCGACGCCACCGCCGTCGGCGGCGGCCCCACCGGCAACACCCTCGCCTGGCGGGTCGGGTACTGGTCGGAGATCGTCACGCTGGCCAACCGCAACCCGGTCACCGGGGTCGGCCCGAACATGACCAAGTTCGAGGCCGACGAGGCGAAGAAGCCGCACAACGACTTCCTGCGCGCGTACGTCGAGACCGGGCTGCTGGGCCTGGGCGCGTACCTGGCGATGATGCTGCTCTGCCTGCACACCGGGCGGACGGCGCTGCGCCGGGCCCCGCCGGGCAGCCTGCAACGGGGTATCGCGATCGGCTTCCTCGGCTGCGCGGTCGCGTTCATCGCGGTCAGCGCGGCCTCGAACGTGATCTCGAACGTGGTCACGTTGTGGTACTTCGCGGCCTTCGCCGCCGCGGCCAGCGCGGTCGCGCGGGGCGCGGCCCGGAGTGGGACACCCACCCGGTCGGTGACGGTCGGGCGGAGCATCGGATGATCTACCAGACAGTGGGGAGCGCAAGGGTGGAGATCGTCGACTATCTGCGGGTCGCGCGGCGTCGACTCTGGATCCTGCTGGGGGTCCCGCTGGTCGCGGCGGCAGCGGCGGCGCTCGTCGTCCTGCTCGGCCCCGCGCGGTACGCGGCGACCTCGTACGTGGCGGCCCCGGCGCTGGTCGGGGGAGCCGCCGCCCAGCAGTACACCGGCACCCAGGCGGCTGCCCAGTTCGCGGCGGCCTTCGCCGCCGCCGTGACCTCCCCGCAGGTCGTCGACCAGGTCTCCGCCGACACCGGGGTACGCGCCGCCGACCTGCGCGCCGGGCTCAAGGTCACGCAGGTCGGCGCCAGCAGCCAGCTCACCGTGACGTACACCGCGACCGACCGGTCCACGGTCGCCCCGGTGCTGACCGCCACCGGGCAGCGCGCCCTGGCCTTCCTCTTCGCCAGCCAGGTGGGCATCGCCGAGAGCGAGGTGACGGCCGCCACCGACGAGCTGACCACCGCCACCAAGGCGATCGACGAGTGGGAGAAGACCAACAAGGTCCGCCAGCCGGACCGGCTGTACCAGGCGACCCTCCAGGAGATCGCCACCATGCGGCAGCAGCGGCTGCAGATGCAGGCGGTCGGCAACGGGCGGGGCGCCGCCGAGGCCGAGGAGGCGATCGCCGAGGGGCAGAAGCGCCTCGACGGGCTCGGCCCGAAGCTGCCCGAGTACCAGGCCCTGCTCGCCCAGCGGGACACCGCCAGCGGCGCCCTCGCCAACGCCCGGCAGGGCCTGCAACAGGCTCGGGCGCAGTCCCAGGCCGCCGACCCGGCCCAGGTGACCAGCGTCGGCGCGGTGGAGCCGGTCGACCGGACCCGGGCCCTGGTCAACCTGGCGCTGCCGGTGGCCGGCGCGGGTCTGCTGCTGGCCGTGCTGCTGGTCGCCGTGGTGGAGCAGCTCTCCCGCAACCGGGCGGTGGCCGCCGGGCGCGGCGGGGCCACCGGGCGGGCCACCCCCGTCCCGGCGCAGGTCGCCAGCCGGCCGGCGCGGGGCGGCAGCAGCGACGACACCGTCGTGCTGCCGGCGCTGACCGACCGGAACAACCGGCACCGGTAGGCCCACGGCGTGACAGACGATCCGAACCGGTCGGGGCCGACGTCCCGGCCGGCCCCGACCGACGGCACCGGCGACCCGGGCAGCGGCGACCGGCACGTGCGGGGCATGGCCCGCGGTGGCGGCCTCAACCTGGTCGGCGCCCTGCTCAGCCAGGCCGCCGTCTTCCTGATCATGCTGCTGGTGGCCCGGCTGCTCGGCGTCCGGGAGGTCGGCCGGTACGCCCAGTGCTACGCGGTGCTGTCGCTGTTCGGGCTGCTGTCGCTCTCCGGCTTCCGGGCCGGGCTGACCCGCTTCGTGGCGGTGCACCTGGCCGACGACGACGCGCCCGCCCTGCGCGGCACCATCCGGCTGGGGCTGGGCGTCTCGGTCGCCTCCTCGGTGGCGCTCGCCGCCGGGCTGGCCGCCGCCGCCCCGTGGCTCGCCGCGCAACTGCACGACCCGGGCCTGGCCACCGGGCTGCGCCTGGTGGCCCTGACGCTGCCCGCCACGACGATCACCGAGGCGGCCCTGGCGGCCACCCGGGGCTGGCGCACCCAGCGCCCGTTCACCTACATCGGCCAGCTCTACGAGCCCGGTACCCGGCTGCTGCTCACCACCCTGGCCCTGGTCACCGGCGCCGGCCTGACCGGCGCGTTCTGGGCGCTGGTGGTGGCCGGCTGGTCGGCGGCGCTGCTCGCCCTGGTCGCGCTGGCCCGGCTGCTGCGCCGGGTCGCGCCGGCCCGGCCGGTGTACCGCCCCCGACAGCTGTTCGGCTTCTCCACGGTGAGCTGGGCGTCGTCGCTGTCGTCGACCGGCCTGATCTGGGTCGACACCCTGCTGCTCGGCTTCTTCGCCAACCCCGAGATCGGCGTCTACAACGTCGCCACCCGGCTGGTCACCGTCGCCATCTTCGTGCTCGCCCCGATCAACGCCTCGTTCGGGCCGTACATCGCCTACCTGTACCACCAGGGGGCGATGGCCGACGTCCGCCGGGTCTACACGGTGGCGACCGGCTGGGTGGTCCGACTGTCGCTGCCCGCCTTCGTCGCGCTGCTGGTCATCCCCGGCGACCTGCTGCGGGTCTTCGACGGCCAGATCGCCACCGGGGCGGCGGTGACCGTGGTGCTCGCCCTCGGCCAGATGGTCAACGCGGCCACCGGCCCGTGCGGCACCGTGCTGAACATGTCCGGCCGGGTGGCGCTGAACATGGCCGACAACGTGGCCGCCCTGGTCATCAACGTGCTGCTGAACCTCTGGCTGATCCCGGCCTACGGCATCGTCGGCTCGGCGGTGGCCTGGAGCGTCTCCCTGGTCGTGGTGAACGTCGCCCGGGTCCTGCAGGTCCGGCACCTGATCGGCGCCCTGCCGTTCAGCGCCGGCATGCTCAAGGGGGTGGCCGCCGCCGGCGCGGCGGCCCTCGCCGGGCTGCTGGTCCGCGACCTGGTGCCGGGCTGGCCGTGGCGGCTGGCGGTCGGGCTCACCGTGATCGCGGCGGTCTACCTGGCGGTGGTGCTGGCGCTGGGGCTCAGCAAGGAGGACGTGATGGTGCTGCGCACGCTGCGCCGCCGCCGGGGTCGCGGCGGCCCGCCGGCCGGCGGAGCCGGGTCGTTGCCGGCCCGTGGCTCCCCGACGGCGGACGGCGCCGACCCGGCCCCGGCCGGCGGCGCCCCGACGGCCACGGGGGTGCCGCGATGAGCGTGGACCGGCGCCGGGGCGGGGTGGACCGGCTGCGCCGGGTGGTCCGGGGCACCCGCGCCTGGGCCCGCGCGGCGTGGCCCGGCCCGACCGGGGCGCTGCCCGACTTCCTGATCATCGGGGGGCAGCGCTGCGGCACCACCTCGCTGCACGCCTACCTCGCCGCCCACCCGGACGTGCGCCCCGCGACCGGCAAGGAACTCCAGTTCTTCAGCGTGCACCACGGCCGGGGCGAGCGGTGGTACCGGGCGCACTTCCCGCCCCCCGCCGCCGGGCGGCTGACCTTCGAGGCGAGCCCGTACTACCTGTTCCACCCGAGCGTGCCGGCCCGGGTCGCCGCGCTGCTGCCGCAGGCGCGGTTCGTGGCGCTGCTGCGTGACCCGGTGGAGCGGGCGTACTCGCACTACCTGCACAGCCGCTCGTACGGGCAGGAGCCGCTGGGGTTCGCCGAGGCGCTCGCCGCCGAACCGCAGCGGCTGGCCGAGGCGCTGCGCGACGGGCCGGACACCCCGGCCGCCCACCACGCGCTGCGCACCTACTCCTACGCGGCCCGGGGCCGGTACGCCGAACAGCTCGACCGCTGGTACGCCCACCTGCCCGCCGACCGGCTGCACGTGGTGCGCAGCGAGGACCTGTACGCCGACCCGGCCGGCGAGTACGCCACCATCCTGCGCTTCCTCGGCCTGACGCCGTTCGCCCCGGACACCTTCGCCCGGCACACCCGCCGCGCCGACCGGGGCCCCACCGGGCTCACCGACGAGGTACGGGCGCGGCTGCGGGCCGAGTTCGCCCCGCACAACGCCCGCCTCGCCGACCTGCTCGACTGGCCGCGTACCTGGTAGCGCCACCGCCCGCCCGTTCACGGCGGCGGGTGGCCGGTGGTGGGTGGCGGGCCCTTTCGAGCTGCCCCCACGGACGGGGCGCTGGCGAGGTCGTGGGCCGGGCGTGCCGGGGAGGTGTCCGGGCGGGGGCGGGGCGGGCACGCGGGTGGTCCCGTGCCCGGGGCAGCTCGACAGGACGGCCAACAGACCCCACGGTCGGCTCCCCGCGTCCGATCAGCGCCGTCAGCCGTCAACGACACCCCGGTGCGGCGCCGGCGGCTAGCGGATGGTGGCGAGGATGCTGGCCGGGTCACCGGTGCCGCGGAGCAGCACCGGCGAGGAGCCGACGCTCACCGCGCCGGACCTCGCCGCCGAGGCGGTGCCGAGCTTGTCGTTGGTCAGGCCGGGGGCGGCCGGCACCGACACCGTGGCGTCGGACGACGACCAGACCACCAGGGTGCTCTCCGTCCCGCGCCGGAACGCGACCCCGACCAGCCCCTTGTCGGCCACCGGCTCGACGGTGGCGTCCCGCGCCGCGACCGCCAACTCGGCCATCATCGTGCCGGCCAGCCGTTCCGTGCCGTCCGGGTCGAGCAGGCCGTAGCGCACCTCGGAGCCGGCCCGGTTGTTCGGGTTGTAGCCCAGCGGCAGCCAGAGCACCTGGTCGATGCCGCCGGCCACCAGTTGGCTGACCGTCTTGACCATCTCGTCGCTGCGGGAGGCGGCGTCCCCGTCGCCGTCGCGCCAGAACTGGCCGACCTCCCACGCCTGCGTCGGCACCCCGGCCGGGTTCTGCGCGCGCAGGTAGTCCAGCAGCACCGGCACCGCCGCGAAGTGCTCGTAGTAGTGCAGTTGCCGCACGTCGACGACCCGCTCGTCGAGCAGTTGCTCGGTCGCGGCGAGGAACTGGAGGTTACGGGAGTTCTGGTCGTTGGCCAGCGCGGTCCGCAGCCCGGCCCCGTCGGTCACCGCCGGGATCTTCTGCCCCCGGGTACCGATCCGGCGCACGAAGTACGCCTGGTAGGCGGCCACCGCCCCGGCCTCGTCCCCGGCCGTGAGCAGCCGGTCGGCGACGCCCATCCCGTACGCCACGCTGCTGATGCCGGAGTCGACGACCTTCGCCTGCGGGTCGGCCGCCCGGATCGCCTCGGCGGCCGAGGCGACCAGCCGCTTGTAGTCCTCGGGGGTGCCCGCCCAGTACTGCGGCGCGTTGACCTCGTTCTCGATGGCGAACTGGCGCACCCCGTACGGCGCGTACCGCTTCACGATGTCGGTGACGAAGGCCTGGTACGTCGCCATGTCCAGCGGCATCGCCGACTCGGTCTTGTTGGCCTGCCCCCGGGTGAACTGCGGCGTGCCGCCGGTGGCCCAGCACACCCCCGTACGGATCTTGATGTGCAGGGTGATGCCGAGGTCCCGGCTGCGCTGCGCGATCCGGTCCAGCGCCGCGTAGTCGCGGTTGCCCTGGGTCGGCTCCATCGCGCACCAGGTGATCTCCTGGTAGGTCGCCGAGCCGGAGATCTTCGCCAGGTACGGCTTGAACTGCTCGTAGCGGGACCAGTCCCAGTGCGCGCCGAACGGGTTCGGCACGCTCGGCGGGCCGGCCGGGCCGGGCCCCGCCGACGGGCCGGTGGTCGGGCCGGAGGCGTCCGGCGTGGCGGAGGTCGGCGCCGGGTCGGGCGTCGGCTCAGGGTCGCTGGAGCAGGCCGTGGCGGTCAGCGCCACGACGAGGGCGCCGACCAGCAGCCGGGCCGCCCGCGACCCGGGCCGGGGCCTCACCGGTACCCCAGTTCGCGCAGCATCCGGCCGGAGAAGACCCGGGCCAGCACCCGCAGGAACGGGTCCAGCTCCCGCCGGTACGTGCCGACCCGCGACTCGTAGATCGAGGCGTCGGTGCCGGCGGCGGCCCGCCGCCGGTCCGCCTCCACGGTGTACTTGCCGGCCACGTCGTGCGGCTTGTCGCCGTAGTCGAGGGCGCCGGGCTCCCACGGCTCGCCGAGGAACTCGAACAGGGTACGCATGGTCTTCTCCGGTTCCCGGACGGTGTCCTCGTAACGCAGTTCCAGGTACCGGTCGGCGGGCAGCCGGGCACCCGAGGCGCGGGCGGTCCGGATGTACCGGGGCCACTTCACCACGCACTTCACCGCCGACCAGTAGCCGAACCGCTTGCGGTGCGACACGACCACGTCCCGGCCGTCCCGGATGACGTGCACGAACTGCGCGTCGGGGAAGACCTCGGCGAGGAAGTCGATGGAGAGCGCGTACAACGGGGTCTTGTCCGCCCAGCGGGTCTTGCCCCGGGACCGGGCGTAGTCGGCGTGCACGCCGCCGAAGAAGTCGGCGATCCGGCGCAGCCAGTCCTCCCGGGGCAGGCCGAACCGGGCCAGCCGCTCCCAGTCCCGGCCGACGATGCGCTGCATGTCGGTGAGGAACCGGGTCTCCGGGCCGCAACTGATCCGCGAGTGCGAGTCGAGCACCAGGCGCAGCATCGTGGTGCCGGAGCGCTGGCAGCCGACCAGGAAGATCGGCCCGTCGCGGCGGACCGGCGCGGCCGGCGTGTCCGGGGTCGGGTCCTCAGTCATGCTCCACCGCCCCCTGCCGCACGGGTCGTCCTCCGGTCGTCGTGTCGAGTCGGGCCAGCGCGTCCAGCCGGTCGGTCAGGTCGGCGCAGAGCGCCCGGACCCGCCCGTCGATCGGCAGCGGGTCCCGGCGCGGGGTACGGGCCTCGACGTGCGCGTGCAACGCCGGATCGTACGGCAGGTCGAGGAAGGCGCAGAGCCGTCGGGTGTACCCGGCCGGCTCCGCCACCAGCGCGTCGTACGAGCAGAGCAGCACGTCGGCCCGGTCGGCCAGGCCGAGGCGGAGCACCAGCGAGTTGCGCAGGTACCAGAACAGCGCGGCGGCGGTGTGCGGGGTCATCCGGTCGTAGTCGAAGGAGGCGACCAGCTCGCGGGCCGCCCCGTCCAACCGTTGCCCCTGCCACCGGTCGCCGATCGTGCCCTCGGCGACGGCCCGCAACGCCCGCAGGTTCGCGTCGCCGAACTTCGCCACCTCGGAGCGGGCCCGGTCGTCCACGTCCCGGTACGCCCACAGCGCCCGCCCGGGGGCCAGCCCCGGCAGGGCCAGCAACTCGTCCACCCGGTGGCTCTGGCACAGCGGCTTGACCAGCACGTACCGGTGCCGGCTGCGGCGCAGCACGGCGGTGACGACGGCGTCGGGGCGCAACTGGAACCGGTGGAACACCTGCCGGTCGTTCTCGTTGCGCACCTCGACCGAGGGCAGCGCGTCCAGCCCCCGGGTCAGCATGTTCGTGCCGGACCGTTGCAGGCCGACCAGCCAGACCGGCACGGCCGCGCCGGGCGGCACCGGGTTGGCCCGCCGCCACCGCCGCTTGGCCAGCGCGGTGCCGATCCGCTCGACCGGGTCGAGCCGGTCCTCCTCGACCAGCCGCCGGATCCCCTCGGTACGGGCCCACCGCAGGTGCCGCACCACCCGTCGGGCGGTGTAGGCGAGAGCCGACGGCTCGTCGGGGTCGGCCACCGGAACCTCCTCGGCCGCGACTGTCTGGGGCGCAGCACACGCTACCGGGCGACCATCCTGCCTGGCCACGTGGCCGTGCGGCCACCTGAAGATCAGCCGTGTGGTCAGTTGGCGGCCCTGATCTGGACTCATCCGTCCGGTTTGCATAGCGTGGGCCCCTGGTCGGCCCCGCTGACCACCCGACCCGTCCGACCACCCCGGCACCCGCCACCGATCCTCCCCGGCACCCACCCCAGAACGGGCCTGCCCGCAGGCCGTCTTCGGAGCAGGCTCATGCGTGTCCTCCATGTCAACAAGTTCCTCTACCGACGCGGCGGCGCCGAGGGTTACCTGCTCGACGTCGCCGAGCTGCAACGGGGCGACGGGGACGAGGTCGCGTACTTCGGCATGGACCACCCCGAGAACGACACCCCGACGCCGTACACCCGGCACTTCCCACCGCTGGTGGAGCTGGAGCCGGCGCCGCGCGGGCTGCGCCCGCGCACCTCGGCGGCGGCGCGGATGGTCTGGTCGCCGGCCAGCCGGCGCGGCCTGGCCCGGGTGATCGAGGACTTCCGCCCCGACGTGGTGCACCTGCACAACATCTACCACCAGCTCTCCCCGTCGGTGCTGGCCGCGACCCGGGTGGCCCGGGTACCGGCGGTGATGACCCTGCACGACTACAAGCTGGCCTGCCCCAGCTACCAGATGCTCGACCGGGGGCGGGTCTGCGACGCCTGCGTGACCGGCGGACCGCTGCGGGCGGCCCGCCGCCGCTGCAAGGACGGCTCGCTGGGCGCCAGCTCGCTGCTCGCCGTGGAGTCCTGGCTGCACCGGCTGACCCGGGCGTACGGCCCGGTGCAGGCGTTCGTCAGCCCCAGCCGGTTCCTCGCCCAGGTGATGACCCGGGCCGGTGTCTTCCCGGACCGGATGCACGTCGTCCCGCACTTCGTCGACGTGGCGGCCACGGCGGTGAAGCAGACCCCGGGCGGCGGTGTCGTCTTCGCCGGCCGGCTCTCCCCGGAGAAGGGCGTCGACGTGCTGATCGAGGCGGTCGCGCAGCTAAGCGCCGAGGTGGTGCTCGACGTGGCCGGCGACGGCCCGGCCCGCGCCGACCTCACCGAGCTGGCCCGGCGGCGGGCCCCCGGCCGGGTCCGCTTCCACGGCCGGCTGGACAAGGCCCGCCTGCAGGACCTGGTCCGCTCGGCGGCGGTGGCGGCGGTGCCGTCGCGGTGGAACGAGAACCAGCCGATGGCGGTGCTGGAGGCGTTCGCCTGCGGCGTGCCGGTGGTCGCCACCGACCTCGGCGGGCTGCCCGAGCTGGTCACCCCCGGTGTCGACGGGGAGGTGGTCGCCGCCGACGACCCGGCCGCGCTCGCCGCCGGGCTGCGCCGGGTGCTGGCCGACCCGCAGCGGGCGTACCGGCTAGGCCGGGCCGGGCGGGACCGGATCGAGCGGGACTTCAGCCCGCAGGCCCACCTGTCCCGGCTGCGCGAGGTGTACGCCAACGCCGGCCGCCGGATCGGGGCGCCCGCGTGACGCCACCCGTGCGGGTGCTCTACCTGGCCGGCAGCGGTCGCAGCGGCAGTACCCTGGTCACCAACGTCCTCGGCCAGTACGACGGCGTCCTCGCCGCCGGTGAGCTGCGGTACCTGTGGCAGCGCGGCGAGGTGGACAACCGCCCCTGCGGCTGCGGCCAGCCGTTCCGGGACTGCCCGCTGTGGCGCGAGGTGCGCCGGGAGGTGCCGGTGGAGCGGGCCGGCGCGATCGCCGCCCGGCTGCGCGGCCGGCTGCGGATGCGTGAGGTGCCCGAGCTGCTGCGCCGGGTCCGTGCCGGCCGCCGTCCGGTGGACCCGCACCCCGACGACGCGGTGCTGACCGACCTGTACGCCGCGGTGGCCCGGCACGCCGGGGCCCGGGTGGTGGTCGACTCGTCGAAGCTGCCGCCGTACGGCGCCCTGCTCGGCGCCCTGCCCGGCATCGACCTGCGGGTGCTGCACGTGGTCCGGGACCCCCGGGCCACCGCCTTCTCCTGGCGTCGCCGCCGGGGCCTGGACGGCGCGGCCGACCAGCGGCTGATGAGCCGGCCACCGGTGTGGAAGGCGGCGCTGCTCTGGTCGGTGTGGAACGCCGTCACCGCCCGGATCTGGGCCGGTGACGGCGGGCGCTACCTGCGGGTGCGGTACGAGGACCTGACCGCCGACCCGGCCGGGACAATGGCCCGGATCGCCGCGTTCGCCGGGATCGAGCCCGGGGCCGGGCCGTTCACCGACCCGGCCACGGTCCGGCTGGCCCCCACCCACTCGGTGGCGGGCAACCCGTCGCGGCACCGGACCGGCCTGGTGCCGATCCGGGTCGACGACCAGTGGCGGCAGGGCCTGTCCCGGTGGTCGTACGCGGTGGTGACCGCGCTGACCGTGCCGGGCCTGCGCCGTTTCGGCTACCCGGTGCGCCGGGGGGCCCAGAGCACGGACGTCGGGTCGCGAAGTGCCCCGGTCGGCGCGTCGACCGGGGACGAGGAGGGCTGAGAGAGATGTTGTCGCTGGTGGTGGGGACAGGGCGGTGCGGCTCGACCCTGGTGCAGGAGCTGCTCTCCCGGCACCCCGGGGTCGGGTTCGTCTCCGGGGTCGACGACAAGCTGTCCCGGCTCAACCTCACCGGTCGGTTCAACGGCCCGCTCTACCGGCGCTCCGCGCCCCGCCCGTCCGGGATGACCTCCCTCGCGCACGCCCGCCGGCTGCTGGAGAAGGGACGGCTGCGGGTCGCCCCGTCCGAGGCGTACCGGTTGCTGGACCGGCACGTGGTGGCCGGGTTCTCCCGCCCCTGCCGGGACCTCACCGCCGACGACCTCACCCCGTTCGTGGCCCGGCGGCTGCGGGCCTTCTTCGACAGCCGGCTGGAGCGGCAGCGCTGCCGGATGCTGCTGCACCACGTCACCGGCTGGCCGCGTACCGGGTTCCTCCGGGCCGCGTACCCGGACCTGCGGGTGGTCAACGTGGTGCGCGACGGCCGGGCGGTGACCAACTCGTGGCTCCAGATGGGCTGGTGGGACGGGTGGCAGGGGCCGGAGAACTGGTTCCTCGGGCCGCTGCCCACCGACCTGCGGCAGGAGTGGGAGGAGTACGACCGCTCGTTCCCGGTGCTCGCCGCGCTCGGCTGGAAGCTGCTGATGAACCGCTTCGTCGAGGCCCGTGCCGCGCACCCGGAGCAGCAGTGGCTGGACGTGCGCTACGAGGACCTGGTGGCCGACCCGCGCGGGGAGGTCGCCCGGATGCTCGACTTCCTCGGGCTGGAGTGGAGCCCGGCGTTCGAACGCGGCTTCGGGCGGTACCGCTTCGAGAGCGGCCGGCGGGCCGCGTACCACGACGAGCTGAGCCCCGGCCAGCTCGCCGCCGTCGAGCGGGTCCTCGACAAGCCGCTGCGGGAGTGGGGTTACCGGGGCTGACCTGCGCACCGGCCGGGTGCGCGAAGGAGGTGACGGGGTCGAAGCCGGCCGGTGAATTTTCCTACAGGTGCAGATGGCGCAGGGGGACCCCGGCTCGTAGCCTCACCAGCCTGAGAACCCCCACAAGGAGACACTGCATGGCTGGAATGAGAAGGCCCTGGCGCAGGGGACTCGCGGTCCTCTCCGTGACGGCCCTCGCCGTCCTCGGCGTTTCGCCCCAGGCGGTGGCGGCGGACGAGCCGCCGACGATCGTCGTCACCGACGGCGTCACGCAACCGGTGTTCGGCTACGGCGACGCCATCCGGGAGCGCCTCTTCGTCGAATCCACCTTCGACAGCGACAAGGACGGCCTGCGCGACATCATCGCGTTCGACGTCATGCGGCCGAAGGCGACGCAGGACGGGCTCAAGGTCCCGGTCGTGATGGACGCCAGCCCGTACTACACCACGCTGTGCCGGGGCAACGACTCCGAGTGCAAGGTCGACGTCGACGGCGACGGGCTGCTCGACAAGTGGCCGCTGTGGTACGACAACTACTTCGTCCCGCGCGGTTACGCGGTGATCCTGCTGGACATGGTCGGCACCGGCTTCTCCACCGGCTGCCCCACCACGAACGCCAAGGAAGACAACATCTCCGCCAAGCAGGCGATCAACTGGCTGAACGGCCGGGCCACCGCCCGCAACGCCGCCGGTGAGATCGTCAAGGCGGACTGGCACAACGGCAAGACCGGCATGATCGGCAAGTCGTACGACGGCTCGCTGGCCATGGCCACCGCGGTGACCGGGGTGAAGGGCCTGACCACGATCGTGCCGATCGGCGGCCCCACCGAGTACTACGACTACGTGCGCAGCAACGGCGTGGTCACCCGGGGCAACAGCTACGTCTCCTACCTGGCGAACGTGGTCACCAACCCGGAGCGGCGGGCGCACTGCGCGCCGGTGCGCGACGCCATCGGCGCGGCCGACGGCGACGAGCACGGTGACTACACCTCCTTCTGGAACGAGCGCAGCTACGTCAAGAAGGTCCCGAACCAGACCGCCAGCGTGCTGCTCTACCACGGCATCAACGACGACAACGTCCGTGCCGACCACATGAGCAAGTACTGGTACGCCCTCGCGGAGAACGACGTCCCGCGCAAGCTGTGGATCTCCCAGGAGGGGCACGTCGACCCGTTCGACTCCCGCCGGGAGGTGTGGGTGAACACCCTGCACCGCTGGTTCGACTTCTGGCTCCAGGGCATCTCCAACGGCATCATGGACGAGCCGCGCCTGGACATCGAGCGGGCCGCCGACGTGTGGGAGACCCACGCCGACTGGCCGATCCCGGGCATGGCCCAGACCGAGGTCTTCCTCCAGCCCGGCACCACCGGGGCCGGCGGACTCAAGCTGGTCCCGACCGCCAAGCCGGTGACCTCGGGCTTCCAGGACCACCGGACCCAGTCGCAGACCACGATGATCAACAACCCGGACGTGGTCCAGCCCAACCGGCTGGCCTTCCTGTCCGAGCCGCTGACCGCGCCGCTGCACATCTCCGGTACCCCGACCATGCAGATCCGGGCCTCCGCCGACCAGACCGACACCAACTTCGGGGTCATCCTGGTCGACTACGGCCGCGACGAGCGGGTCGCCCACCGGGCCTCCGGCGAGGGCATCATCACCCTGGACACCAAGGACTGCTGGGGCCTGGGCAACGAGCACGACCCCGGCTGCTACCGGCAGACCGTCAAGCGGGTCGCCACCGCCGACTCGGAGCTGGTGACCAAGGGCATCATGGACGCCCAGAACCGGATCTCGCTGCGCCAGTCGGTGCCGCTGGTGCCGGGTGAGAGCTACAACTTCACCTGGCCGCTGCTGCCCGAGGACTACGTCTTCAAGGCCGGTCACCGCATCGGCGTGATCCTGGTGGCCAGCTACCCGCAGTACTCCAGCCAGGCCGACACCACGCTCGCGAACATCACGGTGAACCTGAAGAGCAGCAAGATCGTCCTGCCCGTGGTCGGGGGCACCGCCGCCGCCCACGCCGCCGGACTCTGATCCGCACCCGCTGACCGGCCGGGC
>NZ_LRQV01000085.1 GCF_001567585.1 Micromonospora rosaria
CCCGTCACGGGCGAGGCGATGGGGCCGGGCTGCCCGCCCGGCGGATGGGCGTTGCCCGGCGGTGGCACGTCGGTTCCGGGACGGACGACGGGCGGGAGGGGGGTCACCTCGGGCGGCCGGGGCGATCCGCCGTCCGGCCGGGGGACCACGCCGGCGACGGGCCCGCCGGGGCTGGCCGGAGGGACGGTGCCGGTGGCGGGCGGTCGCGGGTCAGGCCGGGGACCGGGTACCACCGGCCCGCCGGGGGTGCCGGCGAGCGGAGTACCGCCGCCGGTCGGCCGGTCCTGGTGGACAGGTCCGCCCTGGGCCGGCGGAACGTCCCTGGCCGGCGGAACGTCCCTGGTCGACGGTGCGTCCCTGACCGGCGGTGCGTCCTTGGTCGGCGATGCGTCTCTGTTTGGCGGTGCGTCCTTGGTGGGCGGTGCGTCCTTGGTCAGGGGCGCGTCGTAGGGGGGCGGCGCGTCGTAGGGAGGTGGTTCCTCGCCGGTGGGTGGGGCGTCGTAGGGCGGCGGCGGGACGTCCTTGCCCGGTGGGCGGGACCCGTCGGCCCCGGGGCCGGGGTCCGGATTTCCCGACCCGGGGCCGTTGCCCTTGCCGGACAGACCTCCGCCGACGCCGGGACCGTCACCCGAGCCGGTCAGGTCCTTGCTGCCGCCGGAGCCGTCCAGGCCGTTGGCGTCGGGGGTCTGCGTACCGTGGATGCCGAGCGCCGCACCGAGATCGTGAGCGTAGCGCTCGGCGTACGTGCTGACCGCGGAGGAGACCCCGGTGGCCAGCGCGTTGAAGTCGTTGACCGCCCCGATCATCGACATGAAGGCGAGCTCGCCGAGGATCTCACCGAACGCCCCCAGCCCGGCCTGCCCGTGCACGGTGCCGCTCAGGTTGGGGAAGAACTTGCCACCGATCGAATGGACACCGCCGGCGACGACGCCGATGGTGGCGCCGGCTGCCAGGGACCACACCACGTCCGTGAGGGAGAAGCCGTCGCTCTTGTTGCCCTTGGCGAGCACGATGGCCTGGGCGATGACGTTCTCGGCGCCCTCGTCCACGGCCTCCCCGGCGCCCTGGATCGCGAGTTGGGCGACCAGCCGCTGGAGCCGGGTCTCCAGGTTGTCGAGCAGCCACTGGGCGAGCCGCTGGCCGAACCGGAGGTACCCCGGGACGGCCGCGATGCCGGCGGGGCCGATCGCGAAGGCCAAGGCGATGGTCTGGACGATCATGAACGCCGCGACGACGATCTGGACCTGTCCGTAGTCGATCTCCTCGTTGGCCTGGTTGGCGATGTGGCCCGCGACGATCGCCCGGTGCGACCCCAGCGGTACCGGATTGGTGATCATCCGTTGGTACTGGGCGAACGCGTCGGCGGCGGGGCCGTCGAGGTTGCCGAGCAGGCCGGAGCCGAGGGACTGGGTCGTCGCGATGCCGACGAGCAGGTGCCGCCCGAAGGCGTCGAGCTCGACGCTGAGCGCCTTCAACGCCGGCGGATTGCCCTTGGGGAAGTTCTCACCGATCGTCCAGAGGATCGCGTCGTACGCCCACTGCCAGTGGGGGTCGTTGGGGATGTGGAAACTGACCATGGGGGAGTGTCAGAGCGGTACGGGCGTGCCGTCGGCCGCGAAGCTGAACAGCATCGGGTGGTAGTCGGGCGACGTCGGGTCGACGGCGTTCTCCCGTGGCTTGATCAGGAACAGGTGGCCCCCGTCGGGGTCCACGGGCTGACCGTCCGGCCCGGTGACGACATGCCCGTCACCCAGCGGGAGCACTGACTCGTAGTAGTTGACGTCGAGACGTGAGGTGCCGTCCTCGAAGGTGTTCAGCGTCCGCAACTGGAAGCCCTCGGGGACCGGGACACCGTTGATGAGGACCCCCTCGGTGGGGTGGCTCAGGTGCGTGGAGGTCGCCGGTGTCAGCGGCACCGCCGACGTGGCCGGCGTCGCGGGAGTGAACGTCGCCGGCACTCCCGGCTCGGCGGGAAGCCGGGGGGTCAACCGGGACAGGGGCCGGTCGGCGTCGTCCTCGGAATCGAGGATCTTGCCCCGCACAGCCATGAGCGGTCGGAGAACGGCATCGTCGTCGCGCCAGACCGCCCCGCGACTGTGCGTGTCGGGCTCGATCAGCCGGCCCGGGAGGAGCACTCCGGCCTGGAGCGCCGGCTCGACGGGTTGCCGTTCCGCCGCCAGCATGGGGGTCAGCTCCCCCTCCTCGGGCTCGATCGGTCGGCCCTGCAGGCGCAATCCCGCCTGGAGTACGGGCTCGTGGGGGCGCCGCACCGCGTGCATCGGGGCCAACGTCCCCATCTCCATGACCGGGAGCGCCGGCTGGCGGGAGGCGTAGTGCGTGGGGGCCTCGACGGGCTGACGGGCGGCCACCTGCGTGGGCAGCGCCGCGAAGTCGGCGTCGATGATGCGTCCGGCCTCGGTCGCGTCGTCCTCGGCCTGCTGGTACCCCTCGCCGCTGATCCGCAGCCCCACCGCGGCGTACTCCACGCTCCCCCGCACGCCGAGGATGATGCCCTCGACGATGTCCATGACGTTGTCGAACTGGCCCTTGAACTGGTTGCCGATCTCGTCGTCGCCCCACGCTTCGGCGTACTGCCGCCGGAGGTGGTCGAGCCGTCTGAGGTAGCGGTCGTACATGGCGACGTGCCCGTCGTACGCGCGGCTGACCGAGAGGACCCCCTCCGGGTCCACCCAGAGGTGCCCGTTCAGCTCGCTCACGGCTTGTCCACGTCGAGGCCGAGCAGTTCGCGGACACCTTGGGGCATCCGGAGTCCCTCGGGCGGCAGGTACATGTCGACACCGGCCTCGCCCCGGACCATCTTGGCCGCGTTCATCCCGGCGGGCAGCAGCGGCGCGAGCAGGTCAGCCGCCTGTTCCATCACCTGCTCCCGGGCCTCGGTGAAGGTCTGCATGATGGTGGCCTGCAACTCGGTCGGCGACATCCGCCGGTACGCCGACGTCGGGAAACTGACGTCGGTCAGCACCCCGTTCTGCCCGACCGTGACCGTCACCTCACGCCGTGGCGAGGTGGCGGACGCCTTGACCTTGCTCATCTTTTCCTGGAGTTCCTGCACGCTGGTGCGCTGACGTTCGTACTCCGCGAACAGCGTCTCGATGCGGTCGTCGAAGGCCACGGTCCGGCTCCCTTCCCCTTGCGGACCCCAGTACAGGTCGACGGGAACGGGCGCGGGAAGTGCGACGGCGGTTTCCGGGCACGAACGTGCACCGCCTTTTCCCCACCGCACGGCCTGAGGCGCCGCGCTGCGGCGTGGCAGTCGTGGTGGCGTGGCGGTGGGTGACGCGATTCTGCGCCGGCGAGGGGAAGTCAGGCAGAGTTGCCGCGACATTCGGACATCCGGCCCCCACTGACCTTGCCGAAGGCACCGGGCCGCCCGGAACACTCGGCACGGCGATTGCCGAGCGCGGGGAGTTCGACGTCGTCACCCCATCGACGTACGAGAGAGGAGTGTCGTTGTGACCATGCCCGTGGTGCAGACCACCGACCCCGGAATGCAGGCGGCGGCCACCGAGTTCGCCGCGAAGACCCAGGAGTTCACCGGTCACCTGCGCAGCGTCAACACCGAGATGGCCACGCTCCAGGCGAGCTGGCGGGGCGACGCCTCCAACAGCTTCAACCAGGCGATGGACAACTGGGAGCGGTCCTTCCAGAACATCATCAACCAGCTCGTACACATGATGGACGTCATGGGTGTCACGACCGCCGGCTACCGGGCCGCCGAGGACGAGGCCTCGCAGACCGCCGCGAGCTTCGGGGCGGCACTGCCCGGCATCTGAGCGCTCCACCGGAAGCCCATCCGCTTTCCAGAAAGGAACTGACGGTGTCCAACTACCGTTTCGACTTCAACCAGGCCGACGTCACCCTCTACGACATGAACCAGATCAACGGGCGCATCGTGAGTGCCCTGGCCGAGATGGAGCGCAACGTCGAGCGGAGCCTCGCGGAATGGACCGGTGACGCGCAGAGCGCCTACTACGTGGCCAAGGCCGAATGGAACAGGTCCGCGCAGGAGATGAGCGTCCACCTGGAGCAGGCGCGCCGGACGCTGCTCGCGATCTCGGACAACTACGGGACGACCGAGTCGCGGCACACCAAGATCTGGAACGACGTCCGCGGCGGCTGAATCGACCACCGGCTGCCGGGCTGGTGCGACCCGGCAGCCGGCAGGCCCTTCGCGCCACCCCCGCAACGATGGCCCGCTGAGAGGTTGAGGACGAATGGGCATCGATTTCAGCTATGCCAACGACGAGGCCATCGAGCAGATCGGCATCCTCGACAGATTCAACAACGGGGAGATCGACGGCTTTCCGAACGAGCACCCGGACGGCTGGATCCAGGCGGTCATCGACGAGGTGCAAGCCGAGATCCAGAGCACCTACAACCCCCGCACGGGCAGCAGCAACGTCGACTGGTCGAACTACACCGACGAGGAGCGGGCCGCCTACGAGTGGTACCGGGACGAGGTCATTCCTCCGGAGAAGTGGAGGGCCCACGTCGAGGAGTACCAGGAGGAATCCTCCGACGAGGACAACGTCTCGTACGACGAGTACCAGGAGCCCGACGAGTACGACATCGACGGGGACATCGACGAGCCGGACGTCACCACCTACACCGGTACCGACAACGAGAACGGTGAGTTGAAGGTCAGCACGGAGGCCATCCGGCACTTCGTCAAGCAGATCGACAAGGTTGCCTGGCGCGGCGGCGGCCTGCTGCTGGACGCCAGCAACCGGTTCGACACCCTCGACATCCGGCCCGGGAAGTTCGCCCGGGCCGAGCTGATGCGGCAGAAGATCGTCGGCGGTGGGGAGAACCGGGGCCTGATCGGCGACACCCAGGGCCTGCTGACGCAGGTGCACCAGACCCTCTTCGTGCTCAGCGACAACCTGCTGCAGATGGCGAACTCCTACGAGCGCACGGAGGAGGGCAACGACCGGACCGGCAAGGATCTCGAGGACCGGACCAGGGAGTTCAACGAGATGACCGAGTCGGAGTTCGCCAACGCCATGGGTGACTCGTGGGGGTACATCGACGGCACGGGCGACTTCGGTCAGGTCTCCACGGACGGCTCCGGCGGCAACGACGACTCGGACGACGACTCCGACGACGACTCGGGCGGCGGCGACTCGGGCGGCGACGGGCAGTAGTCCGTCCCCGAGGGCGCGGCGACACATTCTGGCGGATCCCGTAACTCGCGAACAGGTTTGGACAGTCGATGTCAGACGAAGTGCCCGACGAGCAGCGCTGGGAGCACCACTCCGATCCCAAGGCCACCTTCCCACCTCTGGAAACGCCCACCGAGCCGGTCAACGACCTGGAGATCTGGGCCGCGTCCGATCCGCCGGGCTGGCGACGGATCAAGGCTGCCGTCAACGGCGGGTCGGCGATCGAGAACGAGGAGGGACGGGCGCACGCGGACTCCCTCGTCAGCGCCCAGAGTCTCGCCGACGCGGCCGGGGCCTTCCAGCAGGCGATCAACACCCTGGACTGGGTGTCGGAGTTCATCAGGACGCAGGCGCACGGCATCGCCGGCGAAGAGAAGTCGTGGCAGGGCACGGCCGCCACCGCCTTTCTGACCAAGATGGACTATTACGCAAAGTTCCTCGCCAACCAGGCCAACCGGCTGCGCGGCGGTGTCGGTCTGAGTGACTCGGCGACGCTGCCGAACCAGCTCATGAAGAATTCGTCCTACCTGCACTGGGCGCAGGAGCAGATGGACTATCTCGACCGGGCGTGGGCGCAGATCGCCGCCGCCGACGGCGCCGGCCGCACCGACGGTGGCAACGTGGCGATCAGCTCGACGCGGTTCGCCCGCCCGATGACCAACCAGATGCTCGAGGTCGCACAGACGCTGGCGCACGAGTACGACGTGACCGTGCCGAAGGTCGTTTCGCCCAACGGGGACGGCAGCCTCAGCCCCGACGACGTTCCCGACCCGCAGCCGCCACCCGACCCGGACCCGATTCCCGAACCGGAGCCGGAGCCGATCCCCGAACCGGAGCCGATCCCTGACCCGGACCCGATCCCGGAGCCGGACCCGATCCCCGACCCGGACCCGATCCCGGACCCGGACCCGATCCCCGACCCGGACCCGGACTCGATCCCCGACCCGGACCCGATCCCCGACCCGGACCCGATCCCGGATCCGTCGGCGGACACTCCAGAGCATCAGCCGCCCCCGCTGTCGGATCCCCCCGCCATCGACGCGCCGCCGATCACCGATCCCGACGGCGGCCCCGGTAACTTCAGCCGGAGCGAGGGGCCGGACGTCGTGCCTCCCGTCGTCTCCGACCCTCCGAGGGGCGACGGGCTGCCCGGGTTCGAGACCCCGCCGGTCACCGACCCTGACGGTGTGGTGCCGCCACCGGGTGGTGTGGTGCCGCCGCCCGGTGGTGTGGTGCCGCCGGTCATCCCACCCGCGCCGAACAACCCCACGCCCGGCGGCAACAACCCGGGGCGGGTGCCTCCGGTGGGACAGACCCCACCTCCGATCGGACAGGTGCCGGGCGGTCCTGGACCGGGCAACGGCGCCCGACCGCCGGACGGCGTCGTCCCGCCCGTCGTGCCCGATCCGCCGGGCGGCGTCGTCCCGCCCGGAGCGCCCAACCCGGGCGCCGGTGTCGACCTGCCGGAGGTGCCCGCTCCGGGTGGGGTCCCCGGTGGCGTCCAGCCTCCGCCCGGTGCGCCGGTACCGCCGATGATGCCGGGTGCGCCCGGCGCACCCGGCTCCGGGCTCGGCGGCGGTGGGTCGACGCCGGAGCGCCCGGACTCCTCCGGCCTCGTCGGCGGTGACCCGGCGGACTGGACCCCCGGCGACGGGGTGGGAGCCCCGGACGCGCCGGGCGGAACCAACCCCGGTGGTGCGGGTCTCGGTGAGGTTCCGGGTGTCGGTCAGGTGCCGCCGGGGGCCGGTCTGCCGGGGCCGGGCGCGCCGATGATGCCGGGTACGCCGGGCTCGCCGGGGGCGGGCGCCGGTTCCGGTGGGAGTGTGCCGGACCGTCCGGACGCTGCCGGGCTGGTCGATGGTGAGCTGGAGGACTGGCAGCCGTCCACCGGTGGCGTCGACGTGCCGGACGCCCCCGGTGGCACCAACCCCGGTGGCGCGGGGCTCGGGGACGGACCCGCTCCCGCGGACCCGTCCGGCCGCCCCGTACCGTCGGCCGGCCAGCCCGGTGCGGGATCGGTGCCCGGCGGGGGCGTGCCGCCCGTGCCCGGAGCCCCCGGGTCGCCCGGGGCCGGAGCCGGCGGTGCCAACCAGCCGGACCGGCCGGACGCGGCGGGCCTGGTCGAGGGGGACGCCGAGGACTGGGCGGTCACTGGCCCGGACGCGCCCGCCAGCCCCGAGGCGCCCACCGGTGTCCAGGCCGGCGGTGTCGGCCTGGACACCGCCCCCCCGGTCGAGGTGCCCGACGACGGGCGGACCGGCCAGGAACTCCCGGGCGCACCGATGATGCCGGGAATGCCCGGCATGCCGGGTGTCGCACCCGACCAGCGGACTCCGCAGCGGCCCGACGCCGCCGAGCTGGTCACGGCGGAGGAGGAGCAGTGGCGACCCGGGGCCGTCCCCGACGAACCGGGTGTCCCGGCACTGGCCGGTGCTGGTGGCCCGGGACCGGCCGGTGCTGGTGGCCCGGGACCGGTCGCCGAGCGGCCGTCACCGTCGGTGGCACCGGCCGGCGGGTCACCGTCGGCGGCGGACGTGGACCCGCCGACCGCGCCGGAGGCCACGGCGGCTCTCCTCGGCGTACCCCTGGTGGCGGTCGCTGTCGGGGAGCGCGAGTCGGCCGAGCGGCCGGCCGCCGCGGAGCTGCTCCGGGAGGAGGAGGTCGTCTGGGCCGGGACCGCGGCGGGGGCGCCGCCGTCGCACGACCGGGTGCCGGTGGTACGGCCGGCGGAGGACGTCGCCGACACCTCGGGCTGGGACGACGTCGACGGGGCCTGGTGGTTGCACGGCCACGAGCCCGAGCGGGAGGAGGAGCCGAAGGATGCCTGACGAGATCGAGCCGACCCCGCTGAAGGCCTGGCGGCGCGGGCGGCCGGCGGCACCGGCCCCCGAGGCGAGGCCGCTGCGGTGCGGCGGGCCGGAGTACACCCGCGCCGAGCGGCTGGAGCTGATGCGCCAGAAGCAACGCGAGATGGACGAGGCCGCCCGTCGCGCGCGGGAGGAGACCGAGGCCCGCGAGGCCGCCCGGCGCCGGGGCGCGAAGTCGACCGACGGGGACGACGAGTACCCCCCGCCCGAGCGGCGCGCCGACCGGTACGCGGTCGGGCTGCTGCGGCAGGACGACTCGGCGTGGGGCGGCGCCGGGGCCGGCTCGGGGACGCTCGGATGACCGGGGCGGCTCGGATGACCGGGGCGGCTGGGATGACCGGGGACGCTCGGGTGACCGGGGCGGCCCGGATGGCCGGGAGTGCTCGGGTGACCGGGGAGGTGCCGGCATGAGCACCGTCACCGTCAAACGGCCGCCCCGCGCGGCCGGTCCCGCGAACCCGGACGGGGAGGTCGAGCTGCAGGAGCCGCCGTTGATGGCGGAGGAGGCACCGCTCGACTTCCGGTCGTTCGCCATGATCGTGCCGATGGGCCTCGGCATGGGCGCGATGATGGCCATGTTCGGGCTCTACAACCGCGCACCGATCATGTACGTCATGGGCGGCGCGATGGCCGTCGGCATGCTGCTGATGGGTGTCGTCCAGGTCGGACGGACCGCCGCCGAGCGCAAGCGCCAGATGCACGGCGAGCGCCGGGACTTCCTGCGCTACATCGCCCAGCTCCGTCGGCAGGCCCGCAAGGCGGCCGAGGAGCAGCGCCAGGCGGTCGTCTGGAACAACCCGCAGCCGGAGTGGCTGTGGTCGGTGGCGATGAGCAGCCGGATCTGGGAGCGACGGCCGAGCCACGACGACTTCGGCCGGGTCCGGATCGGGCTCGGCCGACAGAACGCGATGTTGCGGTTCCTGCCCCCGCAGACCAAACCGATCGAGGACCTGGAGCCGCTCTCCTCGATCTCGCTGCGGCGCTTCTCCGAGGCGTACCGGACGGTCTCCGGCATCCCGACCTCGGTCGGTCTGCGCAGCTTCACCAGCGTCGAGTTCGAGGGGACGGCCGACCAGGCGATCGACCTGGTCCGAGCCATGGTGGCCGCCCTGGTCACCCTGCACGCCCCCGACGAGCTGCGGGTGGCGGTGCTCGCCCCGGAGGTGCACCGGGGCGAATGGGACTGGATCAAGTGGCTGCCGCACAACGCCCACCCGACCGCGTTCGACGCCGCCGGACCGGTCCGCCTCTTCGCCGGTACCCACGACGATTTGGTGGACCTGCTCGGCCCGGAGATCGCCGACCGGGGCGACCACGACCGGGAGGCCCGCCCGTCGTCCACCGAGCCGTTCGTGGTGATCGTCGCCCACCTGGCCGACCTGCCGGACAGCTCGCGCCTGCTCGGCGCGGGCATCCGCAACGTGGTCCTGCTCGACCTGACCGGCCAGATGCCCGGCGGACCCCGGGTGCTGCGGCTGACCCTGGACGGGGAGCGGGTGAGCTTCCCCGCCGGGGAGAGCGTCGGCTCCGCGCTGCCCGACCGGCTCGGCGTCACCGAGTGCGAGGCGCTGGCCCGGATCATCGCGCCCAAGCGGACCAGCGGCACCCTCGACGTGGCCGAGGAGCCGTTGGAGAGCGACTTCGAGCTGACCACCCTGCTCGGCATCCGGGACGCCCGCATCTTCGACGTCCAGGCCTCGTGGCGGAACCGCGCCCCGCAACGCAACCGGCTCACCGTGCCGATCGGGGTCACCGAGGGCGGCGAGGTCATCGAGCTGGACCTCAAGGAGTCCGCGCAGGGCGGCATGGGGCCGCACGGCCTGCTGATCGGCGCGACCGGCTCCGGCAAGAGCGAACTGCTGCGTACCCTGGTCTGCGCGCTCGCCGCGACCCACTCCTCCGAGATCCTCAACCTGGTCCTGGTCGACTTCAAGGGCGGCGCGACCTTCCTCGGCATGGAGAAGCTGCCGCACACCTCGGCGGTCATCACCAACCTCGCCGACGAGCTGCCCCTGGTCGACCGGATGCAGGACGCCCTCAACGGCGAAATGACCCGACGCCAGGAGATGCTGCGGGCCAGCGGCTACGCCTCGCTCTTCGACTACGAGAAGGCCCGCGCCGCCGGTGCCCACCTGGTGCCGTTCCCGGTCCTGCTGATCGTCGTCGACGAGTTCAGCGAGCTGCTCTCCAGCAAGGGCGAGTTCATGGACCTCTTCGTCTCCATCGGGCGGCTCGGCCGCTCGCTCGGCGTGCACCTGCTGCTCGCCTCGCAGCGCCTCGACGAGGGACGGATCAACCGGGTCGAGGGCCACCTGTCGTACCGGCTCGCGCTGCGGACCTTCTCGTCGATGGAGTCCCGGTCGGTCATCGGCGTCGGCAAGGCGTACGAGCTGCCGCCCGAGCCCGGCAACGGGTACCTGAAGGTCGACACCACCAACCTGGTGCGGTTCAAGTCCGCGTACGTCTCCGGGCCGTACAAGGGCGCGGGACGGGCCGGCGGCGTCGAGGAGGAGGAGCGGCGGGCCGCCGCCGAGGTCGTCCCGTTCGTCACCGGTCAGGTGGACGTCCGACACGACCCCGGTCGGGTCCGCGTCGCCGAGCCCGTCGAGGAGACCGAGGAGGAGCCCGGCGCCGTGACCGGCCCGAGCCTCGCCGAGGTGCTGCTCGACCGGCTCGCCGGCTCCGGCCCGCCGGCCCGGCAGGTGTGGCTGCCGCCGTTGTCCGCCGCACCCAGCCTGGACACGCTGCTGCCCAGCGTCGTCCCGGATCCGCTGCGCGGGATGACGGTCGACGACCGG
This sequence comes from Micromonospora rosaria, assembly GCF_001567585.1. Lineage (GTDB taxonomy): Bacteria > Actinomycetota > Actinomycetes > Mycobacteriales > Micromonosporaceae > Micromonospora > Micromonospora rosaria. The sequence goes on from NZ_LRQV01000085.1 coordinate 10,849, forward strand.
GCCGCGCAGGGGCGGCTGCGGGTCCCGGTGGGGATCGTCGACCGGCCCGCCGAGCAGCTCCGCGACCTGCTCACCATCGACCTCAGCGGGGCGGACGGGCACATCGGCATCGCCGGTGCGCCGCAGAGCGGCAAGTCGGCCCTGCTGCGCAGCGTGATCCTCGCGCTGGCCTTCACCAACACCCCCCGCGAGGTGCAGTTCTACGGGCTCGACTTCGGCGGCGGCGGTCTCGCCTCCATCGCCGGGCTGCCGCACATCGGCTCCATCGCCACCCGGATGGAACGCGACCGGGTGGTCCGGACCATCGAGGAGGTCTGGCAGGTGATGGAGCGCCGCGAGTACGAGTTCGCCAACCGTGGCCTCGACTCGGTGACCGCCTACCTGGCCGCCCGCGCCCGGGGCGAGATCGACGACCCGTACGGGCACGTGTTCCTGGTCGTCGACGGCTGGTACACGATGAAGCAGGACTTCGCCGACCTGGAGACGAAGTTCCAGGAGCTGGCCTCGCGGGGGTTGTCCTTCGGGGTCCACGTGATCGTCTCCGCCACCCGGTGGTCGGAGATGCGGACCTGGCTGCGGGACCTGCTCGGCACCCGGCTGGAGCTGCGCCTCGCCGACTCCATGGAGTCCGACGTCGGCTCCCGCAAGGCGGCGACCGTGCCGCACCAGCCGGGCCGTGGCCTGACCAACAGCGGCCTGCACTTCCTCGCCGCGCTGCCCCGGATGGACGGCAGTTCGAGCGTCGACGACCTCGCCGAGGCGACCAAGTCGACAGTCGAGGAGGTCGCCACCTTCTGGACCGGACCGCCCGCGCCGGGCGTCCGGATGCTGCCCACCCAGCTTCCGGTGGAGCGCCTGCCCGCGCCGGAGCCGGCCTTCAAGGTCTGCCTCGGGCTGGACGAGCAGCGGCTCGCCCCGGTCTGGCACGACTTCATGGTCACCCCGCACCTGATGGTTCTCGGGGACACCGAGACCGGCAAGTCGAACATGCTCCGGCTGGTGCTGCGCGCCATCCAACAGCACTACACCCCGGCGCAGGCCAAGGTCGTCCTCGGCGACTCGCGCCGGGACCTCGACACCGCGATCACCGCCGACTACCAGGTCGGGTTCGGCTTCACCGGCGACCGGCTCTACGAACTGGCCGGGCAGACCTCGGTCTCGATGGACCGCCGGCTCCCCGGCCAGGACGTCTCGTCGGAGCGGATGCGCCGCCGGGACTGGTGGGAGGGGCCGGAGCTGTTCCTGATCGTCGACGACTACGACCTGATGACCCGCTCCATGGGGCCGGGCTCGGCGCTCGACCCGGTGCTGCCGCTGCTGGCGCAGGGCGTCTACATCGGGCTGCACCTGGTGATCGCCCGCAGCACCTCGGGGGCGCACCGGGCCATGATGGACCCGGTCCTGCGCCGGATGTGGGAGCTGGGCACCCCGGCGACCCTGCTGTCGTACCCGAAGGAAGAGGGCAAGTTCCTCGGCGAGGCGGCCCCGCGCCGGCTGCCGCCCGGACGCGCCCAGTTGGTCACCCGTCGCGGCGTCAAGCTGATCCAGACGGGGCACGTCGCATGAGAGGGGTGCGCGGGTGACTGCGACGCTCAACGCCGAACTGTGCCGGATCACCGTGATCGGTCCGGTCCGCCGGGTCGACCTGGCGGTCCCGGTCACCACCACGGTGGCCGCCCTGCTGCCACTGCTGGTGGAACAGACCTCGGAGCCCGGCCACCGGGTCGAGTCGGGTGCCGCCGAGGGGGCCTGGGTCCTGCAACGTCTCGGCCAGGCGCCCTTCGAGCTGACCGGTACGCCGGAGAGTCTCGACTGGCTGGAGGGCGAGGAACTCCACCTGCGTCCGGCCGAGAGCCCTCTGCCCGAACTCGACTTCGACGACCTCGCCGACGGGGTGGCCATCGTCGTCAACCGGCGCGACGACCGCTGGCAGCCCGAGCTGCACCGCCGGATCTTGTTCCTGCTGCTGGCGGCCGTCGGCATGGGGGCGGTCGCCGCCGTGCTCACCGCGTACGGCCCGGTCCTGCCGCAGGTGGTGGCGGCCGGCGTGATCGGCGTGGTGTTCCTGGCCACGGCGCTGGTCTGCGGCCGGCGCCTGGACGACGGCGCGTTCTCGCTGCTCTTCGGCGGCGGCGCGGCCGGCTTCACGGCGCTCGCCGCGTCGAGCGCGGTCGACGGCGACCCGGAACGCATCGCGGTGACCGGCGGGGCCGTCCTCGCCGCCGCCGTCGCCCTCCTCGCCGTCACCGCGCTCCTGCTGGTCGCCCAGCGCACCTTCGCCCCGTACCTGCCGGTGCGGCCGATCCTCGCGGCCGGGGTGGTGGGTCTGGTCACCACACTGGTGCTGCTGATGCACGCGGCCAGTGGCATGAACGCGCCACGGACCGCCGCCACGGCGGTCACGCTGATCTTCGGCCTGATCGTGCTGGCCCCCCGGATCGCGGTGAAGATCTCCCGACTGCGCGGGCCGCAACTGCCGAAGAACAGCGAGGACATGTCGTACGACATCGAGCCCGCCCAACCCGACCAGGTCGGACAGCGCACCGACGACGCGGACACCTACCTCGCCGTGGCGATGATCGCGTCGGCGGTGGTCCTGCCGGTGCTCTTCCACTTCACGATGCAGGTGGCCGGCTGGGCGGGGTGGACCTTCGTGCTGGTGGTCGCCAGTGCAATCCTGTTGCGCGCCCGTACCTTCCTCGGCGTCTGGCAGCGGATCGCGCTCGTCGTCGCCGGTACCGTCGGCCTCCTCATGGTTGTCATGAAGCTCGCTGACATGGTGTCGCCCGCCGGCCGCTGGGTGCTGCTCGGCTCCCTCGTCGCGCTGCTGGTGCCGCTGGTGCTGGCGGCGCTGCGGCCCTGGCCCCGGCGGATGCTGCCGTTCTGGGAGTACTCGGCAACCTTCTTCGACGTCACCACCGGTGTCGCCGTGCTCCCGATCCTGGCGCAGATCATCGGGTTCTACGCCTGGGCCCGTGGACTCTTCGGGTAGCCGCCGTGCAGACCCAACGCGACCACGTCCACGCCCACACCTTCATGATGGGGCGGCTCAGCTCCGCCCTCGTCGAGGGGGACCCGACCGTCGCCCGGATCCCCGGGCAACGGGCCCTGACCGGGCTGGTGGTCGGGGTCATCCTGGTCCTGCTGATCGGCGGCGGGTTCGCCGTCTACGGCTGGCTCGTCCCCGGTGGCAGCACCGCGTACCGGCAGGCCGGCGCGATCCTGGTGGAGAAGGAGAGCGGCACCCGGTACGTCTACCGCGACGGCGTGCTGTTCCCGATGGCGAACCTGACCTCCGCGATGCTGGTGCAGGGTCCGACGGCCTCGGTGAAACTCATCTCCCGCAACTCGTTGAAGGACCTCCCGCGCGGCCCCGAACTCGGCATCCCCGACGCGCCGCAGACCGTACCCACCGTCGGTGACCTGGTCACCGGCCCCTGGCTGGCCTGCCTGCCCGGCTCGGTGGTGGACCGGCCCGGCTCCCGGCTCGGCGTCAACCTCGACCCGAACGCCCCCGCCGCGCCACTGGCCGACCGGACCTTCGCGCTGGTACGCGGCCCGCAGGACCGGACGTACCTGCTCGCCGGGCCGTACAAGTTCCCGGTCGCGGACCACTCGGTGCTGGTCGCGCTCGGTGCCGCGAACGCCCGGCCGGCGGTCGCCCCGGCCGGCTGGCTGGACTGGCTGCCGACCGGGGTCACCATCGGCCCGGCGAGGATCCCCGACGCGGGTCAGGCCGGTCCACGGGTGGACGGTCGCTCCCACCGGGTCGGCACGCTCTTCCGTCAGCGACCGGCCGCCGGCGAGGAGCAGCTCTTCGTGCTCCGTACCGACGGGCTGGCCCCGGTCGACCGGATGGAGTTCGCCCTGGCCGCCGTGCGCGACGACGAACCGCCGGTGGAGCTGGACGCCGCCGCCGTGGCCGCCGCCCCGCGCTCCGGCGACCGGACCCTCACCGGACGGCTGCCCGACCTGACCGACTTCCAGTGGCGGGACCCCGGCGCCCAGGTGCTCTGCGTCCGCCAGCGACCGGTCGGCGCGGACTCCGTCACCAGCGAGGTCGTCCTCACCGACCGGCTCTCGGCCGGGGTGGACGACGACGGCCGGACGACGGTGCTGGCCGAACCGGGCTCCGGCATGACGGTGACCCCGATCCCCAAGGCGGGCGGCGTCCCGGAGGTGGCGCTCATCTCGGACCAGGGCGTCGTCCACCGGATCACCGGCGGGGACACGCTCGCCGCGCTCAAGCTCAACTCGGCGGCGGCCGTCCCGTTCCCGAGGGAACTCCTGGGGGCGCTGCCACAGGGTCCCGTGCTCAGCCGTACGGCCGTGACCGGTCCGACGAGGGGGTAGTTGTCCATGGCATCCATCCGAAACCTGCTGCGCGGCGGCCGGCCCGAACCCGGCGACGTGGTACGGCACACCGTCGGCAACGCGCTCGTCCTGCACCACCCGGACGAGATCAGCGGCGAGGCGCAGGCGCTCGCGCTCTCGGTCGTGGCGGACGCCGAGAACGACGTGGTGGTCCTCGACCTCGGCAGCGGCATGTCGATCGGCTCGTGGGAGTCGATGGCCGGGGTGCTGCCACGCCGCCGTCGCGGCATCCGACTGGTCGCCTGTGGACAGCAGCACGACACGGCGGCCATGGCCGGGCAGTGGCTGTCGGAGCGGCTCAACCGCACCGTCATCGCGCCCGACGGCGACCTGGTCCGGGGTGCGGCCGGTGGGCTCTTCGTGCACTCCAAGCCCGGCAGCGGCTGGGTGCGCTTCCGCCCCGGCAAGCCCCCCGCCTGGGATTCCAAGCGGTACCCGACACCGTCGTGGGACACCGCCGCGACCGAACGCCGCCCCTCCAGCTCCACCGGGGAGATCGAGCCCCTGCCCGGTGGCGTCTGGATCCACGACGTCCGCGCACCGCAGGTCACCGCCGACCACCGGCACCGTCTCGTCACCGACGTGCCGTGCCAGCCGGAGACGATGACCGTGCTGCTCGGCTGCCCGGGTACCGCGCCGCTCCCCCTCGACGACGTCGTCCGCTTCTGGCGCGACCTCGACCCGGACAGCCGGACGCGGGCCCGCTTCGTGCGGTACGGCGACGTCCGCATGCCCGAGGGCGAGGCGTTCGGCCAGACCCTCGCCGACCTGCTCGACACCAACATCGTCTGCTACACCGGGGTCCCGATCGGTGCCCCCGGCAAGGTCGAGATCCGGACCGTACGCGCCGACGGCGTGCTCGGCTGGCCGCCGTTCGCCCTGGAACTCGGGTACGTGCCGAGGGCGCATCCGAACTCGCGGGCCCGCCGTCCCGCCGTGCTCAGCCACCGTGGCCCGCTGCGCGGCGCGGAGGAGATTGCCCCCCGGGTCTACTGGTACGCCCCGGACGCCGTCGTCGAGGTGGTCGAGGCCGGGCTCTGGATCCGCCCGGCGGACGAGCCGGGCAACGCGGAACGAATCCGGGGCGCGGCGCTCGACCCCGAGGGCGGCACCATGGTCTTCGACGACACGTCGCCGGAGGGTACGGCCCGGATGCGGGAACTGGCCGAGGACCTGGCCGCCCGGATCGACCGGGAACTGGGCCAGGCCAGCGGTCTGGTCCCGGCGTCCGTCCTGGTGCCGGAGCGCCGGTCGGGCGGTCGGGCCCAGGCGGTCCTGACCTCCGGGCCGCAGTCGCGGGGCGACGCGGAACCGCGCGGCGGGGAGCCGCCGGTGATCGCCTCCCGCCCGGACCCGATCGCGATGGCCACGGTGGTCACGGTCCTTCCGCCGCCGCCGGTACCGACGGTCGTGGCCCCGGAGTCGGTGCCGCAGGTCGCCCTGCCGGCAGCGCCGTCGTCGCCGGTAGCGCCCTCGTCGCCGGTGGCCCCGGAGCCGCCGGCCGCGCCGGTCCGTCCGGAGGCACCGGTCGTCCCGGACGCGCCGGTCGTCGCGGCGGCACCGGTCGTGCCGGTGTCGCCGGCCGTCCCGGTGTCGCCGGACGCCGACGGCGGGCCGACGCCCGTGGGTCCGAGGGTCGTCTCGGATCTCCCCGCCCCGGCTGCCACTGCCGTATCCGTCGCCATTCCGGTCGACGTGCCGGTCGTGCCGGCGGTGGACGCGTCGACCGAACCACAGGTGGAGCCGCCGGTGGAGTCTTCGGTGGCATCGTCCGTCGAGCTGCCGCCGCCCCCGCCGGCCCCGGTGCAGATCCCGACCGAGTCCTCGATCGACGGCCCCGACCAGGGTGTCGAGCCCTCGCACCCTGACGCGCCGACTGCGCCGACCGCGCCGAGCGGTCCGACCGCGCCGACCGGACCGACTGCACCGACCGCGCCGGTTCCGCCCGTCGGGTCCGTCCCGGCGGAGGAGCCACTCCCGGCGGAGGAGCCCGTCCCGGCGGAGAAAACTGGCCCGGCGGAAAAGGGCGGCCCGGCGGCCACGCCCGGCCCGGGTCGGGCGGCCGGCCGGGTGGAGGAGCCGGCCCCGCCGGCCACGGCCAACAGCGTGCGGCTGCAACCCGTGGCCGGGGCGAACGCCACGGCCCTGCTGCCCCGGCGCGGCCTGGACGAGGAACGGGCCTGGCTGCGCCGCTCGTTGAGCCGGGACTTCGACACCATGGCCAGCTCGGTCTCCCGGATCATGTCCGAGCACCCGGGCATGAAGGCCGGCGGTGCCAGTACCCCGGACGACGTCCTGGTCGACTCGGTGGCGACCCGGCTCTTCCTGACCCGCCGGGGCGCCGGTATCGACGCGGGTCTACGGGCGGGCGCGAACGGCCCGCACGTGCCGCTCGCCCGCTGCGCGGTCTCCGGCCTCTCCCGCCTGCCGTCCTTCCGGGGCAGCACGGTCGCGCGGATCACCCCGCGTGCCGAGGAGTGGGCGCTGTACCGGGACCGGCGCCTGGTCACCGACTGGAGCTTCGTCACCATGCTCACCGCGCCCTGCGCGGGCCAGGAGGGCGACACCGACCTGCTGGTCTGGTCGATGACCGCCCGCCGTACCTCGCTGTTGGAGCCGGAGGGGGACGAGCGCGTCGAGGACCGGGTGGTCTTCCTGCCCGGTACCCATTTCAAGATCCTTGAGTTGACGGAGCCGGACGGGGACCGACGCGGCACCATCCTGCTCCGCGAGATCGGTGCCAACGAGGTCGACGAGGACGGCCGCGTCGACCCGAACCGGGTCTCGCTCGACGAACTGGCCGTCACGTCGATGCGGCGCAGCCTCGACCGGTGGGGCGGCGCCGACGGTCGGAAACGTATCGGCCCCGCCTCGGCCGGCCGCTTCGGCGTGCTTCCCGGCCTCGTCCGGTCGCCGATCGCAGAGAGGGGGTGACCCGCCGATGAGTCGACAGGTCCTGATGGTGGGAGGCGGCCGGCCCGGTGCGTTCCCGACGATCGGCGCGGCGATCGCCCGCGCCGAACCCGGTGCCACCATCACCGTGCATCCCGGGCGGTACGTCGAGAAGCTGGTCGTCGGCAACCGGATCACCATCAGCGCCGAGTCCGGCGGCACCGTCGAGGTGCACGTGGAGGAGGGCAGCGTCCTCGCCGTCCACGGGGAGGGCGCCCACCTGCGCGGGATCTCGCTGTCCAGCGACGACCCGAAGCTGGCCGCGGTCGACGTCTACTCCGGCGAGGCGGCGCTGGACGACTGCCGGATCGCCGGTGCCGCCTGGGTGACGCTGCTGGCCCGGCTGCAGGGCACCCTGGCGCTGCGGCACTGCGAGATCCGCTCCTCGGCGGGGGCCGGGATCGTGGTCACCTCACCGGGCGCGAGCACGGTCGAGGACACCGTGGTCCGGGAGGTCGCCACCTCCGGCATCGTGGTCAGCGACAAGGGCGCGGTGACGCTGCGGCGCTGCCGCGCGGAGAAGACCGGGGCGAACAGCATCTGCGTCAACGGGGACGGCCGGGTCGTGGTCGAGCAGTTCGACATCGTCGGCGCCGGCAAGCCCGCGCTCGTGGTGGAACAGCGCGGCCACGCCCGGATCAACAAGCTCAGCGTGCGGGAGAGCGGCAACGTCGACGTCTTCATGCGCGGCGAGGTCGACGTCGTCGTCACCCACTCGGAGTTCACCGGCGCGGCGTTGCAGGCCGTGCACGTCGCCGGGGGCGCCGCCCCGAGGTTCGAGCACTGCACCTTCGGGTCGGCGGGGCGCAGCGCCGCACACGTCACCGGCGAGGCCCGGCCGACGTTCGCCGACTGTGTCTTCGCCGACTCGCCGGTCGGGGTGACCGTCGAGGCGAAGAGCGCGCCGAGCTTCGAGGGGATGACCGTCCGGGGCAGCAGCGAGCACGCGGCGGTCGTCACCGGCGAGGCGTCGATGACCGTGCACCGCCTGCGCGCCACCGGAGCCGGTCTGCTGGTGCGGGCCGGTGCCGAGGTCACCGGCGCCGACCTGGTGGTCGACGCCGGAGGCGCCCACGCGCTCGAACTGGGGGAGTCGGCGCGGGGCACGATCCGCGAGGCCCGGTTCACCGGTACGGCGGCCACCTGCGTCCTGGTCGGTGCCGGTGCGGCGCTCTCCCTCCAGTCGGCCGCGCTGCACGGTGCCGGGCTCCAGGTGACCGGGAACGGAGACCTGCGGCTGCGTGACACCGAGGTCATCGACGCGGGCGGCGACGGTCTGCGGGTCGGGGCGGCCGGCACGGTGACCGCCGGTCAGGTCCGGGTGCGCGGCGCCCGCCGGGCAGGGGTACGGCTGGAGCACGGCGCCCAGGGCAGCTTCACCGACTGCGAGGTGCTCGACAGCGGCGACGCGGGGTTCGACGTGGAGACCGGCGAGCCGGTCTCGATCACCCGGTGCGTGGTCCGCGACAGCGGTGGTGAGGACCTCCGCCGGGCCGACGACGCCCAGCTGACCGTGACCTCGCTGACCACCGGCGGGGCCGCCCGGTCCGCCGCCCCCGTCTCCCCGGCGGCACCCCCGTCCGGGTACGCCCCGGAGCGTTCGCCCGACCCGGACACCGACGCCGGGGAGGAGCCGGCGGGGGACGAGTTGAGCGGACCGCTGCGCGAGCTGAACAGCCTGATCGGGTTGCGCGGGGTGAAGCAGGAGGTCACCGCGCTGATCAACCTGATCAAGATGGCGCAGGTCCGGCAGCAGATGGGCCTGCCGATGCCACCGATGAGCCGCCACCTGGTCTTCGCCGGCCCGCCCGGCACCGGTAAGACCACGGTCGCCCGGCTCTACGGCTCGGTCCTGGCGGAGCTGGGCATCCTCGCCAAGGGGCACATGATCGAGGCGGCCCGGGCGGACCTGGTCGGCCAGTACATCGGCTCCACGGCGATCAAGACCACCGAACTGGTCATGAAGGCGATCGGCGGGGTGCTCTTCATCGACGAGGCGTACACGCTCGCGGCCGGCTCCGGCGGCTCCGGCCCGGACTTCGGCCAGGAGGCCATCGACGCGCTGATGAAGATCATGGAGGACCACCGCGACGACCTCGTGGTGATCGTGGCGGGGTACTCGGAACTCATGGAGAAGTTCCTGGAGTCCAACCCCGGTCTCGCCTCCCGGTTCACCCGGACGATCGAGTTCCCGAACTACTCGGTCGAGGAACTGGTCACCATCACCTCGAACCTGTGCCGCAAGCACTACTACGAGCTGACCGACGAGGCGACCGACGCGCTGACCACGTACTTCGAGCGGGTCCCGCGCAACTCCACGTTCGGTAACGGTCGGGTCGCCCGCAAGCTCTTCGAGGCGATGATCAACAACCAGGCGTCCCGGCTGGCCACCACGCCGCCGACGAAGGACACCGAGATCAACAGGCTCGTCGCCGAGGATCTCGCCCCGGAGCTGCGGCTGCTGGAGGAGCTGCCGGTCGAGCAGCGGAACGCGACCGACGCGGCCAGCGACCCGACCGGCGCGATCAACGCGTCGCAGAGCTGGCACCGGGTCTGCCGCCTGGTCGGCGGGTCCGAGGTCCGCGACGCGGTCGGCGCGACCCTGCTGCGCCTCTGTGAGCTGCGCAACCGGCGCCGCTCGTACGGCCGGCACGGCAACGTCCTGCTCGCCGGGGCCGCCGGAAGCGGTCGCAGCGAGTTCGCCCGGCACTACGCCGCCGGCCTGTCCGAACTGGACCTGGTACCGGTCGGGCACCTGGTGCGCGTCTCCACCGCCGGCCAGCTCGCGCCACAGTGGCCCGGACAGGCCCCGAGCCTGGTCCGGGCCGCCCTCCAGGACGCGGCCGGCGGCACCCTGCTGATCGACTACGTCGAGGACGACGGCGGCCCGGAGATCGTCGAGTCGCTCGTCGCGCAGGTGCGCGCCGGCCTGGGCGACCCCGTCGTGATCCTGCTCGGCGAGCCGCCGGCGCTCACCCGGCTCGGCGCGGCGGTGCCCGGCCTCACCGAGGTGTTCGGCGAGACGTGGACCGTCCCCGAGCACAGCGTCGCCGAACTCGCCGAGATCGTCGTACGGCACCTGGTCCGGCACGGTCACGAGGTACCCGACGACGTGCGTGCCGCCCTGGCCGGGCTGGTCGGCCAACTCCCCGACCGTACGGTCCGCGCCGCCCACCAGCTCTCGCGGACCCTGACCCGCGCCACCGGGTCCCGCACCCTCGCGCTGGCCGACCTGCACGGACTGGTCAGTCGCCACACCCCGGCCGTCGTGGGGGTCCGCCGCTCCGGCGGCCTCGCGGCCGTCGGCTGAGAGGAGACACGTCATGTCCGAGCCACAGCAGCCCACGGTCGAGGACCTGGTCGCGGCGGGCAAGGCGTTCGAGCAGCAGATGCGTACCGCGCAGGCGCAGCTCGGGAACGCCCTGGTCACCGGCCGCTCAGCGGACGGCACGGTCGTCGTCCTGGCCAGCGGCCTCGGCCAGGTCAAGGCGGTCCAGGTCAACCCGGTCGTCTTCGACAACCGTGACGCCGCCGCCCTCCAGGACGCGATCATGCAGTCGATCCGGGCCGCCGGGGCGAACGCCGCCGCGCTCGCCCGGGAGAAGATGGGCCCGATCGAGATCAACCTCCACTGACCGTACGGCTGGCCGGACCCCGCCGAGCACGGCGCTCGGCTTCCGGTCGTCGACGGTCGGCCGGGCGCCGGGGGTGCGGGCAAGAACCACGGTGGTCCCGGGCAGACCCTCGCCGCCGCCCTTCCGCCGGGACCGGTTCCCTGGTGGACTCCGGCCATGCCGCCCGGCAGGTCGCCGTGCGTCGTGAGGAAGGGGCAGTCGAATGGGCATGATGCGCTCCCTGCGTGACCGGTCGTCCGTCCCGGTCTTCCGGCACACGGTGGGCAACGCCCTGGTCCTGCACGCCCGGGAACGGATCAGTTCGGAGGCGCGGGCGCTGGCCCTGGCGGTCGCCGACGACCCCGACAACGAGATCGTCGTCCTCGACCTGCACGACGACCTCCCGGTGGGCATCTGGAAGTCGGTGGCGGAGGCGTTGCGGCGGCGTCGGCGCGGCATCCGGCTCGTCGTCTGCGGCGCGCACCACGACACCGCCGCGCTCGCCGCCCAGTGGCTCTCCGACCGGCTGCGCCGTCCGGTCGTCACCCCGCACGGCCGGGTGATCCGGGGGGCGGCCGGCACTTTCTTCGCCCACGGGGGGCAGACCAGCGGCTGGGTACGGTACCGGTCGGGCCGCCCGCCGGCACCGGAGGCGAAGCGGCACCCCGCCCCGCCCTGGGACGACGCCGCCGCCGAGTTCGCGGCGACCAGCGCGGTCGGCGCCGTGGAGCCCATCCCCGCCGGCGTCTGGATCCGGGACACCCGGGACCCGGTCGTGGTCAGCGACCGCTGGCGGTGGCTGGTCGCCGCCGTCCCCTGCCAGCGCGAGGCGATGACCGTCGTCCTCGGCTGCCCCGGTACGCCGCCCCTGGCCCTCGACGACGTCGCCCGCTTCTGGCGCGGCCTCGCCCCCGACCACCGGCAGTACGCCCGGTTCGTGCAGTACGGCCCGGTCCAGCTCCCCGCCGGTGAACCGCTCGGCCAGCGGCTCGCGGACCTGCTGGAGACACCGGTCGTCTGCTTCGCCGGGATACCCGTCGGCCGCCCGGACCGCCCCCACATGCACACCGTCACGCGGGACGGGCGTCTCGGCTGGCAGCTCCTCGTCCGCGAACTCGGCTTCATCCCCCGTGGCCGGCCCAGCGCGCCGGCCGCGATGCCCCGCATCCTGCACCACGAGGCGCCGACGCTGCTCGGTGCCGCCGTCGGCCCCCGCACCTACGGTTACGCGGACGACGCGGTGGTCGAGATCGTCCAGTCCGGGCTCTGGATCCGGGGCACCGGGACGCCGCGCAACGCCGACCGCATCCGCGCCCGCCCCGCCGACCCGGCCAGCCACGCCCTCATCGTCGACGACAGTGATCCCGCGCGGGTGGCGCGCCTGCGGGAACTCGCCGAGGACCTGGCCGCCCGGCTCGATGCGCCCACCCGTGCCCGCAGCGCCCTCCAGCTCGCTTCCGCCGTGGCGGTCAGCCGGCACCGGTCCACCGCCGCCGGCACCCTCGGCGACGGAAGGACCTACCGGTTCACGGCCGCCGACCTCGCCCTCGACGAGGCGATCGAGGTCGCCCCGCCGCTCGCCGCGCTGCGCGTCCCCGGGGTGCAGTCCCCCTCCTGGACGCGGCCGGCCGGCTCCCGGACCCCGCCCACGGCGGGCGAGCTGCACCCCGCCGCCAGGGAGTTCCTGGCCGCGCCCGTCGAGGTACCGCCGGTGCCGCCACCCGGCCCGGCGCTACCCGGGCAGCCCGGCTCGTCCCGCCGGCCCCGTGCGGCATCCTCGTCCCTGCGGGCCGGCGGGATCGCCAGCACATCCCTCCGGCCCGACGAGGCCGTCGGCACATCCCGCCGGGCCGGCGGGGTCGACGACGCCCCGGCTCCGGGCGGCGCGGACAGCCTGCCCGGCGCGGACAGTTCGCCGGGCGTGGACAGTTCGCCGGGCGCGGCCGGCGCGGACGGCCCGGCCGGCGCGGACGGCCCGTCGGGCAGCCGGGTCGCCGGTGTGCTCGGTGTCCGGTCGGGCCGTCCCGCCGGTGGGCGGCTCGGTCCGGTCGAGCCCGCGCCCGACCGGGACGCCCGCACGATGACCAACCTGCCGGCCCTCCCCCGGACGGTGCCGGGCCGGTTCCCGGGTCCTTCCGTCGACACGCCGCTCTGGCACCAGGCCGCCTCCGTCGACGCGCCCACCCAGGGCGCCCTCGCGCCCCTGCCGCGTCCGGCCGGTTCCCCCGCCGTCGCGTCGCCTCCGGCCCGGCAACCGGGCCCCGTCCCGCTCCCCGTCCCGGGCTCCGTGCCGTCCCCGTCGACCCTGACCCACCTGCCGCCCCCGCCCCCGATCGTGGTCCCGCCCCCGATCGCGCCTCCGGCCGGCGACGCTCCCGAGGCGACGCGGGAGGCGGCACCACCGTCGACGGCCGGGCCACAGCGCGCCGACGCCGATACCGAGAACCCGACCGGCCCCGCCTCGACCGGCCCCGCCTCGACCGGCCCCGCCTCGACCGGCCCCGCGCCGACCGGCCCGCCAGCCGGGGGTACCCCGGTCAGCCGCCCGACCGGCGACACCCTGGCCAGCCGACCGGCCCTGCGCTTCCAGGTGCCTCCCGCCCCGGAGGCACGGGGCCTGCCCACCGCCCGTGGCATCGACGCCGAGCGGGCCTGGCTGCGGGGGCGGTTCAGCCGGGAGTTCGACGCCGCCGCCAGTGCGGTCTCCCGGGTGCTGTCGGAGCATCCCCGGCTGAACCCCGACGAGGACGCGCTGACCGACGCCGTCGCCGTACGCCTCTACCTGTCCACGCCCGGGGTGGAGGTGGACGAGGCGCTGCGCAGGGGAGACAGCGGCGGGCAGGTCTCGTTCGCGCGCTGCGTGGCCGCCGGGGTGAGCCGGCTGCCGTCGCACCGGGGCGCGACCTGCGCGGCGGCCACGCTCAACGGGGACGAACTCCGCGAGATCCGGGACCGGGGAACGCTGACGAACTGGGCGTTCACGCACGCGCTGGTCGAGCCCCCGGAGACCCTGCCCGGCACCGTGGAGGTGTTGCTCTGGTCGATGACGGCCCGCCGTACCCGGCTGCTGGAGCCAACGGACGACCAGTACCCCGACGGTCGGGTGCTCTTCCTGCCCGGTACCCGTTTCAAGGTGCTGGAGGTGACCGGGCCGGCCGAGGGTGAGGCCGGCCGCATCCTGTTGCGGGAGCTGTCCGCCGAGGAACAGGTCGGTACCCGTGCCCCCTTCGACGATCTCGCGCTGACCTCCCTGTACCGCTGCCTGGAGAGGTGGACCACGGCGGGCCGACGCCTGCCGGTCGGCGCGGCGGTGGGCCGGCGGATCGGCACCCTGCCGGGACTGGCCTGACCGGGCACGTTTCGACGTGGGTCGGTCCCGTCGCGGTTGGTGACGACCCTGGAACCCACCGTGGAGAGCGGGTCGCACCGGCGGTCGACGCGCGCCGACAGGCGTCCTCCGGAACCTGGTATACCGGATGCTGATACGGCGTCGCCGTCGTGACGCTGCGCGGGATCCGTCCAATGAAGAGAGACATAGTGGACACTGCGTACCGGGTCAGTCCGCTGAGCCCGACCGATCCGGAACGGCTGGGGGACTACCTGCTGGTCGGTCGGCTCGGGGTGGGCGGCATGGGCGTGGTGTACCTCGCCGAGAGCGACGACGGCACCTTCGTGGCGGTCAAGCTGATCCATGCCGCGCTCGCGTCGGACCTGGAGTTCATCGGCCGGTTCCGCAGCGAGGTCGAACGGGCCCGGCAGGTGCCGCCCTTCTGCACGGCCGAGTTCGTCGACGCCGACCTCGACCACGACCCGCCCTACCTGGTCGTCGAGTACGTCGACGGGCCGAACCTGGAGGAGGTGGTCTCCGAGCGGGGGCCGCTGCGGGGCGGGGCCCTGCACTCGCTGGCGGTGGGGGTCGCCACCGCGCTGGCCGGCATCCACGGCGCGGACGTCATCCACCGCGACCTCAAGCCGGACAACGTCCTGCTGCCGCCGGGCAGCCCGAAGGTGATCGACTTCGGCATCGCCCGGCCGGTCAACGCGACCAGCCTGCACACCCGGCCGGACGTCATGGTCGGCACCGTCGCCTACATGGCGCCGGAGCGGTTCTCCGGTGATCCGGGCACGCCGGTGACCGCGGCGGCGGACATCTTCGCGTGGGGCTGCGTCATCGCCTACGCGGGCACCGGGCGGACCCCGTTCCAGGGCGACTCGCCGTCCGCGACGGCGGGCCGCATCCTGACCCAGCCGCCGAACCTGGACGGGATTCCGGAGTCCCTGCGGGAGCCGCTGTCGCGCACGCTGGCGAAGGACCCCGCCGACCGGCCGACCGCCCAGGAACTGGTCGCCATGCTCCTGGCCGGGCCGTCCGAGCCGAGGCCACCGGCGGCCGGGAACCCCGAGGCGGTGCCGCCGACCACGTCGCTGGCGGCCACCCCGGCACCGGCCACCCCGCCGGTGCCGGACGCCTCGCCGTCGTCGGCCACCCCGCCGCCGACCTTCCCGGCGTCGTCGGCCGGCCCGTCGACACCGGCCCGGCGGTCGGTCGGCAGGAGAGGAACGCTGGTCGGTGCCCTGGTCGCCGTGCTGGTGCTCGCCGGGGCGGCGATCGTCGGCCTCGCCGCGAACGGCTCCGACACCCCTCGGCAGGCGGCCAACGTGCCGGACACCATCCTCGCCGAGTCCCCGGCACCGACCCCGACCGCCAGCGCGGACGTCACCCCGGAGCCGACCCCCTCCGATGCGCGCCGGCCGGCGGGGCCGCCCGAGCAGAACGCGCCGCAGTCCTTCCCCCCGGGGTCGCGGGCCAGCCGGCCGGCGGGGGACGGGCCGTCGCCCACCCCGTCCACCGTGCGGGCCTCGGCGAACCCGAGCGGCCGGAACCTGGCCCTGAACCAGCCGGTCACCGCCTCCAGCGCCGAGTGGGACCTGTGGTCGGCGAAGCGCGCCGTTGACGGCGACCCCGAGAGCCGGTGGGGCAGCGAGTTCAGCGACACCCAGTGGCTGGCCGTGGACCTGGGCTCCCGGTGGCAGATCAGCGAGATCCTGCTGCGCTGGGAGAAGGCGTACGCGGTCCGCTACCGCGTGGAGGTCTCCCTCGACGGCGACACCTGGACGACGGTGTACCGCACCACCGCCGGCCAGGGCGGCGACGTCCGGATCACCACCGACCGGGTACCCGGTCGCTACGTCCGGATGTACGCCACCCAGCGCGTCGGTCACTACGGCTACTCGCTGTACGAGATCGAGGTGCGCTGAGCGCCCGCCTCACCCCGCGTCGAGGCAGTTCCCGGGCACCCGCCCGGGAGCCGGCTCGACGCCGTACCCGGCGAGCCGGCGCTGGGTCCGGCGTAGGTCCCAGCGGGCGCCCAGCATGGTGTACAGGTCCACCGCCTCGCCACCGGCCACGGCCGCCTCGTGCGGGCGGCGGTTCGCCGCCAACAGCACGGCGGCGTCCTCCAGGGTGGCGGCCAGTTCCGTCACCCAGCCCATCTCGCGGTAGCGGGCCGCCGCGGCGAGGGCGGGTTCCGGGTCGTCGGTGAGCAGCGCCCGGCAGCGCGCCGCCGCCCGGTACGCCCGTGCCGGCTGCACCTCCCGGGCCGCCTCGGCGGCGCAGATCGCCGCCGCCCGCTCCGCGACGTCGCGCCGCCCGAGGTCGAGGGCGAGTCGGGTCACCTCCGGCAGCCACTGGTGCCGTACCGCCAGCGGCGCGTACTCCGGCGCCAGCAGCGGGCCCACCACCCGCAGCGCCTCGTCCGGCCGGTCCCGCGTCTCGGCGACGAGCGCGCGGGCGACCAGCAGGAAGCCGCAGCTCTCCCGCTCGGCGTCGCTGGCCGGCAGGGCGTCGGTCGCGTCCAGGTGCCCCCGGGCGAGCACCCCGTCCTCGCGGTGCGCGGCGACGAGCGCGGCCACGCCGTGCAGCAGCAGGGCCACCGCGACCGGGTCCCGCATCCCCAGCAGCGTGTTGCGGGGTACGTCGTCGGTGACCGCGCTGATCTCGGCCAGCGCGTCGTCCCACCGCCCCGTCCAGAAGTACTGCACCGCCGAGGCGGTGTGCAGGCCGGAGGGCAACCGGTGCCGGAGGGCGAAGAGCCGGGCCTCGCGCAGCGTCCGCTCCGCCTCCGGCAGCCGGTCCAGGTTGTGCAACGTGAACGTGCGGTTGTCGAGCAGGTCCAGGTACAGGCCGGCGAAGGCCGGGTTGTCCCGCATGACGTCCAGCGCCCGGTCGACGTACTCCAGGGCCCGCTCGTGGTCGCGGCGGACGGAGTTGGTCAGCCAGGTGGTCTGGAGCGCGGAGGCCGCCTCGTACGGCTGGCCCGCGGCGAGGGCCTCGGCGTGCAGCGCCGCCGCCCGGCGGTCGGCCCGGTCCAGGTCGTCCAGCGGCCCTCGGCGGAGGTCGGCCAGCAGCACCCAGTGCCGGGTACGCCAGAAGTCGGGTACCGCGCGGTCGGCCAGCGCGTCCCGGAGAATGGCGATCGCCGCCGGGGTGTCCCCGCGCCGGTGGGTCATCGCCGCGAGCAGGTGGCGCATCTCGGCGCGCTCGGCCGGGTCTGTCGCCAGCCCGGCCGCCTCCCGGGCCTCGTCCAGCGGCCAGCGGTCGTCCCGCAGGTCCAGCCTGACCAGGGCGATCAGCAACTGCGCGCGGTGTCGGGGGTCGGCGGGCCCGGTGGCGAGCACCCGGCGGAGCAGCTCGCCGGCGAGCTGCGGCGCGCGGCGGGCCAGGTCGGCGCAGTGGGCGACCAGCCAGGACACCGTCCAGTCGTCCACCACCGAGGCCGCCGCGACGAGCTGCTCGGCCACCCGGGTCACCGGGCTGCCGCCCCGGGCCAGCACCTCGGCGGTGTGCCGGTGCAGCATCGTCCGGGCCGGGGCCGGGATGCTGTCGTACAGGACCCGCCGCAGGAAGGAGTGCCGGAAGGCCAGAGCCGTGTCGGCGCCGACGAGGACGTTGGCGGCGAGCGCCTCCTCCAGGCTGGTCACCAGCTCGAACGGGGACTCCCCGGTCACCGCGACCACGTCGTCGACGGAGAACCGCGTACCGAGCAGGGCCGCCGTCCGCAGCACGTCCTGGGTACGGGGTGAGAGGAGGTCCACGGTGCCCCGGACCACGGCGAGCAGCGGCCGGGGCAGCTCGACGGGTACCGAGTCGGGGATGTCGGCCACCCCGTCGACGGTCCGGACCGCGCCCCGCCGCAGCAGCGCGGTGGTCATCTCGCGGGCGTACAGGGGGTTGCCCGCCGAGATCGACACCACCTCGGCGAGGTTCGGCCCGAGCGGGGCGCCGACCAGGCGGACCACGAGCTGCTCGACCACCTCCGGCGGCAGGGCGCCCAACCGGAGCACCGCCCCCTGCCGGGACCGGACCCCCCGGCGCAGCCGGGCCAGCTCCTGGCCGCCGGGCTCCAGGCGTGCCGCGGCCACCAGCAGCAACGGCATCCGCCGGGTGGCGGCGACCAGCCGGTCCCAGAACGGCACGCTGGCCGGGTCGGCCCACTGGAGGTCGTCGACGACCAGCACGAGCGGGGCGACGGCACAGGCGGCCCGGACGCGGGCCAGCACCCGGTCGGCCAGCACCGGGGGATCGGTCGTGGCGAAGCCGTCGAGGTGCGACCCGGCGGGCGGCGGGGCCACCGGGGAGTCGGCGGACCGGGGCTGCGGCTGCACCGCCCGGACCACCACCTGCAACGGCACGTACCGGTCCAGTTCCTCGGCGCTGCCCCAGGCGACCTGGCAACCCCGCTCGCCCGCGTCGGCGAAGGCCGCGCGGAGCAGCGCCGTCTTGCCGATGCCCGGCTCACCCTCGATCCAGACGGCGTTGCCCTGCCCGGCGGCGAGCGCGTCCAGCAGGGACCGCAGCCGGCCCAGCTCGTCCGCCCGGCCGGCCAGCGAGCCCGCCCCGGGAGCACCCGGCGTCGTGCGGGCCGGGGACGGCGACGGGCCGGGCGAGCCCGAGGTCCCACCGCCGACGGTCAGGGCCGGATCACGGCGCACCCGGTCGTACAGGTCGGTGAGCGCGCTGCCCGGCTCGATCCCCAGCTCGGTGCGGAGGGTGTGGCGGGCCGCCCGGTACGCCTCGACCGCCTCGGCGCGCCGGCCGGTGCGGTGCAGGGCGAGCACCAGCAACTCGTGCAGGGGCTCGTGCAGGGGGTGGTCCCGGACCAGCCCGGTCAACTCGGCCACCACCCCGTCGTCGCCCAGCTCGATCAGCAGCCGGGCGCGGCGGCCGAGAGCGTCGAGCCGCCGCTGCACGAGCCGGGCCCGCTCGAACTCCAACCGGTGGCCGGTGAGCCCCGCGTACGGCTCGCCGTGCCACAGCCCCAACGCCTCGTCCAGCGCGGCCACGGCGGCGGCGAGGTCGCCCGCGTCGTGCCGCCGGGCCGCCTCGGCGTAGGCCGTGGCGAACCGCTCGCTGTCCAGGTCGCCGGGGCGCAGGCGGACGGCGTACCCCGTCGGCCCCGAGGTCAGGGTCTCCCGGCCCAGACTGCGGCGCAACCCGGAGACGTAGGTGTAGACACTGCCCGTCGCGGTCGCCGGTGGCGAGTCGCCCCAGACCTCCGCGATCAGGTCGTCGCGTCCGACGTCGCGCCCGCCGGCGACGACGAGCGCCGCGAAGAGCAGCCGCTGCCGGGCCGGGCCGAGGTTCAGCTCGCGTCCGCCGCGCCAGGCCCGGACCGGGCCCAGCACCGACACCCGCAGCGGGTCGTCCGGATTAGTCTGCACGGACCCTCCATCGTGACAGGTCCCGAGGCTACTCCCGGCCCGGCCGGTGCCTGCGCCACGGGCCGGTGGAGTCACGGGCCGGTGGGGTCGCCGCCGCCGATCGTCGTCGACCGCGGGATGTGCGGCATGGTCGGCTGGCCCGGCAGGTGCGGACGCACCCGGGCGAGCAGCGTCCGCAGCCGGTGCAGCCACTGTGGCGTGATCCGGCGTTCCCGCAGGGCCGCGTGGGCGATCTCCGCCGCCGCCTCGAACTCGCCCCGCCGCTCGTGGGTGTGCGCCGCCACCCAGCGCATCTCGCCCCGCAGGTCGGGGTCGGTGGTCCGGGCGGCGACCCAGCCGGCCTCCGCCGTGGCGACCTGCTGCTGCCGCAGCAGCAGCCGGGCCAGCCAGGCGGTGAGGAGCAGCCGCTGGTCCGGGTCGAGCGCGTACCGGACGTGGGCCTGGCGCAGCACGGCGAGCGCGGTCCGGGGCGCCCGCTCGGCGAGTTCCTCGACGTGCTCGGCCAGCCAGCCGCCGAGCCGGCCGTCGAGCGGTACCTCCCCGGCGAGCAGTTGCGCCACGACCTGCTCGGCCGGCGCGTCGGCGGCGGCGAGCCGTTCGGCGAAGGAGCGGTGCAGGGTGATCCGCAGGGCCGCCGGGGTGCTCTCGTGCAGGGTCCGGGCCACGATCCGGTGCCGGAAGAGCAGCCGGTCACCGTCGGTGGTGAGGACCTCGTCGGCCAGCGCCGGCGCCAGCACCCGCGCCAGCTCCTCCGGGGTACGGTCGGTGACCGCGGCCAGCTCCGCCGAGGTGGCGCCCGCCGGCTGCGTACCGGGCGCCCGCAACTCGTACGCGCTCAGGAAGGCGAGCGCCCGCAGCGCCTGCCGGGTCTCCCCGGTGAACGGGGCGAGGTGCGCCTCGACCGTCGCCACCAGGGCGCCCGCCGTCGGCGCACCGGGTTCGCCCACGGCGAGGTGCCGCAGGTACCCGGGGTGGCCCCCGGCGTCGTCGAGGATCCGCGCCAGGGCTTCGGGCTCGGGTGGCTCCGGGGCCACCGCCCGGACGAGGGCGGTCGCCGCGGCGGTGTCCAGCGGCGTCAGCTCCACGACCTCGTCGGCGGGCAGCCTTCGGACGTCCGACGCGCCGGACCGGGCCGCCGCCACCAGGAGCAGCGGCAGCTCGGCGGCGTGTGCGCCGAGCGCGGCCCAGACCCGCAGCGTCGCCGGATCGGCCCACTGGAGGTCGTCGACGACCAGGACGAGCGGGCCCGCCTCGGTGGCGCGGCGGACCAGTGCCACCGCCGCCGCCACGGTCTCGGCGGAGGTGCCGTCGTCCGCGTCGCCCGGGGGATGGTCGACCAGGTGGCGGGCGGCGTCGTCGGCCAGCGCCGAGTCGAGGCAGTCGACCAGGGTGCCCAGCGGCAGGTGGCGGGTGACCTCGTCGCCGACCGCCCAGCCGACGCGGCAGCCGGCCGGGGCGACGCCGGAGAGGGCCGCCGCGAGCAGCGCCGACCTGCCCATGCCGGGCGCGCCGTCGACCCGGATGCTGCGCCCACGCCCGTGGACCGCCTCGGCCAC
>NZ_LRQV01000086.1 GCF_001567585.1 Micromonospora rosaria
CCCCCACCCCCGCGCGTCCCCCACCCCCGCCCCCCGCCCCCACCCCCCGCCTCCGCGCGTCGATCATGGAGTTGGCGGCATCGAAAGCGTCTCCGGCACCCGTCAACCTCATGATCAACCCGGGAGAGGGTGGGGAGGGGGAGGGGGGAGGGGTGGAGGAGGGAGGGTGGGGTTAGCGGCGGGTGGTGCAGACGGGGCGGGAGCGGCCGACCGAGTCGGTGGACCAGACGACGGCGACGGTGAAGCAGAAGTCGGTGCCCCGGTCCAGGTTGTGGACGGTGTAGGTGGTCGTGCCGGCCGGCAGTTCGGTGAAGGCGCGGGGGTCCTGGCCGGACCGGCCGCCGGAGACCACCACCGGACCTTCCGCCCCGTTCGGGTACGTCCAGCGCAGCACGATGGCGTCCCGGTTGTCGTCGAGCCGTACCGAGCCGGGCGGGGTGCCCGGGGTGGCGACCGGTTCGGACGGGCGGGGCGCGGCCTCCCCCGAGGCACCGGGGGAGGGGTCGCCGACCGGCGGCGCGTCGTCGCGGGAGCCGCTGACCCGGGCCACCCCGGCGATCACCGCCGCCGCGCCGAGCAGCACCACGACCACCCCGGCCGCGATCACCGGTACGAGGCGGTTCGGGCGTGGGGGCGGCGGCGGCCGGTGCACCGGCACCGGCAGCAGCCGGGACGGCGCGTCCGGTTCGGTGCCGCGCCGGACCCGGTGCACCCCGGGCGCGGTCAGGCTGGTGCCGGCGACCGGGACCACCGCTGGGGGTACCGCACCGGCGGCCGTCCGGTCGGCCACCTCCGGCGGCCAGCCGCCGGGGTCGTCGTCGAGCGGCAGCCGGGGCGGGGGCACCGGGTGCGGCGGGGCCGGGGAACCGTCGGTCTCCGGCTCCGGGTACGCCGGCCCGGACGGGTGCCCCGCCTGCTCCCAGTGCGTCGGCGGGTCCCAGTGCGTCGGCGGGTCCCAGTGCGTCGGCGGGTCCCAGGATGTCGGGGGGAGGTACTCCGGCTCCGCGTCCCGGGAGGACGACGGCGGGTACGCCGGCTCCGGGTCGGTGCCGCCGGGGGAGTACGCCGGCTCGGGGTCGGCCACGCCGCCGGGGGAGTACGCCGTGCCGGTCGCGGTCGACGGGTCGTACGTCGGCTCCGGGTCGTACGTCGACCCGGTGGCCCTCGGCGGCCCGGCCGCCGGCCCGGTGTCGCCCGGTGACTCGTCACTCGGCTCCGGGTCGTAGGGTGACTCGTCACTCGGCTCCGGGTCGTACGTCGGCTCCGGCGGGCCCGGGGCGGCTGCGGCGGCCGGGGTCGGCTCGTCGGGCTCGTCGTCGGCGCAGACGTGGTCCGACTTCGCCGCCGCCCGGCCCAGCGCGGCGACCTGCGCGGCGAGGGGGTCGCCGGGGGCGAGGTACCGCCGGCACAACTCGTCGGCGTAGGTGAGGTTCCGGTGCGAGTCGGCGTACCGTCCACAGTCGCGCTGCATCGCGCCGAGGCGCGCCAGCATCTTGATGCCGCTGGGATGTCCGTCGCCGTAGACCTCCCGGTGCAGCTCCCAGGCGTCCTGCAACCGGTCCCGGGCCACGCCGCACTGGCCCCGCGCGTACTCCACGGTGGCCAGGTCGGCGTGGGCGGCGAGGACCCGCAACGACTCGGGGCCGTCGGTGGCGGTCAGCTCGATGATGACCTCGGAATAGAGGTGGGCGGCGCGGGCGTCGCTGCCGACCCGGTGCAGGACCGCCGCGAGGGTGGCCGCCGCGGCGACGGTCTGCGGGTCGGAGCGCCCGTACAGCCGGCCGGTGGCCGCGTAGGCGTAGGCGGCCCAGGCCCGCGCGGCCTGCGGATCGCCGAGCGCGACCAGCACCCGTGCCTGGAGCCCGGCGGCGTCGGCCAGCTCGGGTGAGGCGTTCGCCGGCCGGGGGTCGGCGTCGGCCAGCGCGTCGGCCAGCACCCGCCGGGCACCGTGCAGGTCGCCAGCGGACACCAACTGGTGCGCGTGGACAGTCAGTTCATCCAGGCCCGAGGACACGCCCCATCGTGCTTGCCCCGCGACGGTATGTACAACCCCCGGAATGGACGGATTGTCAGGAAGCGTTCAGCTGATCGGCGACCGCTTCGCTGATTCGGCGCAACTGGTCGACCTGCGCCGGGCTCAGCGCGTCGAACAGGTGCCGCCGTACCCCCTCGACGTGGCCGGGCGCGGCGGCGGCCAGCGTCGCGAAGCCCTGCTCGGTGAGGACGGCGAGCTGGCCCCGCCGGTCGGTCGGGCACTCCTCCCGGCGGATCCACCCGGCGGCCTCCAGCCGGGCCGCCGCGTGGGACAGCCGGCTGCGCGAGGAGGCGGTCTCCGTCGCCAGCTCGCTCATCCGCATCCGCCGGTCGGGCGCCTCGGAGAGCCGGACCAGGATCTCGTAGTACGCGTGCGGCATGCCGGCGTCACGTTGCAGCTCCCGGTCGAGGGTCTCCATCAGCCCTCGGGAGGCGCTCAGGAACGCACGCCAGGTGCGCTGCTCGTCCGGGTCCAACCAGCGGGTCATGACCACCATCATAACCGGTGTAGTTGAGCGCTCAACTAAATCGCGCTACCGTCGGGGGCATGGGAATCCACCGACTGAACCACGCCGTGCTCTACGTGAGCGATCTCGACCGTAGCGTCGCCTTCTACCGGGACGTCCTCGGGTTCCGGCCGATCCCGATGACCCCCGACGGCTTCCGGGGAGCCGCCTTCCTCCAGGCCCCGGACTCGACCAACGACCACGACCTGGGCCTGTTCGAGCTGGGCGCGGGGGCGGGCCGCTCGGCCGCCGGCCGGAGCACCGTCGGCCTGTACCACCTGGCCTGGGAGGTCGACACCCTCGACGAGCTGGCCGCCACCGCCGAGCGGCTGGCCGCCGCCGGAGCCCTGGTCGGCGCCTCCGACCACGGCACCACCAAGAGCCTGTACGGCCAGGACCCGGACGGCCTGGAGTTCGAGGTGGTCTGGCTGGTCCCGGCCGACCTGCTGGACGACGCCGCGCTCACCGCGCGCAAGCGGATCGGCCGGCTCGACCTCGACCGGGAGCGGCAGCGGTACGGCGGTCAGACCCGGGGCGGGGTGGGGATCTCCGTGCCGGCCTGAGAGGTCGTGCGGTACAACGTCAGGATGCCGACCGACCCCGTTCTCCGCGAGCTGACCGCTCGACAGCTCGACGCCTGGCTGCCGGGAGCGTTGCAGCGTTCCCGGCGGGCCACCCTCGCCGTGGCCGGCGCCCCGTCCGACGCGGAGACCCCGGAGGCGGCGGTCCGGGCCGTCGGCGCCGCCGGTGCCGGCCTGCGGGGTCGACGGCTCACCGTGCTGGTGCTGGCCGACGGCACCGAGGAACTGCCGGCCCGGCTCGGCGCGGCCGAGGCGGAGCTGCCGACCGAGGTGGCCGTGCACCTGGTGCCCGGTGACCACACCCGGCTGCCGGTGGCCCTGAAGGCGGCCGGCGCGGCCGGCGCGCCGCTGCTCACCGTCGTCGACTGGGGTAAGGAAGGGCCCCTTCTTAACGCATACGGTAGAGAAGGGTCCCCTTCTTGCACGCCGGCCGGGGCGGGCGGACCCCCAGTGGAGGGCGCGGAGGGGACGGGGCTGTCGCGGGCGGTGCTGGCCGCCGCGGCGAGCGGTCGTCCGGCCGAGCTGCTGGTTGTCGCCGACACCCCGGTCCGGGCCGCGCTCACCGAGCGGTTCCCGCTGGTCGCCGAGGTCGAGTGGGTACCTGCGGACGGGGCCCCGCCCCGGCTCGTCGCCTTCGCCACCGGCTCCGACCGAGGGCTGGACGCCTTCAAGGCGGGGCTCTGGGAGGTGGCCGGGCAGCTCGGCGGGCGGCTACGCGACCCCGCCGACCCCACGGCCGTGCCGCTGGCCGCCACGACCGACCCGGACCCGGCGCCGCTGGGCCGGGAACTCCTCGCCGAACTGGCCCGCTCCGGCCCCCGTACCGTCACCGAGCTGCGCCGGCACACCCTCACCGCGACCGGGTACCGGTCCGCCGACGCGGTCCGCGCGGTGACCGGCCTGCTCGACGCGGGGGCCGCCCGACGCGACCCCGAGCACGGCCGGCTCGGCGGGGACGTGGTCATCCACGCGGGGGCGTCGCCTTCGGCCTGGTCAGGTTCTTGAGCACCAGGGACAGCCCGGTGGCGATGACGCCGATGCTGAACGCCATCTGCACGGCGACCACCGACCGGGCGAACTGCCCCTCGGCGTGGACGTCGCCGTACCCGATCGTGGTCAGCGTGGCGAGGGCGAAGTAGAGCGCGTCGACCCGGGTCCGGAGGTTGACGAACTGCTCCGGTGCGGTGATCGCGATGACGTAGTCGGCCAGCGCGAACGCCAGCAGCCCGGCGACCAGCGCCACCGCGAGGTGGGCCAGCGACCGGGCCTGCCCGTCGTCTCCCGCCGGCCCGACCCCCGCCGCCGCCGCCGGGGCCTGGCCCGGCCCGGCCGGGGCCCGCTCGGCGGCGAGCTGCCGGCGGACCTGCCCGGTGACCAGCAGGGCGACCACGATCACCGCGACCACGGTGAGCACGGCCCGGACGGCCAGCCGGGCCCCGTTGGCGTCCGGCTGCACCGGCACCACGAAGTACACCAGGACGAGGAGCGCGCAGGCCAGGACCGTCCGTCGTTGTTCCTTCCGGTACGGCCGCCGCCGACTCATGCCGTGATTGTCCGGTGCGCCCGTACCCGCGCAACGGCGAACCCGGGAACCCGACGAGCGGCTACGGGCGGCGCCACGCCCGTCGGGGCGCCGGTGTGGTCACCGGTGCCCCGACGGCCGTGGCGTGGGGATCACGCCCTGGACTTGTCCTGCTTCCAGGAGAGCGGGCCGGGGAGGTCCACCCGATGCGCCTTGGCGCGCGAGTTCCAGGACCAGCGGCCGATCTTGATGCTCCAGGAGGAGAAGCCGTTCTCCGTGAAGTTCAGGATGATCGGCCCGTACTTCTTGCGCTTGCGGAACATCAGGCCCATCGTGGTGCTCCCTTCGTGACCGTCGCTCTGGCGTCGCCATCGAAGATGCCCACACCGTCGACGCGGGAAACCCGGCGCGGTCGTGGGCGACCGGTGGTCGTGGACGGTCAGCAACCAGGGACGGCCAGCAGTCAGGGACGGTCGGTGATCGTGGACGGTCGGTGGTCGTGGGATGTCGGTGGTCGAAACGTAGTCACCCGCCCCGCGCCGGCCCGCCGCGTCGCCCCGCGCCGGAAACGCCACCTTGCAGATCGGCTTTCGGTCCCCGTCGGTGCTGGTGAGCGACGTGGCCGAGACCGTTACCCGCGTAGCTCCCAGATGATGGATGGCCGTTGACCGGTGCTGCGGGCTGCGGCACCATGGGCTCATGTCGCTGCGGGACGAGGCTCTGCTCACCGCCTGCGTGCACGTCGACCTGGTCCGGCACGCGAGCGCGCGCTGTTGAGTTGACCGCCGGCCCGCCGCAGCGCCCGCCGCCCGCCCGGTCGACGACCGTGGCGGCTGTCGCGCCTCCCGGGTCACCCGGCCCGCCCCTGCGGCCCCGCGTCGCCTGCCGCCCGGCCCGCTCGGCCGGTGGCCGGCACGCCCACCCGCCCCGTGGACAGACCCTTCCCCGCGTGGACAGATCAGGAGACCACCATGTCCCCGTTCCGCCGCCCGCGTACCCTCGGCTCCTGCGACACCGCCCCCGGCGCCACCCGACGCCCCCCTGATCCGCCCGGCCGTGGCGTGGTGCCGGGTGCCGACCGGGTGGCCGGCGTCGCCGCGGCGGCCGGTGGTGGCGCGGTGGCCGGTGGTGGCGCGGTGGAGGGCGGCGACCTGGTCCCTGTCGACCAGGAGTCGTTCCGCGAGATGCTGCGTCGGCGGGCCGCCACGGTCGCCGTGGTCACCGCCGTGGCGCGGCCCGCCGGCCCACCCGGCCGGGGCGGCGGCGGGCTGGTCCGGGCCGGGGTCACCGCGACCTCGTTCACGGCGGTGTCGGTGGACCCGCCGCTGGTCTCCTTCTGCCTCGACGCCGCCTCGGCCCACGCGCCGGTGCTGGCCCGCGCCGAGCATGTCGCCGTCCACCTGCTGGCCACCGGCCAGGAGGACGCCGCCCGGACCTTCGCCGACGGCGGCGTCGGCCGGTCCGTCGGGTACCCGGAGTGGGTGCCCGGCCCGTTCGGCCTGCCGCTGCTCAGCGGCGTGCTGGCCCGGCTGCTCTGCCGGGTGGTGCACCGGCTCCCGATCGAGGGTCGGACCCTGGTGATCGCCGAACCGCTGGCGCTCGGCGGCGGGCGGACGCCGGCATGAGCACGGGCACCACGACCCCGTCCACCGGTCCCGCGTTCCCGGCCGCCGACACCACCTCCCCGGCCGCGGGTTCCGGGTCCCTGGCCGCCGGCACCGCGTCCCCGGCCCGGGAAGCCGCCGCGGGGCCGGCACCGGAGCGTCCGCAGCCCGTCCCGCCCGGGGACGAGTGGCTGGCGCTGGACCCGACGGCCCAGGACCTGCTCTTCCGGGCCGCCCGCACGGCGAACACCTTCACCGACGAGCCGGTCACCGACGAGCAGATCGCCGCGATCCACGACCTGGTCCGGTACGGGCCCACCGCGTACAACGGGCAGCCGCTGCGGGTGCTGCTGCTGCGCTCGGCGGCGGCGCGCGCCCGGCTGCTGCCGCACCTGTCCTCCACCAACCGGGCGAAGACCGCCGCCGCGCCCCTGGTGGCGGTGCTCGCCGCCGACGTGGACTTCCACGAGCGGCTGCCGGAGCTGTTCCCGCACCGGCCGCAGGCCCGGGACTGGCTGGCCGGGGACCGGGCGCAGCGGGCCGCGCAGGCCCGCCTCAACGCCGCGCTCCAGATCGGCTACCTGATCGTCGGGGTCCGGGCGGCGGGGCTGGCGGCCGGGCCGATGGCCGGGTTCGACCCCGCCGGGGTGGCCGGGGAGTTCTTCCCCGACGGGCGGCACGAGGTGCTCGTGGTGATGAACCTCGGTCGCCCCGGCCCGGACGCCTGGCAGGAGCGGTTGCCCCGGCTGGCCTCCGGTGAGGTGATCCGCACCCTGTGACCGGTTGGCCGGCCTGGTGCGGTGCGGGGCGGCCCGCTCAGCGGGGCTCCCAGGCGTCGGGCAGCGCCGTCAGCCGGCGGACGTGGCTGGGCATTCGACCGTTGAGCAGCTCGGCGAGGGTCACCTCGTCGACCACCCGCCGGACCGAGGCCCGGACGGCGACCCAGAGCTGGGGCAGGTGTTCCGCCGGCCCCTCGTACTGGGTCTCCTCCGGGCGCAGCCCGCGTACCCCGGCCAGGGGCCCGTCCACCGCCCGCAGGATGGACCCGACGGCGATTTCGCCGGGTGGCTTGGTCAGGGAGTAGCCTCCCTCGACACCCCGCTGCGCCCGGACGACGCCGGACCGCCGCAGGTCGGCGAGGACAGCCTCCAGGAACTTGCGGGGCAGATCCTGTTCGGTGGCTATCACCTGGGCGGAGAGCAGGTTCGGGTACGCGGCAGCCAGGCTGAGCGCCGCCCGTACCGCGTAGTCGCCGCGCGCGGAGATGTGCACCCTGCCATCATGCCCGGTCGGGTTCACCGCTTCGCTCGGTGGGCTGGCGGGGGCGGACGATCCCGGCCGGCCGGGACGCGGACCCCGGTGGGCGCTGCGCCTCGGCCGACCCGCGTTGTGCCATGTCGGAGGCCGGCTGCGGACCGTCCGACGGCCGCCCGCCCCGGCTGCGATCCCCGGCACCGGGCGGCCGTCCGTTCCCCGTCGCTGCCCTCCGGTCGTCGAATCCTGCCCCGCCGTCCGGGTTGGCTGCCCGTCCGTCCGGGGCCGGTGCCCGTTGGTCCCGGCTGGCCCGGAACGCGCCCGGACTGCGCCCCACCTCGCGGGTGAAGAAGCGACCGAAGTTGGTCGGCTCGGGAAAGCCGAGGCGGCGGCCGATCTGGGCGATCGGTTCGTCGGTGGCGGCGAGCAGCCGGGCGGCTTCCAGGGCGACCCGCTCGTCGATCACCTGCTTCGCGCTGCGACCGGTCACCGCCAGACAGGCCCGGGTCAGGGTCCGTACCGAGCAGCCGAGCTGGGCGGCGTAGTCCTCGACCCGCCGGGTGTGCCGGTACCCGCGCTCGACCTCCTGGCAGAGCCGTTGGAAGGTGGCGCGCTCGCCCCGGGGCGGGTTCTCCTGCCCGGTGGGGAACAGGGCCAGTCGGAGCAGCAGCACGGCGAGCTGGTGCCGGAGCAGGTCGGCGGCGGCGGGCTCGTCCCGGTACCGCTGCCGGTCGGCGGCCAGCCGGTGGATCCCGTCCCGGACCGCCGCGCCCTCGTCCCCCCGGAGGTGGCAGTGCTCCGGGGTGACGTCGTCGGCCGCCGGGGTGCCGGCCAGCGTGTCGGCCCGCCACCGCAGCAGCAGCGCGTCGAACGGGCGCTCGCCGCCGCACCGGACCGCCTGACCGGGGCGGATCCGCAGCAGGGTGCCGGGGCGGCAGGGCAGCGCGCGGAAGTCCAGCTCGACCGTCCCGTACCCGTCGGTGACCAGGACCAGCAGGTCCGAGTCGACCAGCACCGGGCGACGCCAGTCCGGGGTCGGCGCGAGGTCACTCAGGGCCGGCGTGTCGATGCCCCCGGGCGGATCGATGCCGCCCGGCAAGGTGCTGCCACCCGGCGGATCGATGCCGCCGGGAGGGGTGACGACAGCGGACGGCGGGGCGTCGTCGGGGTCGGGGGAGGGACCGGGCTGACCGGAGACGTCGCCCGTGGCCGGGGAGGACTGACCAGAGAAGACCATCACCCGTGACGGTAACCGGCAGGTCCGGGGGCCGCATCCCGGACGCCCGCCCGGCGGTGCCGGCATCCCGCACGCCCGGCGGTGCGGCGGGTCGGCGTGCACCGGGCGGTGCGGCAGATCGGCGTACCCGGTGGTGTGGCGGGTCGGGGTCCGCCGGACGTGCCGGCGGGGTCGGCGGACGCCGGGGCGGGGGTTGTCGCCGTACGTGGGGCGGACTAACTTACCGATCGGTAGGGCCGATCGGTGGGGTCGGTGGGTCCGGTACCGGCTGACCGGGACGACGACCTGACCGGGGCGACGACCTGACCGGGGCGACGACCTGACCGGGGCGACGACCTGACCGGGGCGACGATGGGACGACGATGACGGATCTGTTCTCGGTGCGGGGCAAGACGGTCCTGGTGACCGGAGGCTCCCGGGGGATCGGCTTGATGATCGCCCGGGGTTTCGTCCGGGCCGGGGCCGACGTGATCATCTCGTCCCGGAAGGCCGAGGTCTGTGTGGCCGTGGCCCGGGACCTCTCGGCCGAGGGACGCTGCGCGGCGATCCCGGCCGACCTGAGCCGCGACGCCGGGGCCGAGGAGTTGGCCGCCGCCGTCCGGGACCGGACCGACCGGCTCGACGTCCTGGTCAACAACGCCGGTGCGACCTGGGGCGCGGCGCTGGAGGACTATCCGGAGAGCGCGTTCGACAAGCTCTGGGCGGTCAACGTCAAGGCGGTCTTCCGGCTCACCACCGCGCTGCTGCCCGCGCTGCGGGCGGCGGCCGACCCCGACGACCCGGCCCGGGTGATCACCATCGGGTCGGTGGACGGCATCCGGGTGCCGACCATGGAGGTGTACGCCTACTCGGCCACCAAGGCGGCCGTGCACATGCTGACCCGTACCCTGGCGCACCGGCTGGCCGGCGAGCAGATCACGGTCAACGCGATCGCGCCGGGGCCGTTCGAGAGCAGGATGATGGCCTTCGCGCTGGACGACCCGGCCACCCGGGCGGCCATCGAGCAGCAGATCCCGCTGGGCCGGATCGGGCGGCCCGAGGACGTCGCGGGTACCGCGATCTACCTGGCCTCCCGGGCCGGGGCGTACCTGACCGGGGCGGTGATCCCGGTCGACGGCGGGCTCACCACGCACGGCTGAACCGGGCGTACCGTGGAACGGTGTGCCGGACGTACCGTGGGTGGTGGTGTGCCGGGGCCGCGCGGACTCGGCAGATCCGCGCGGCCCCGGTCGGGTCGGTCAGCGTCCGGCGAGCAGCCGGTTCACCGCCGTGTCGACGTCGAGGTGGTCGGCCTCGCGCCCGCGTGGCACCACGACGTAGGTCCGCCGCAGGAACCGCACCAGCACGCTGCGGGGTACCTCGAACAGGGCGTTGCCGTCCGGCGACGACAGCGCCAGCGCGACGAAGTCGCCGCGTGGGGTGGCCCACGGCCACACCCGCACGTCACCGATCCCGGCCGGATCGTCGAGTCCGGTGACCAGCAGCTCGCGGGCGAAGGACCAGCTCACCGCCTCGCCGCCGGCCGATTCGGCATGGAACAGGACATGGACTGCATACGGGTCAGCAGGGTCGTATCGCAGACTGGCGCGCACCGGCAAGGCGGTAGCGTCAGGTGCGACGAGCCTTAGTGACGTCTCGACCTCTACGGTCGTCGGTCGGATGACACTCATGAACGTTCTCCCCCCGGCACCGCTGCGGAACGTCCGTGTCCCGCTTTTCCCATACTCAGGTGCTACTCCTGGCTACGCTCCGCCATACGCTGACTTCACCCAGTGGTGGGAAGGGGGTCGGAAACGCCGATAGAATGTGAAAATTCTTGTACGATATCCGGTTCTGCCCAGTACGTGATCCCGCCCGGCGTCGGGGTTGGTTCAGACGACGACTTACTCCGGTAACGTCCAGTCGTCCGTTCCAGTGACGGGCCGGGGCACACTAGGGGTTGAAATGACCACGAATCGATCCTCAGTGGATCCGCCGACCTCGGCGAACTCGTCGCAGGAAACGGCTGGCACCGGTCGAAAGCGGGGGGACACCGTGCCGACAGATCAGCAGGGCTCCGGGGGTGGCACGCGGCCCGGCGCGGGCCCGTCGGGACGTCCCGACGGCGCCGCCCGAGGCGCCGGGCGCAAGCCCGTCAACGGGGGTGACGGAGCGGCCCAGGCCGCCGGTGGCACCGGCGTCAACGGGTCCGGCGCAGGCGCGTCCGGGAAGGGCGCGAACGGGTCCGGGAAGGCCACGAACGGCACGGCCGTGAACGGAGCCGGGCGGGCCGCCTCCGCCGGGCCGACCGGCCCCAAGGCGAAGACGGGTCGACACCACCAGCTCCGCCGGCGGGTGAAGACCACGCTCGACCTCATCCGGGCCAACCCGACCGGCCGGGTCACCCTCAAGATCGGCGTGTCCATCGCCGGCGCGCTCGTGGTCACCATCGGGATCGTCCTGATCCCGCTGCCCGGCCCCGGCTGGCTGCTGGTGATCGCCGGCATGGGCATCTGGGCCGTGGAGTTCCACTGGGCCAAGCGGCTGCTCGGCTTCACCCGCCGGCACGTCCAGGGCTGGACCCGGTGGGCCACCACCCGACCCCTGCCGATGCGATTCGCGCTCGGCTCGGTCGGCCTGGTCTTCGTCGCCGTGGTCGCCTGGCTCTCGCTCAAGTACAGCCTCGGCATCGACGTGGTCGCCCGCGCGCTGCGGTACCTCGCGACGCACTGACCCCGGATTCGCGGTCCGGGCCGCCGATCGGGTACAGTCATGCGCGCTGAGGGCGAT
Source organism: Micromonospora rosaria (assembly GCF_001567585.1). GTDB lineage: Bacteria > Actinomycetota > Actinomycetes > Mycobacteriales > Micromonosporaceae > Micromonospora > Micromonospora rosaria. The sequence goes on from NZ_LRQV01000086.1 coordinate 11,508, forward strand.
TAGCTCAGCGGGAGAGCGCTTCGTTCACACCGAAGAGGTCACTGGTTCGATCCCAGTATCGCCCACGCAGGTCAAAGGCCACTTTCCATCGATGGAAGTGGCCTTTCTGCTGTCCGTACAGCAGCGAAGTACAGCAGTTTCCTCAGTGCCCGAGTGACTCACCGAGACGCTTGAGGGCGTCCCGGGTCGCCGTGGACGAAACCTGGGTGTAGATCTCCATCGTCACCGAGAAGCGGGCGTGCCGGAGGATCTGCATGGCGACCCGTGGATGCACGTCGAGGTCGGCCAGGAGGGTGGCGCAGGTCCGTCGGGCGTCGTGGATGGTGATCGGCCGGACGCCCGCCCGGTCGCACCGGGTCTGCCAGGAACGCTGGAAGTTGCGCGGCTCAATCGGGGTGCCGTAGCGGGTGGTGAAGACGAGATGGTTCTCGTGCCACGCCTTCCCGGCGGTCGCCCGCGCCTCGTCGCGTTGGTTCCTCCGTAGCCTGAGTGCTGTCCCACAGAGGTCGGGCAGGGGCAGGGTGGCGTCAGAGGCCGGGGTCTTGGTGTCCCGGTGCAGGAGCTGCCCGCGTACCCGTTGCAGTTGCCGACCGATGGTCAGCTCACCCGCGTCGAGGTCCAGGTCCGCCCACACGAGCCCGAGGGCTTCGCCTTTGCGCAGGCCGGTGACGAGGACCAGGGCGTACGCGGCGTAGAGGGGGTCCTCGTCGGCACGGGCCGATTCCAGGAACCGACGTGCCTCGTCGCTGGACCAGGACTTGCCGCGTCGACGGCGGACGGTGGCGAGGGTGACCGGCACGGCCGGGTTGCGGGTGATGAGGTCTTCGGCCTGGGCGTGGGTGAGGGCGGCCCGCAGCGCGGCCCGGATGTCGCTGACCGTGCGGGTCGACGGGACGGACTGGCAGCAGCGGCGGACCGCGCAGCACCGACGCTTCTCCGTCCGGCGGGCGGCGTCCTTGCCCTGGGCGCAGCATTGGCAGGTGCGGGCCACCTGGTTGAGCCAGGTCTGCACGTCCCGGGGCTGGAGCCGGTCGAGCCGCTTGGCCCCGAGCCCGGGGGCGAGGTAGCGCCGGACGAACGTCTCGTAGGTGGCGTAGGTCAACGGTGCCCGGTTTGGCTGGACGATCTCGGTGAGCCAGTAGGTGAGGAACCTGCCGACCGTCGGGACACTGGTCGCCACCGGCCCCTGCTTCGCCTGCTGGTGCAGCTTGATCCACTTGTCGTGGACGGCCTCCCGGGTCTGGCCGTAGACGTACTTGTGGGTCCGCTTCCCGTCGGGCTTGGTGACCCAGACGTACGCGGCAAAGCCGGTGCGGTACGGGAAGATCGAGCCTTCCCCGTTGGCACGTGACTTTCCGGGCATCAGGCGGCCTCCTGCCGGTCGACCTGGTCGCGGATGTACTCGTCGACCCACTCGGGGAGGATGCGGCGGTACTTGCCGTCCCTGATGGAGCGCAGTTCCCCGGTGGCGATCTTCATCTTGACCTTGGACAGGCCGAAGCCGAGCAGGACGGCGAACTCGGCGGGGGAGTACCAGCGCGGGGTGAGGGGTCGGGTCACGCCGCCACCCCCGACCACGTCTCGTGGGCGACCTCTTCTCGGCCGATGCGGCGGCGTTCCCGGTGCTGTGCGGCGGCGGTGTTGGCGATCAGGGCATCCCCGTCGGTGAGCCACCCGGAGCCGACGAAGGCCAGGGCACCGACCGTGATGGAGCCGTCATCGGCGCGGCGGTAGCTGGCGCGGGTGTCCCGGAGCAGCCCGAAGGTGACCGAGTACCGGCGGGCCTTGGTGAGGAAGTGACCGCCGTACCCGAGCATGTGCGCCCACCGGCGCAGCCCGGGGTAGGCGTGCGATCCGGTGTCAAGGTTCGCTTGACGCTCCCCGCCCGGGGTGGCGGTGCCGCTGGTGCGGTGCCGGGTGGGGCGGCCGAGTCGCCAGCAGGCGTCGATGAGCCGGGCCAGGTGGTCGCCCTCCGGGTCGGCGTAGGCGTCGATCGTGCCCGGGGTGAGCCGAGTGGAGCAGTGGCCGGTGACCTCGGTGGCCTTGGTGGCGTACTTGGCAAGGTAGGCGGCCACCTTCCCGTCGGTCACGTCCCCGTCGCCGGTGCCGATCCGGCGTACGTCGACCTGCTCTCCCCAGGCGACCGACCAGCCCTGCGGCCGATCGGGGTGCGGCGGGGCGGTGAAGGTGATCTGCCGGGCGGCGACGTGCCCGGCCGTGTCGAGGTCGTCGACGGTGATCCCGGCCGGCGGCGGGACCAGGGCGTGCCGGTCGTCGGGGTCGACCCCGTCGAGGCGCAGCAGGACGTGGAAGTGCACCGCGCCCCGGCGCTGCATCTCGGCGACCTTCCCGTGCGACACCCGCACCGGCGGCACCCGGCGAACCCTGCCGAAGTCGGTGACCACCTGGACTGTCGGGATGCCGCGTCGGCGGCAGAGGGCGGCGAGGTGCCGCTCGACGGCCTGCTTGGTGCGCCGCCACAGATCCCCCGCGAAGGCGTTCCAGACGACTTGGTGATCGTGGTCGTAGCAGTCCAGACAGAGCGGCCGACCGAGCCGCGCGTCGGCGGAGTCGTGGCGGGCGAAGCAGGCCCCGGGCCGCCCGTGCGGGCAGGTGGCAGCGTCGCGGCGGGCGTGGCAGGGGGCCGGTCGGCAGTCGCAGCGCCGCCGGTCGGCGCAGGTGTGCCGGGGGATGTGCCGGTGATGGACCGGGCCGAACGACGGCGCGGTGAAGGTGGCGAAGACGACCGGATGCCGGGCCACCGAGGCGGGGACGGCCTTGCCACCGGTCAGACCGCAGCGGACGACCTGGAAGGCATCACCGGCGTAGACCCAGGAGCAGTCCGGGCACTGGGCGGAACGCCGGTTGCCGCACGCCTTGTAGAGCACCCGGTCGGGCAGCTCGTCGGTGTGCTGCTCGGCCAGGACCCGCCCGGTGTCCCGGTCGACGGCGGTCATCGTGCCGGTCAACCGGATCGGACGGGCACAACCCCCGGCGGTACGGGTGTGCTCCAACCACCCGAAGAAGTCGGGGGTGGCAACCCGGTGCAGGGCCTGGGCGTCACGACCGGCGGCGACACCGGGACGGTGCAGGGTGGACAAGGGTTCTCCTCAGGGCGGGTGGCAGGGACGGACGACAAACCGCCACCGATCACCGGATCGCTGTCCGTCGGTGGTGTTCGTGGTGTCTCCTGGCACCGCCTGGAAGGGCGGTTGACGCCGGAGGGCGGGTGTGGCCGAAGGTTGCTCACCGCCGTCGGGACGCGGTCCTTCCGTTTGCTGGACCTGGTGACGCCGGGACGGGTGGGGTGCCTGGAGGTCGGCGTCCGGTGGGTTGCCGCAGGCGAGCCCCACCCGTCGAGGAGAGCGAATCCGGGCCATCGTGACGGCGGGAAGGCCGTACTGGGCCACTCAGCGGATTCCGGGGGCCGACATCGCGGCCATCGTGATCGAGAACCGGCGGGACGTGGCCCGCATCAGCGACAGGAAGGCCGCTCAGCATCTCCGTGGTCGAGCCCAGCGAACCGGCAGGAAGGCCGCACTGGCGTGCTCGACGACCGCCAGAGTAGCACCGGGTACCGACACGTCAACCCGCCATGAACCTCGGTGCCGAACTGGCCCCGGACCGGCTACCGGCCACTGTGGGAGAACTTTCTGTACGTCTATCAAGGCGGCCCTTGACGGGCCGCACGCGCCGCCGCCTGGGCGCGTGTCCGACGCTCCGCTGTCGCTCCACGCCGGCCACGCAACACGCCCGGCGGCTGGCGCGGAGAGCGGGGAGCCCGGGGCCGCCGCAGACGGGATAGCGGGGACAGTGGTGGAGGTTCGTCGCCGGCAGCCGGCCTGCGCCGCGCCTGAGCAGCGCGGCGCAGGGAAGGCCGCGCCGGGTCCGCGCGGCAAGCCCCAAGCATGGGGGCGGTGGCCGCCGAGGGCATGCTGGTCGTCCAGGAGCCGGTTCCGCAGCCGCTCCAGGTCAGGTCAAAACCGCTCGCCTGGGAGGGGGAGGGGTGGCCGTCGGTGGCCAGCGCCGCCCCCGGGAGCCGGGTCCGTGCCGGGCGAGGTTGGGTCAACTGCGCCACTGTGGCGGTGTCCGCCGGGGGCGCGGTCCGTGACACGAGAGCCGACAGCCTGTTCCGGCAGCGTCCGTACGTGCGTCAAGGTCCGCTTGACGTAGCGGGCCGTGCGGCGGCCCGCTCCCCAGTAGGGCGGGTCGACGGCATACGGGATGGTCGCGAGCTCCTATTGAGGCTGAGTTGGCTGGGGAGCGGCCCACTGACTAATAGTGGTGAATCTATTCTCTCCCAGCATGTAGTTCATGCTGACAGGACTCCGCCTTCGGACCCTGGGCATAACTCCATGAAGCCACGCGAGGAATTCTATGAGAACAGCGTCCTCTGTGTGGACAAAAACCCATTCGGCGACGCGGGAGCCGTCGGGGTACTGGAGGGCCATGCTAGAACCGTCAACGAAGAAGATCGCCGCTCCAACGCCCAAGATGAATACCGCGTCGACAGGCGGGACGAGCGCGTATGATCGTTCCCCTGGTGGGAGATTCCGCGGTATGCGGTGGGAGGTCACTCCTGCATTGTGCAGCCGTTCGAGTATTGTTCCTTCATTGACATTGCTTTCCATAGCGACGACGAAGAACGGCGGGCATTCATAAAACCGTTGCAGATCCACCGGACTAGCGAAGGCCTCGTCTCCCGCGCTGTGCGTGTTTTGTAAGCCCTTGAATCTTATGCCGGCGGCGATGGCTCGATCTAACTCGCCAGTTGTCAGCCGGGACTTTACCTCGCCTGCGGCGGCCACGCCCTCCACAAGATATAGGCCGGGCTCGTCTACCGCACTGATGAAAGGTTGATCCTCGTTCGCTATGACGACATCAATTTGCCCAGAGCGCGCGCCGAATGAATCGACAACCTCGCCTGTCCCAACGGAAAGTTGGCGAGGTGCGTGCACGCTTAAGAACTGCCGAAAGGCGGCCTCTACAGAGGCTCCTCGGTTCCCATGGTGACCGTGAACCGCTCTACTGTGTGCGAGAGAGGCTTGTAGCATCCGGCCGTGGGCGATGAGAGCATCACGGATTCCGCTATGCACAATATCCTCCCTACTGCAAGGTTGCGGCCTCTTGGAGGGCACGCCAACTAGCCATCGTTCCACATGACGTCGCGCTTGCCCAGAGAGGCGATGCTTAACGGGCCGTCAGCCTTGACCGTGATTGTGTAGCGGTGGTCGGCGACGCGGCCAGCAGAGTCCCCATCTAGTCCTCAAGAGGCCGGACCGAGACCAGCCACGGCCCAGCCACGAACCGGCAGCGTGCAAGGGCTATCATGGCTGGCAGGTCGGTGGGCTGAGACCAGGGTTGGTCCTGGTTCCAGTGCTGCTCTTCATGATGGCCGCCTTCATCCTCACTCTGATCTCGACCGCAGTTCTGGCGGAACCGGACGGGGAAGGCAAGGTGATCTCAATGAAGTTGATCGTTGGCTCTGCTACGTGTGTGCTCGGTGGTCTTGCTACCAACCTGGCGGCATCAGCACTGGTCTGAGCCCACCGATCCTCGCCGCACGTGAAGGTGCCCGGGGCACAGGCGGGGCACAAGACACCGTGAAACGTCGTCAACCACCGAGCAACCATGGCAGCCCGAGACGCCCTGTGAGCAGGTGTCGGACGGCGTTGCCGCTGGTAGCGCGGCAGCGGCTCTTAGTTCCGCTTCAACGTCTGAAGGCCGTAGCATGCGCGCGTGTCTGATGATCCGGTCTTCGCGGCACTGCTCGACAGCTTGCTTGAGTGCCTGGCGTTCTTCGAGCTGTGCGACGACGAGACACTTCACCCAGACATTGCCGTCCAGCAGCTCGACGGCGCAGCGTCCCGCCTGGGCGCGCTGGAGCCTGCCGAGCGGGCGCGTCTAGCGGCCGCAATCGCAGCCAGAGCGGAGACTTTCCAACCGCCATACCGTCAGTTCGTTGTGGACGCGCCGGAGGCGTTCGGCCTCTTGGACGAGGACGACTGACCCGAGCGCCGTCCAGCTGTCGACAGCAACGGTGACAGCAACGAGCGTGGACGGGGCCAGCCGGCCGCCGCAGGGTACGGACAGTCGCCCGAGGCCATGGACGAGGACGGACGCCGCCGGACCAAGCGCCCAGAACTTGTAAACGAGATGTCAAGGGGGCCAGCATAAGCGGGCCGCCGCACTGGCGCTGGCCACGAGCCTGACTGGGAGGCCGATCTAGCGACGCTTTCCGAGGCTCGGAAGCCCACTCGGCCTTGCCGAAACGCTCTGGGAAGGTCCGTCGTAGTACTGCGGGCTGCTCGGCTTTGGCTCGGGCGGCCTTCGTAGAGGAGGCAGGGTTGGCGGCTTGTCCCTTTCCAACTGGGGTGGGCGCACAGCGGAAGCTGATGCGGGACAAATCACTGTCTGGCGAGGACGGCTGTGCGAGTAAAGCAGGCCCGTCCGGAGGTTGACCTTCGTCCGACGCCCGCAGTCAGGGCAGTCATGTGGCGCGGCGTCTGGGTTACCGTGCTTCGCGCGCTCCTGGCCCGCCTGCTCGGTGGATATCCAATTTCGCAGAGTCACGAGGCTGATTCCAAGGTCCTGAGCAACGCGGTTAACAGCAACGCCCACGGCTACCCTTCGTAGCGCCTCGCCGCGCCTGGCGGCCGATCGCTTCCGCTCTGGTTGCTCCACGGGGGGCCTCCCATCCGCTTGGCCACGTAAACGTATCTTCGGTCTTCACCGATGAAAATCGGCCGGACGGTCATCAGCCCCGCCACGCCTACAGGGACCGGACAAGAACCGGACTATGCGCGGAACGATCTCGGGTATCAGGGCATGCCTGATAGGCATTCCCGCTGCTCAGGGCCCCTTTGCATGACCTGCCGCAAACGCCTTCCTAAACCGTGTGTGCTCCGCCGTGACAGCGAGCTGCGGGGGACCCGCTCGGTGCATACAGGGGCGCAAGACACCGTCAAACGTCGGAAGCCGACCAACAGCGACGGCAACCCAAGACGGAGCGCGACCAGCATGCCGACCAGGTCGCCACCGGTCACGTGCGAGCTGGTCAGTTCTGCTCCAACGCATGCGGCCGACTTGATCTCTTGCGTCATCCCGGCAGGGGGATTGAATGCAGTCAGCGCGGGGTGTTACCGGTCGGCTGCGCTGGGTGTAGCGTCCGTTGTGGTGGTCCGTCGGGTGTAGGCCGGTGGGGCTGTCGCGCCAGCCTTCTATCTGGGAGTGCGCCGTGTCGCCTATCGCTGATCCTCGTTTTGGTGCGGAGCTTCGCCGGTTGCGGGCCGGTGCGCGGATCTCGCTTCGTGCTCTTGCGCAGGTGGTGTATCAGAGCAAGAGTCAGCTTCACGATCTGGAGGTGGGGCGTCGGCAGCCGAGTGGTGACGTGGCGCGGCGTTTGGATGATGCGCTCGGTGCCGGTGGTGGCCTGGTCGCGTTGGCCTGTCCGCCGGAGTTGCCGGGTGACGGCGCGGATCGCATCGCTTTCGCTGCTCGTCATCCGACGCGGACTGATCCGGCGACGGTCGACGCTCTTGCGGATCTCCTGGCCAGTCAACGTCGTCTTGACGATGTTCTTGGTGCCGCTGCGGTGATGCCGGCGGTCCGGGCCAACCTGGATCTCGTCAGCCACCTGGCGGGCGAGGCACACGACGACCTGCGGGGTCGGTTGGTCGATCAGGCTGCTCAGTGGGCGCAGTTCGCGGGTTGGTTGGGTATCGCTGCTGGTGATCATGCCTGGTCTCGGCACTGGCTCAATCAGGCGTTGGAGTGGACGGTGGAGAGCGGGCATGACGCGCTGTTGGGTACGGTGCTGTCCTTTCGCGCGGATCTGGCCGGGCAGTCGGGGGACGTCGGTGCGTTGCTCGGCGTGACTCGGGCGGCGTTGAGCAGGCCGGGTATGTCGCCGGGGCAGATCGCCTACGACCACTACCAACTGGCTCGCGCGTACGCGCTCGTCGGTGACCGGCAGGCGGCGACCAGTACGGCGGTAGCCGCTGACGAGCGGGCGTGGGCGGCGTTGGAGTACGGCGGTGAGATGCCGCCGTGGGATTACTACCGGGACCGGGCGTTCTTCGACCTGGAGGCCGGCACCACCCGGGCTGCGTTGGGGCAGCATGAGCAGGGGGTGGAGTTGTTGACCGCCGGGCTCGACGGCCTGGACGCGGATTCGGCGTCGGCTGACTGGACCGGCACCTACGTGTGCCACCTTGCCCGCGCGCAACTGGCGATCGGTGAGCGCGACGACGCAGCTCAGTCGGTGGAGCGGGCACGGTCTATCGCTGCCCGGAACCGGTCCGCCCGGCTGTCCGCTCTTGTCCGCACCGTGTCCGCGTCCATGGACCCGTGACCGGACGCGCGTTAGCTGGAACGTGACCGGCTGATCACCTGATGCTGTGACCAGGGCGGGTCGCCCACGGTCACCAGTACCGGTAGAGCCGTGACCCGCTTCGAACCGGGTGCGGCGGTGTCGGTCCTTCCACGAGCACGCCGCCGCACCCCTACCAGCGGAGGGGTACCGATGGGCGACGGCGAGCCGGTCGTAAGCCGGGGCGAGCAGATTCAGGCGGCGGAGCGGGAGGCCGCGAGGCAGCGGATTCTGGCGTTGGCCGAGGCGGAGCGGATACCGGTCGAGGAGACGACGCGGGTGGTGGCGGCGTCGCGGAGGCGGCGTGGACAGCGGTGAGCTGTTGCCGGTGGGCCGTCGGGTGGCGTACTGGCGGGGGCGGCGGAGGTTGTCGCAGCAGGTGTTCGCCGACCGGTTGGGGAAGTCGAAGAGTTGGGTGGACAAGGTCGAGCGGGGTGTCCGGTCGCTGGACAGGGTGTCGACGCTGCACGACATCGCTGCGGTACTGCGGATCGACGCGGCGGTGCTGCTGGGGCGGGAGGTTCAGCCCGCCGGGGTGACCGGGCGCGGTGAGGGTGTGGAGCGTCTTCGGGTGGCGTTGTCCCGGTACGACATCGCTCTTGGTAGGCCGGCGGTGCGCCGGCCGGTCCTGCCGGCCGTTGAGCTGGCCCGGCAGGTCGCACACGCCTGGACGACGTTCCAGCACGCCCGGTACCCGCAGGTGACCGAGCTGCTGCCGGGTCTGTTGGCGGATGCCGGGCGGACCTTCGCGGGTGAGCCGGTGGCGGGTCGGGCGCCGCTGGTGGAGGCGTACCGGGTCACCGCGTCGCTGTTGGTGAAGCTCGGTGATCCGAGTTTGGCGTGGTTGGCCGTGGACCGGGCGATGAACGTCGCCACCGGGGACCCGACTTTGGTGGCGGCAGCGGCGGTGCAGCTCGGTCAGGTGCTCCGCGCCGGTGGGCAGAGCCGGGTGGCGACGTCGGCGATGCTCACGGCCGCGTACCGGATCGCCCCGCCGGTGGTCGAGTTCGGTCTGCCGCCGGAGTTGTCGCTGTGCGGGACGCTGCTCGTTCAGGCGGCGTTGGCCGCCGCCGGCCACGGTGACGCGCGCACCGCCGCTGACCTGCTCGACGAGGCCGCGACCTTGGCCGCTCGCGTCGACGACGGCCAGGACCACCACCGTACCGGGTTCGGGCCCACCGCCGTTGACGTGGCCCGCGCCGCCGCAGCCGTCGAGCTGGGCGACACCGCAGAGGCGGTGACCTGGCACGACACGGCGGTTCGGCGGGACGGCTGGCGGTGGCTGCCCGCCGAACACCGCGCCGCGCACCTGATCGACGTCGCCCGCGCCCACCTCCACGCCGACGATCCGATCAGCGCCGGTCGGGTGCTGGTCGAGGCCGACCGGATCGCGCCGGCCGAGATCCGGCACCGTCCAGCCGGACGGGACGCCCTCGCCCAGGTCGTCCGCGACCCGCGCGCCCCGACGACGCTCGTCCACCTCGCCGTGGCACTCGGGGTGGGTTGAGGATGACCGCGCCGTTCCTGTCCCTGGCCCAGATCCACAACCGGCTGATCCTCACCGCCCGCTGGATTCTCCGCGATCACCGGCCGGGCCCCGATGGCCGCTGCCCGGTCTGCCGGACGGCGGACTGCCCGGTGGCCGCCGCCGCCCGTGACATGCTCCGTGTAGCCCGGGAAGTACACCTGTGGAGTACAGCAACGCAGCCGGCCGCACCCGACCGCGACGAACCCCAACAGGCCGGATGACCTCGGACGGCACCCGACCCGACCGGCCTGCCGAGAGTTCACACCGAAGAGGTCACTGGTTCGATCCCAGTATCGCCCACGCAAGTGAAAGGCCACTTTCCATCGATGGAAGGTGGCCTTTCTGCTGCCTGTAGCGCTGGGCTCAAAGCCAGTGGCCGCCTGCGACCTGGACGATCTGGCCGGTGATCCACCGGGCCTGGTGGGAGGCGAGGAAGACGGCGGCGTCGGCGATGTGTCGAAGGTGTCTGCTTCTTCGGCGAGCGCGGCGTTGTTGATGAGCACATCGACGGGTCCCAGACGCGACTCCACCTGATCGAAGAGCTGCCCAGCCGTACCCGGGTGGCGGAAGTCCGCCGCGACCGCGATCGCATCGGGCAGTGCGGCGACGAAGTCGTCGACCTCGGCCGGGGTGACACGCCTGTGCTCCGTCGACGTCGACGTCCTACCGTCCACGTAGTGCACCGCCACGCGTGCGCCCTGGGCGGCGAAGGCTCGCGAGATCGCGGCGCCGATGTTCATGGCCCCGCCGGTGACCAGGACGGTCTTGCCGTTCAGTCGAGGATCGATCATGCGCCCGATCCTGCCTCGGTGGTTGTCAACGGAGCGCAGTGCGCTCTACCCGTACCGACGAAGTGTCGAGCAGGTCCATACCACGTGCGCACGGGCGGCCACCCGACTGGGTGGCCGCCCGTTCCGTCGAAGATCCGGTCAGACCAGGTGGTACCCCGTGGCGTAACACGGAGTGGCCGTCAGGGCCCAGATCCCTGGAGTGGGAAGGTACCCGTAGAAGTAGTTTCCGTCGCTGCAGAAGACGTACACCGTGGCCGGCACCACGATCGAGCAGGTGACGTGGGCGGTTGCGCCCTGGTTCCCGTTGTAGGTGCAGAACCCCGGCAAGGGAGCGTCGGTCGTCCGGGCCTTGGTCGTGATGGGAGTGACCGTGGCAGCCTTGGGGGTCGCCGCACTGCTCTTCGCCGGGTCGTACGCCACGCGGGCGAACGATCCGGAACCGGCCGAGGCTCCGGTGGATGCCTGAGCGCTGTCGGTTGCCGCAGCCTGAGCTGGGCCGGTCGCGACCATGAGGCCGGCCACCATCAGGGCCAGAGCCAGCAGGGCCGTGCGGATGGTCCGTCGTTGGGTCATGTGCCAGAGCCACCTCTCGATTGACGTCCCGACTCGGGTTCCGGGTCGGCTGGTCGGCCATTGGGTGCGGTGGCGACCTCCGTTGAGGGTCGACGGCATATGTGGGTCGGTGTGTTGACTGATTGTCAATGGTCAATGTAGCGTCACTTAGGGTGTCTGCCGTGAAACTGGTGGTAATCGAATGTGGATTCGGCTTCTGGGGCAGGTCCAGCTCCGCGCCGGTAGTGCCCTGGTGGATGTCGGCCCGGCGCAGCGACGCCTGGTGCTCGCGGCGTTGGCCGCGGACGCTGGCCGGTTGACGCCCCGGGAGGTACTGGTCGACCGGGTGTGGGGGACGTCGCCGCCGTCGGGGGCATGGCGGACGGTGCAGACCCACATCACTCACATCCGTGCGCTGCTCACCCGGGTGGGCGTCCCGGGCGAGCCGGTGCGGGTCCGACGCGGTGGCGGCTACGTGCTCGACATCGACCCGGACATGGTGGATGTGCACCGGTTCCGTCGCCTGGTGGCGAACGTGGCCACGTATGGGCCGGCGGACGCCGATCGGACCGCGCTGTGGCGCGAGATCATGGGGATGTGGCGGGGCGAGCCGCTCGCGGCGTTGGACGGGGAGTGGGTGGACCGGACCCGCGACGCCTGGTACGGGGAGTACCGGGATGCGGTGCTGGGCTGGGCATACGCCGAGATCAGGGCCGGCGACCCGACCATGGCGGTCGGCCCGCTGACGGATCTGGTCAGCCGGTATCCGTTGGTCGAGGCGCTTCCGGCGATGCTGATGCGGGCCCACTACGCGGCCGGCCGCCGTACTGACGCCCTTGACTGCTACGCGACGGCCCGTGCGCGGCTGGACGAGGAACTGGCCGAGAGACCGGGCGCCGAGTTGCAGTCCGTCTACCAGGCCATCTTGCGCCGCGAACCGGACCTGCCCCCACCCCCCGGCGTCCTTCCGGCGGGGGCGCCGGTACCGGCGCAGCTCCCGGCCGATGTGCGCGGCTTCGCCGGCCGCCGCGACCACCTCACCCGGCTCGACGCCATCGCGGCCACCGTGAGCGGGGACGCCGCCGAGGGCGGTGGTCCGGCCGCGGTGGTGATCTCGGCAATCGCCGGGACCGCCGGAGTGGGTAAGACGGCCCTGGCCGTGCACTGGGCTCACCGGGCCGCCAGGCGGTTCCCCGACGGACAGCTGTACGTGAACCTGCGCGGCTTCGACCCGAGCGGGGCGGTGGTGGATCCGGCCGATGCGGTGCGCGGTTTCCTGGACGCCCTTGCCGTGCCGCCCGAACGCATCCCCGCGGACCGCGAGGCCCAGGCCGCGCTCTACCGCACCCAACTAGCCGACAAGCGCATGCTCGTGGTGCTCGACAACGCCCGCGACACCGCTCAGGTCCGCCCCCTGCTGCCCGGAGCACCCGGCTGCCTTGTCCTGGTCACCAGCCGCGACCGGCTCACCAGCCTCGTGGTCACCACCGGCGCCCACGCGATCCCGCTCGACCTGCTCACGCCCGACGAGAGTCGCGATGTGCTCACCCGTCGCCTCGGCGCCCACCGGATCACTGACGAACCCGAGGCGGCCGACGCACTCGCCGGCCTGTGCGCGCGACTGCCCCTGGCGCTTGCCATCGTCGCTGCCCGCGCCGCCACCAACCCCCAGTTCTCACTCAGCGACCTCGTCGCCGAGCTGACCGAGGCCGGTACGCGCCTTGACGTGCTGGCCGACACGGACCCGGCCACCGATATCCGGGCGGTGTTCTCCTGGTCCTACGCGGCCCTCACGCCGGCTGCGGCGCGACTGTTCCGGCAGCTCGGGCTGCACCCTGGCGCGGACATCACCGCGGAAGCCGCGGCCAGCCTCGCCGGCCTCGCACCACCACTGGTCCCGCCACTGCTGGCCGAACTGACCCGCGCCAGCCTCATCGCCGAACACGTCCGGGGCCGGTACACACTGCATGACCTGCTGCGCGCCTACGCCGCCGAACTTGTCCAGGCCCGGGACCACCCCGGGCGGCGCCACGCCGCGCTCCATCGGATCCTCGACCACTACCTGCACACCGCCCATACCGCCTGCCGGCTGCTCAGTCCCGCCCGCGAGTGGGTCACGCCGCCGCCACCCCGGCCCGGCGTGACCCCGGAGGTCCTCACCGATCCCGGCCAGGCGATGGCCTGGCTCACGACCGAGCACGCGGTGCTGCTGGCCGCCATCCGGCACGCCGCCACGAACGGGTTCGACGCCCACATCTGGCAACTCGCCGGGGCCCTCGCGATCTACCTCGACCGGCAGGGCCACTGGCACGACCTTGCTGCCACCCAGGAAGCCGCCCTGGCCGCCGCCCAACGCCTGGCAGACCGGCCCGCGCAGGCCCAGGCCCACCATTTCGTCGGCACAGCCCACCAGAACCTGGGCCATTTCGGCGAGGCCGACACTCAACTCAGGCGCAGCCTGCACGTCCGCGAACAGTTGGGCGATCACGCCGGCCAGGCCTCCACCCACATTGCCCTCGGCCTCATGTTCGCCCAGCAAGGCCAGCACCGACGGGCGCTCGACCACGCCCGACAGGCCCTCGACCTGTACCAGGCCGTCGGCCACCGGCGCGGACAGGCCAACGCCCTCAACGAGGTCGGCTGGCAACACGCCCAACTCGGCAACCATCGGCAGGCACTCAGGTACTGCCACCAGGCGCTCGCCCTGCAGCAGGAACTCGGCAACCGTGCCGGTGAAGCTGCCGCCTGGGACAGCATCGGCTACGCCCACCACCACCTCGGCCAGCACGCCCAGGCCATCACCTGTTACCAGCACTCCCTCGACCTGTCGCGCGACGTCGGCGCCCGCTACTCCGAAACCGAGGTCCTTGTCCATCTCGGTGACACCCATCTTGCGGCGGGCGACCCGGAGGCTGCCCGAATCGTCTGGCAACAAGCCCTGACCATCCTCGACGACCTCCAACACCCCGACGCCGGCGAGGTCCATGCCAAGATTGAGAAGCTCGGCCGGCTCCACCCCTGACCGCCACGGCAACCCGCGCTCGGCGCGTCGGGGCGGGTGGACCGAACGGAGACCCCTCCGCCGCCGGCAGACTGGCAAGAGAGGTGCTGTACCTTGCCGGCATCCACGCGATGGGCACTCCCGGCGTTGCCCAATATCTCGAAGACCATCTCGACGAGCTGTGCCGCGAGGTGAAGATTCGCCCCCGCTTACCACCTTTCCGTTGATGCTCCTGCCTTCGGGCAGGGGAGGAATCGAACCTCATTTTAAGCAGGGCGGGAAGCGCTACATCGTCGACGTGTTGTACCGATCGAGGGTCGCCTTGGAGGTCGAGGCGTCCTGGAAAACCAGCTCCCACGGGCCGGTGTTGACGTCCATGTCCTTGCCGAACCCGACCCACTTTCCGGCCATCCGTCGGCCCGTGGGCTCGGCCAGGAGCTGGATCGCGCCGTGATAGCGGGCGCCTCGGTAGTAGCCGGTCGGATCGGTCTGCTCGACCCAGGTACCGGTGACCACGGCACCGTCCACGGTGAGGTCCAGTGACAGCGACGATGCCGCCGAGCCGGGCAGGCTACGCGCGGTCAGCCGGTCGCCGTGCTGGAGCACGACCACGAAGTGCTGCCCGGCGAAGGAGTCTGACCGGCCGCTGGAGTAGTACTGGTAGCGGCTGAGCCACACGCCCTCGTGCGACCGGTGGGCCGTGGCTGGCCTGGGCCTGGGCGTCGGCGTGGCCAGGCTGGACATGGGAGAGATCAGGTCGTGTCCACCGTGCTGGTCGTCGGTGACCTGCCCGTCGGGCACTGCGACGAAGCCGAGCAGCGAGATGGGCAGGCCGGTGACGACCTCCAGCGCGCGGGCGTAGACGGGTCGCGGCGCGGCGATCGCGCCGGACTCCCATCGCTGGACGAGTCTCTTGTTGGCGTCGTTGGGCTCCCCGACGCGGTGGCCGGCGGCCTGGAGCGCGCGAGCGAGGTCGTCCTGGCTCATACGCATCCCGGTACGGACGGCGCGGAGGGCGGTGTTCGGGACCGTCATGACCGCCACCATAGCGGCATGTCGCCTGAATGTCGCCGGCAATGTGCCTGACTTGTCGCGTCCTGTGTCGTCGCGGGTGGTGACATCCCAGCGTCATTGTGGACGGCATACGGCGGTCGAGCCCGCCGCCGCGCTGTAGACGACTGAGGTGGGATGCAGGGTGATGGCGATGACCCGGCACGGGGACGATTCAGGCGGTGCCGTCGGCGACGGTGAGCTGCTGTCGGTCGGCCGCCGGGTGGCGTACTGGCGGGGGCGGCGGAAGCTGTCGCAGCAGGTGTTCGCCGACCGGCTGGGTAAGTCGAAGAGTTGGGTGGACAAGGTCGAGCGGGTGTCCGCTCCCTGGACAAGGTGTCGACTCTCCAGGAGGTCGCCGCCGTGCTGCGGATCGACACGGCGGTGCTGCTCGGTCGGGATGTCCAGCCTGCCGGGGTCATCGAGCGGACCGCAGAGGTCGAGCGGATCCGCGCGGCGCTGTCCCGGTACGAGATTCCCCTTGCCCGCCCCGCAGGCAGCCGGCCGGCGCCGCCGGCCACCCAGATGGCCCGGCAGGTCGCGCATGCCTGGACAGCGTTCCAGCACGCCCGCTACCCCCGCGTGGTCGACCTGCTGCCGGAGTTGCTGACCGACGTGGAACGCACCCACGCCGGTGACCCGATGGCGGGTCGGGTGTTGCTGGTGGAGGCGTACCGGATCACCACAGCACTGATGGTCAAGCTGGGTGCCCCGGACCTGGCGTGGCTTGCTGCCGACCGCGCGATGAACGTCGCGACGGGTGACCCGGTGTTGGTGGCCGCCGCAGCGGTGCAGCTCGGCCAGGTGTTGCGTGCGTCCGGGCAGGCGTGGGTGGCGACGTCGGCGATGCTGGCCGCCGCGTACCGGATCGCCCCGCCGGTGATCGAGTTCGGTCTACCCCCGGAGTTGTCCCTGTGCGGGGCGCTGCTCGTCCAGGCGGCGTTGGCCGCCGCCTGTCACGGCGACGAGGCGGCGGTGGCCGGGTTGCTCGACGAGGCCGCCGCCCTGGCTGCCCGCGTCGGCGACGGGCGCGACCACCATCGCTCCGGGTTCGGGCCGACGGCGGTGGAGTCGGCCCGCGTCGCCGCAGCGGTGGAACTGGGCGACGGTGGGGACGCCGGGGCATGGCACGAGAAGGCGACCACGCGCGACGGATGGCGGTGGCTGCCCGCCGAGCACCGCGCGGCACACCTGATCGACGCCGCCCGCGCGTACCTGCAGACCGACGATCCGATCAGCGCCGCCCGTGTACTGGTGGAGGCCGACCGTGTTGCGCCGGCGGAGATCCGCCACCGACCAGCCGGCCGGGACGTTCTCGCCCAGGTCGTCCGCGACCCGCGCGTCCCGACGGCGCTCATCCATCTCGCCGCCACACTCGGGGTGGGTTGAGGATGACCGCGCCGTTCCTGTCCCTGGCCCAGATCCACAACCGGCTCGTCCTCACCGCCCGCTGGGTCCTGCGCGACCACCGACCCGGAGCCGACGGTCGCTGCCCGATCTGCCGGACGGCAGACTGCCCGGTGGCTGCCGCCGCCCGGGACGTCCTCCGCGCAGCCGAGGAAGTACAGCTGTGGAGTACCGCAACGCGGCCGGCCGCACTCGACCGCGACGAACCCCGGCAGGCCGGATGACCTCGGACGACACTCCACCCGACTCGTTCGTTGAGAACCGGGCGTGCCGGAGGATCTGCATGGCGACCCGTGGGTGCACGTCGAGGTCGGCCAGGAGGGTGGCGCAGGTCCGCTGGGCGTCGTGGACGGTGATGGACGGACTCCCGCCCGGTCGCACCGGGTCTGCCAGGAACGCTGGAAGTTGCGCGGCTTCACGGGGGTGCCGTAGCGGGATCGGTGCTGCTCAGACGCCGCAGATGACTGCGGTTGGGGGCGCGTCCCGGCCGCGCCGGGGCAGTGGGCGTCGGACACCAACCTGCTCCCTCACCCGGGACTCCCGGCCGCTGTGGGGCAGCGGCCTCTGCGGTGGCGCGGTCAACGGTTGACCGTCGTCCCGCGGGCCTCCAAGCGGGTCAGGACATCGGGGTCGTCGAGGTGCGCCAGCGAGACGTCCAGGGTGTGGAGCGCAGGCAGCGACTCCAGCACCGCCGCTGCCGTGCACTCCCCGGTCAGTGTCAGTTCCGACAGGGTCGGGTGGCCGGTCAGCGGGGTCAGGTCCAGCGGCCCGCGACGGTAGCCGTGGCCGTCCAGGTCCAGGGACTGCAGGCTGGACAGTGCGTGAATGCCCTCCAGCGACGTCACGTTGTAGTCGTCGGACTCGCCGCCGGTGTCGATGTCCAGGGTCTGCTCGATCAGCATGTAGATGTCGCTGCCGCCGTCGAACTGCAGGTGGGTGATCGCTGCGGCCTCGGCCGACGGTACCGCGACGGCATGCAACAGCTCTAGTGACGCCTTCAGTCGCGGGCCTGGACCTGGGTAGCCGTCCTCCGGGCCGTCGGGGCCGGTCGACTCGATGAGCGCCTTGAGGTCGTCGGCAGCGATGCCGTCGTCCAGCAGAGCGTCCAGGACGCCCAGGTGCAGGCCGAGGTCGGGGAAGATGAGGGTCATGATCCCGACCGTATCGTGCTACCGGCTCGGCTGAGCACGCGGAGCGGGTCGTCGTCCGGGTCAGGTGGGGCTGGTGACGGTTCGGAGGCGACCCGGTGCGGTGGGCGTAGCAGGCCACCCGCGTCTCCGCAGCGGGCCGGGCGGATGAGGTCGTCGATCGAGGTTAGGCTTTCCGCTTTTCCCCCTTGTTCGGGGCAATGGGATTGAACAATGGGCCGGTGACCGATGGTGAGGCCGGTGACCGGACCGGACGTGGCCGGCGCGACCGGCAGCCTCCCGGTCAGCGGGTGGAAGGGGCGGCGGGCGCCGTCGAGGTGAGCCGCCGGGCGAACTTCCTGGAGTTGTTCTTCGACCTGGTGCTGGTCTTCGCCCTGTTGGGGGTCGTCTCGCGGGTCGTGGTGGACCTGACGGCCGATGATCTCGCCCAGCAGTGGGCGGGGCTGTCGTACGTCGTGGTGTTGGTGCTGCCGATCATGTGGTTGTGGACGACCACCTCCCACATCACGAGCCGCTTCGATCCGCGCCGGCCGGTCGTCCAGGCGATGGTGCTGGTCACCGCCCTCGGCGTGGTCTTCATGGCGTCGTCGTTGCCGTACGCGTTCTTCGAACGGGGCTACGCCTTCGCCATATCGTACGTGCTCCTCCAGGTGGGACGGCCCCTGGTCCTCATCAGGCTCCTGCCGGAGTGTGCGCAACGAGCCCTCTACACGCGGTCGGTGATCTGGTTCGCCCTGTCGGCCGTGCCGTGGCTGGTCGGCGGCATCCTGCTCCAGGGCGAGCCCCGGGTGGGCCTGTGGGCGCTGGCCATCACGATCGAGCTCGTGGCGGCCCGCTTCTCCTGGCCGGTGCCGGGGATGAGCCGGCAGTTGGACAGCGCCTGGGATCCGGCCAAGACCCACCACCTCGCCGAGCGGTACGAGCAGATCCTGCTGATCGCGCTCGGCGAGAGCGTGCTGGCGCTGGGGATCACCTACACCCGTGCGCCGGTGTCGTTGGCCGGGTCGGTGGCACTGCTGGTCGGCTTCGCCACCACGGTGCTCCTGTGGCGGATCTACTACTACCGGGCGGGGCAGGTGCTCCCCGAGGCCGTCCACGTGGCCGGGGACCGGATCGGGGCCGGCCGCAACGTCGGACGCGCCCACATGCTGATGGTGCTCGGCATCGTGCTGGTGGCGGCCGGCTACGAACTCGTCGTAACCCACCCCGGGGGGCACGTGCGGGCCGTCTGGCTGGCCGTGATGCTCGGCGGGCCGATCGTCTTCGTCATCGGTCGGATCGGATTGGAACGCGTGGTCTTCAACCGCGTCTCCCGGAGCAGGCTCATCGGCATCGCTGTCCTGGCGGCGGCGGCCCTGCCGCTGGCCTTCGTCCCGCCGTTGGTCGCGGCGGTCAGCGCTTTCGTGATCCTGCTCGGCATGGCCGTGGCCGACGCCCGGCATGCCCGGGGCCGACCGCTGGAAGCCCCCTCGCCACTGAACGAGCGGCCCCGGTCGGGACCGGAGCCGTGGCGACTGTGACGAGCCGGCGACGAGCCGGTTCGGCTGGAGGAGTCTGCTGAACAGCCTCGCCCGCCGGCCACCGGTCGCACGCCGCCCGTGTCGTGCGCGGTCGCCGAGCAGCCGGCGCGCGACGCGCTGGCTGCGCCGGGGCGTGCTGGATGGTCATAACGCGGCGGTAGGACCCGGAGAGGAGGCGCGAAAGATTCAACGATCTCAATAAGATGATCCGCACTTGATGCCGGTGCGCTCACGAGGCGTACCGATCCGATGCGGAGGAACGCATGGTTCGTTGGCGCACCATCACCGGCCTGGTGGCCGCCGCGCTGATCGCGGTCACCGGAGGCAGTCTCGCCGCCGTCACGCCCGCCGTCGCGAGCGGGAACACGGCGACGCCCTTCGTCGTGGGGGGCACCCGCGCCGCCCAGGGCGAGTTCCCGTTCATGGTACGGCTCTCGATGGGCTGCGGCGGGTCGCTCTACAGCCCCACCCTGGTCCTCACGGCCGCCCACTGCGTCCGGGCCACCGGCGCCAACACCAGCATCACGGCCACGCTGGGCGCGGTCGACCTCCAGTCGTCCAGCCGCATCACGGTCCGCTCCAACTACGTGTACCGGGCCCCCGGCTACAACGGCTCCGGCAAGGACTGGGCGCTGATCCGGCTCGCCACGCCGGTGACGAGCCTGGCCACCCTGCCGATCGCCACCAGCACCGCGTACGACAACGGGACCTTCACCGTGGCCGGCTGGGGCGCGGCCCGCGAGGGCGGCGCGCAGCAGCGGTACCTGCTCAAGGCGACCGTGCCGTTCGTCAGCGACGCGGTCTGCAACGCCAACTACGGCGGGGACGTCATCCCGGCCGAGGAGATCTGCGCGGGCTACACCAGCGGCGGCATCGACACCTGCCAGGGTGACTCGGGTGGCCCGATGTTCCGCCGGGACGCCGCCAACGCCTGGATCCAGGTCGGCATCGTGAGCTGGGGCAACGGCTGCGCCCGGCCCAACTACCCGGGTGTCTACACCCAGGTGAGCTACTTCTCCTCCGCGATCGCCTCGGCCGCCGCGAGCCTCGGCGGCTGACCCGGGTACCCCTCGACGGCGGCGGC
>NZ_LRQV01000087.1 GCF_001567585.1 Micromonospora rosaria
TCAGCCTCGCCTGCGCCCTCATCTGCTGGCGCCAACTCCAACGTTAGGAGTTCTAAGGGCTGAGCTGGTCCGCGCTTCGACCGAGTCTGAGTTGCAAGAGGTCGGGATCTACGAGTACCAGCATCCGCTCGCGGACGCTGTGGCGTACAAGGCGCGACTGGCGGACCTGTCGGACCGGATCAAGATCATGGCACGCGGCGACAGGGCGGTGCTCGCCAGCACCGGCTGGACGGTCAATGGCTCCGTGGCCGAAGGCCGCAAGATGCTCAGGGAATACACCAAGCTCATGCTGCGGGCCTACAACGCCGAGGCAGACAGTTGCGTGGCGAGGGTGCAACCACATCGGTTGCACACCACTGTTGAACGTCTCAACAAGGTCACGCACACGATCGCCCGGCTCGGCAGGACAATGGGAATCCACGTAGCGCCCGAGTATCACCAGCTACGGGTCCACGAGATCGAGCTGACTGCCGACTACCGCGCCAAGCTGGAGGAGGAGAAGGAGCGCATTCGCGAGGAGCGCGAGCGGCAGCGCGAAGAGCGTGCCGCCACGGCGGAGTTCGAGCGGGAAAGGGCGCGCCTGACCAAGGAGCAGTCCCACTATCTCGCCGCGCTCGCGAAGCTCCAAGCGAAGGGGGACATGTCCGGAGCCGCCGATCTGGAGGCCAAACTGGCCGAGATCGGCGAGGCGATTGTCGGCGTCGAGGCGAGACAGGCCAACGTCCGCGCCGGCTACGTGTACGTGATCTCGAACATCGGAGCATTCGGCCCGGGGATGGTCAAGATCGGCATGACCCGCAGGCTCGATCCGGAGGACAGGGTACGCGAACTGGGCGACGCGTCGGTTCCATTCAAGTTCGACACCCATGCCCTGATCTTCAGTGACGATGCCGTCGGACTCGAAGCCAAGCTGCACAACGCGCTGACCGAGCAGCGGGTAAACAAGGTCAACACACGCCGCGAGTTCTTCTACGCCAGCCCCGCACAGGTCCGCGACCTGCTCCAAGAGATCGCTGGCCAGCACCTGCTCGTCTACCACGAGGCCTCCGAAGCCCTGGAATGGCGCGCCAGCGGGGCACAGCAGCAGGAGACTCCACCGCCTTCGGCCCTCACGCCGGCCCCGGCCTGACACCTGGAGACACCATGGGTTTCTACCTGCGTACCAGTCTGCGTGCAGGGCCGTTCCGGCTCAACCTGTCCCCCTCCGGGATCGGCGTCTCCGCCGGTATACCGGGCTTTCGCGTTGGGGCCGGTCCTCGGGGCAACTACGTCCGAATAGGTGGCCGGGGGACTTACTACGCGAGCGCGCCCCGACTAGCGCAGATGCCTGCCGCACACCCACCTGGTCACAGCTCCCCTCCCGCACCACCGGTTGGTGGTGGCATCGCACTACGGGAGCTCGACGGCGCCTCCGTCCAGCAGCTCGTTGCCGCCCATCCGTCCGACATCGTCGCCCAGATCGTGGCGGCGTCGCGCCGGATGCCGATGTGGCCTTTCGCTGCTGGTGCCCTCGGCCTGCTCGTGTTGCTCACGGTGCCCTTCGGCCTGCTGCTGCTACTTCCCGTTGTTCCGGCCGTGGTCTGGCTCTACCTGCACGATCAGGCCCGGCGATCCGTCGTTGTCTTCTATCAAGTGGACGACGAACCGGCCGCTCGGTTCGAGCGGCTGGCCGCCGCACACGCACTCTCTCGCCAGGCTCACCGGTCATGGCACGTCGAGGCACAGGGAGACCTGATCACTCCATACCAACGAAAGGTGAACGCCGGTGCTGGCGCACTCGTCCGACGCAGCGTGTCGGCCCTGACCATCGCAGGTCCACCCGTCCTGGTCACCAACATCGCCGTCCCCACCCTGAGCGCTCGCAGCCGCTCCGTTCACTTTCTGCCCGACCGGGCGCTGGTTCGTCAGGGCAGCCACTACGCCGAACTGCCCTACTCCTCGCTGCGGGTAAGCGTTCAGGCTCAACGGTTCGTCGAAGCCGGGTCCGTTCCTGCCGACTCGCGCGTCGTCGACACCACCTGGCAGTACGCCAACGCCCGAGGCGGCCCGGACCGGCGCTTCAAGAACAACCGCCAGCTACCCGTGATGGAGTATGGCCGACTGACACTGAGCAACCCGCAGGGATTCCTCATGGTTTGGGACTTTTCCCGACCGGACGTCGCCTATGCGCTTGCCGCAGCCGTTCGCGCGATGAAGTGAGCTGTCTGTCACCTACCCGGCTATCCCGGGTGGGGCCAGGCTGAGCAGTCCGCAGCCGTACGCCTTGCCGTGGCCGATGCCCTGCCGCACCGCCTCCCGGAACGCCGCAGCATCGGTGACGATCAGGTGTCCCTCGAAACGGACCGGCTCGATGGTGACCGGGCCCTGGTCACCGGGGCGCGGCTGTCCGGTCTGGGTGAGGCACGGCGACGGGGACACGTCCGGAAGCCCGTTGTACGCGGTCGGCACCACGAACCCGTGCTGACCGCCCTTGCGGATCAGCCCCTCGATCTGCTCCTCGGGCTTGCGCCGGGCGACCCGCTGGCCCCGGGGCCGCACGCCGCCCTCGGGTCGGGGTTTGCCCCGGTCGGCGTACCGGACCACGGTCCGGGTCGGGTTGCCGACCAACCGGAAGGCGAAGCGCCGCCCGGGGGCGACGGCGTCGAGCAGCGGTGCCAGGCTGCGCACCTGGACCGGCTCGGTCAGGTAGTCGGCGGCCAGCCGGCCCCAGTCCGGTTTGGTGCTGCTCTGCACGTACTGGACGAACCCGCGGTGGACGCTGTCGAGTCGCCACAGGACGGCCTGGGCCTGTCGCGCCGGGGTGTCCTCGGGCAGGTCGGGATATCCGGACATGACGGTGCGGTGCATCTGCCGGAGGTCGGCGTGGTCCCGGCGGAAGTCGCGGGAGAACACGTTGACCGTCAGCTTGCTCAGGTACACGAGTCGTCCTTCTCGGTGATCAGGTCGGCGGTCAGCGGCACGGTTCCGGCGCGGACCGCGCGGGCGGCGTACCGGCGGTCGTCGGACACGAACGAGAGCGGAACGTCCATGCGCAGCTCGGCGGCCGGATCGGCCGGATCGCACTCGACCACCGTGCGCAGCGGGTCCCGGTCGGTACGCGCACGTTCGGCGGCCCGCACCTCGGCCCGGTCCTCCAGCCACGGGTGGGTGGCGAGGACACCGTCGAGCGGCTGTTCCGTCAGCCCCAGTCCGGTGTGCGCCTGCTCGTGGTGGCCGTTGGTGACCAGCGGGCGGGCCGGCGGAAAGGCCCGCCGGCCGAGGAAGAGCGGCCAGACCGGGGCCAGCAGCGCCTGGTGGATGCGGTCGAGCTGGTCGGGATCGTCGCACTCAAGGACGACGAGGAAGACGGCGTCGGCCAGGTAGTACCGGTGGCTCAGCGTGGTGCGGTGTCCACCGCCCGTCGTCGTCGGCACGTTCTGGGTGACGTGGTAGTCCCGTTCGAGGATGCCCTCCCGGTCGACCCGGACGCCCATCCGCAGCCCGCTCAGCTCGACGAGAGCCGCCGTGTCCTCGCGGGGGACGCCGCGAGCGGCGGCGAGCAGCCCGACGACCCCCGACTTGGTGGGCTCCCGTCCGGTGTCGCGGATGCTGGCTCGCGACCTGGTCCCCCACGACTGCATCGGGGCGTCGAGACAGATCGCGAGCGAATACGCCGGCACCGCCGTCAGACCTTCGTCGCGGCCAGCACCCGCGACACCAGTTCGTGCCGACTGGGCGCGACCTCCTTCTCGGGCAGCCCGGTCGTGTCAGCGGTGATCGAGGCGGCGACGACCGCCCGCACCTCGTCGTCGCCGTAGAAACGGCGTACCCGGTTGAAGTGGCCGAACAGCTTCTCCGTCGAGGTGACCATGATGTCGTGGCCGGTGACCGGCTTGAGGAACGCGTTCGACAGGTTCCAGGCGCCCCGGTCCCGGACCACCACCAGCAGCGTCTCGGGCGGGGTCAGCGCCGCCGTCGAGTTCTGCTTGCCGCTCGGCACGGCGTCGATGAACGCCTCCAGCCACGCCCGGGTCGCCCGCGCGACCAGTTCGGTGTCCCCGCGCAGGTTGGTGCTGAGCTGGTCGAGGTGCAGGTTGGCGTACCGGTAGTAGCAGGCGGAGTTGAAGTCGACCGTGCCGATCATGTCCGCGCCGGACTCGTCCTGCGGCTGGAGGTCGTCGACGGCGGTGTAGTAGTCGTACTCGTTGACCACCGCGTGGGTCGAGATCGCGTGCGCGACCTGGGACGCCGCGTTGACGTTGAAGTCCTTGTTGTCGGCGATCATGCGCCCGAAGAGCGCGACGTCGACCACGCGGCTGGCATCGAGGATCCGGGCCGCCGCTTCGAGGGTCGGCTTGTCCGGCTTGATCTTGCTTTTCTTCTCCTCGGCAGTGTCCGTCTTCTTCTTTTCGGCGGCCTTGGCCCTGGCTGCTGCGTCGGCGGCGAGGCGGTCCCAGTCGCGTTCGCAGTAGTCGGCGAGGAGGTCCACCGCCGCGTTGCCGACGAAGAGCAGGTACTCGGTGAGAGTGGTCCGCCGCTTGTCGAGCCCGAAGCCGAGGGCCAGCAGCGCGGACGAGGCGACCCCGACGGCCTCGTCGTAGTCCCGGCCGCGCCCGTCGGCGAGCAGTCTGGCGGTCTTGTCCACCAGCCGCTTGGTGCGGACGCCGGTCTCGGTCGCCTCCAGTCCGTACCGCTGGAAGAGCAGCCGGGCCGCCCGCTTCAGCGACTGGCTGGAGATGCGACCGCGTACCTGACCGCCGAAGGTGGCGGTCTTCGGCTGGCCGATGTCGTCGCGATTCAGGTTGCTGACCGGGAAGGACTGCAACAGGT
Source organism: Micromonospora rosaria (assembly GCF_001567585.1). GTDB lineage: Bacteria > Actinomycetota > Actinomycetes > Mycobacteriales > Micromonosporaceae > Micromonospora > Micromonospora rosaria. The sequence continues at coordinate 4,810 of NZ_LRQV01000087.1, forward strand.
GCAGCTCGATGATCATGTGTTCTCCAGGTTAGGCGTCGGCCGGTTCGGCGACAGTGAGGTCCGTCGGCTCTGTTTCGGCGGTGGTGGGCTGGTGCGTGCGCTGCGGCCGGTGGTAGTCCCGCGCCCAGCCCAACCGGATTTTCTGCGCCGCCTGGCCGGGGCCCTGCATCGTCACCAGGTCGGTGAGCAGGCGGTGGTAGTCGAGGGCGATGTCACCGGCCCGCAGGAGTTGGACCGTCTGACGGAGGTAGTGCGGCAGGCCGTCCAGGTCGACCGAGAGCAACTGGGTGAAGCGCCGGGCCGCCGAAGGACGACCGGCGACCAGGTCCCGCATGGCGGTGCCGAGCGACCTGTTCCGTGCCGTGTCGCCGTGCGGATGCAACGCGAACAGACCCGCGACCAGCAGCCACAGCTCCTGCTCCCGCTCCGGGGGCTGGTACGGGAAGACGACGTCGTACGCCTCGGCCTGCTGTCGCCCGCCGACGAAGGAGCGGCGTAGCCGGGCCAGGGTCTGCCGCGCCTCGCCGGACCTGCGGGGGTTGTCCGAGGTGACGGCGTAGTGCAGTCCGTACAGGCCGCGCACGAAGGCTTCCCGCCGCTGGTCGACGGTGAGCGTGTTCTCCATGGTGCCGTCTCCTACTCGACGTAGCGGGCGACGTAGCCGTGATACGCCGCGCCGTGGTAGCTGAGCTGGTCACGGAAGCGCCCGTGGCACAGGCCGGCGGCCTCCAGGTTGCGTCCCTGCCGGGGCGAGCCCTCCGCCCACCGCAGGGCGGCGGCCCCGGCGATCCGGTGTACCGCCTGCCGCCACCCGTCGGTGGCGGGCCTCGGGCTGGTCCCGGCGTCGAGCGCGCGGGCCAGGGCCTCCAGGAACACGTCGAAGGGCCGGGCCAGCAGCGGCCAGTACGCGAGGGCGAGCCCGGCGGACGCGGGTGCCCGGAACTGCGCCCGGTGCTCCCGATCCATCTGGTTGAGGGCGCTGCCGACCAGGTTGGCCAACTCGACGCTGTGCCCGATCACCGGCCCGGCGACCGGATGATCGGCACGGAGCAGGGTCACCGGCGCGGCGACGGTCTCCTCCAGGGCCTGCTGGACGACCGAACCCTTGCTGTCGAGTTGCTGCCCGAAGACCCGCAGGGTGTAGACCGCGTCACGGGGTATCACCTCGTCGAGGACAAGCTGCGCGACGTGGTCGAGGGTCATCGGCCGCTGCCAGTGCCGTTCCTCCGACCCGGACGGGGCGAGGAGCAGTTCCTGACTGAACCGCCACACTCCCCGGTGTTCCTGGAGCCGCACCGGATACCACGGTCCGTAGGTGGGTTTCGTCGTCTTGCCCCTGGTGGTCCGGCCGTCCCTGATCTTCGGCCGGCGGTGGGCCGCCATCCACTCGTTGTCCTGCGGCTCACCGGAGAGCCGGGTGCCGGGGGTGATCACCACCCGGTCGACGTACGTCTGGCCGTCGACCTGCCGGGGCACCAGCCACACCCGGCGGGACGGCCAGGTGAGCAGGTCGGTCCACCCCCTCGGGTGCCGTTGCTCCGGCTCCGGACGGGGCGGCGGGGCCTCCCACACCGGCCGGTCGGCGGGCCCGGTCCGGCGGGGGCGCTCCTCGGTCGGCAGGTACGGCATCAGGTTGAGCAGCAGGGTCTCCTTGAGCGTGCTGCCCTCCACCAGCACCATTCCCATGCCGTTGGCCGGGGCCGCCTGCGAGGACTTGTCCTTGTCGTACGGGGTCTTCATTCCGCCCGGGTCGTACGCCTGGAGGGTCACCAGCCAGCGGGCCGCCTCGGCGGGAGACAGGCGTACCTCGGTGGACGCGGTCGTGTGGTCGAAGAGGGTGGTGTTGTTCCCCGTCGCTCGGTGCGGCACGAGTTTCGCCGCGCTGGACGACGCGACCCCGGCAACCGCCGGGCACTGGAGAAACGGCCGCTCGTCGTCGAACAACTCGAAGTGGTCGGCCCGCAGCCGGGGCGTCGACTCCCCCGGCCAGGGTACGGACGGATCGGGCAAACTCTCCGCCGCCCACAGCCTGGCCCACTCCTTGGCGTTGGGTGGGCCGTAGACCCGGTGCATGAGGGCCAGGACCAGCCGGTGCAGCGCCGCCGTCATCGGCGGGGTCTGCCCGAGGATGCGCCGGATGCGGTGCGCCCGTGTCAGCAGCGTGACCAGGTCGACCTCGGGCGGTGGTGGTTCGTCGCCGTCGGCGGTCTCCAGCCAGACGACCGGCAGCCACGGCTGCGCGGTCAGGTTGAAACGCACAGGTTCATCCGTCCTGATCGTCGAGGTCGAGGGTCGTGTCCGGGTCGGTGATCCGCAGCCCGGTGACGTCGGAGTAGCGCACCGACAGGCCAGCGACCTCGCCCGCGCCGTCACGCACCACGACCGGCCGGGAGTCGGCGAGCCAGGGCGACGCGGCGAAGACCGGCGGTACGGCAACAGCGCGCAGCCTCTCCAGCACCACCGACGGGTTGCCCTCACCGGCGGTGACCCGGACCGTGGAGTCAAGCAGATCGGCGAGCAGTTCCAGGCCGGGTGCCTCCGCACCGGCGAGGTCGACGGGCGTTTTCCCCGTTACCGGCACCGTCCGGCCGTCCTCGACCCGCAGCACGACCACGTCGACCCGGTCGTCCGGGAGACCGTGGCCGCCGTACTCATCCATCACGGCGTCCCCGCCCGTCCGGCTTGCGGGTCTGGCCGGTGTACCTCGGGTGCGCGGTGAGGTCGAGCAGTGCGGTGGACCTGGTCGGCGGCGGGAGGAAGAGCGCTGCCGCCCTCTCCGTGTCGTCCTGCTGCGCCCGGTCGAGCTTCTCCTCCGCGAGTCGCCATCGCTTCTGCCACGCCTCCGGGTAGGCGATCCGGTCCGGGTCCGAGTAGACCGCGTCGACCAACTCCGGCACCTCGTCCGGCATTCGCAGGCACCGCCGGTCCCGGAGCAACGCCCAGGTCCGCAGCAGCACGATGTCCTGGTAGACGTGCGTGGTGTACGGCGGCCAGGTCGGGCCGGACGGCTTCTCGGTCACGCCGACCAGGGCGAGCGTCGGCGGCGACCCCGGATCGGTCCGGCGGAACCGGTGCAGTCGACCGGCCCGCTGGATCAGGCTGTCGACCGGGGCCAGGTCCGTGGCCATCGCGTCGAAGTCCAGGTCGAGGCTCTGCTCCAGGACCTGGGTGCCGACGACGACGTAGCCAGCTTCCGGTGCCCGGCTGCCGTCCCGGCCGAACAGGTCCCGCAACTCCTGCTCGACCTGTGCTCGCCGCGCCGCCGGCAGTTGGCCGGTGAGCGCCACGACCCGGGGGCGTTTCCCTTCGGGGTACGCCTCTGCCACCGCCGCTGTCAGCAGGTCGACCGTCTGCTCGACCCGCCGGACGAGGTTGTGCACGACCGCCACGCCGTGACCGCCGCTGACCTGCGTCAACACCCAGCCAATCAGCTCCTGGTCGGAGAGCCGCACCACATCGACCAGTCGGCCCGCGTTGGTGCTCGACGCCTCCGCCTGGACCACGTGGGGAACTCCCTGGTCGTCCAACCAGACCGCGTGCGGATAGTCCAGCTCGGGCAGCGTCAGCTCGACCTCGTCGGGACGGCACTGCCGGGCACCGGCGTACCAGTGGTGGAGCAGTTCAACCCGACGCTTCCGGGGCAGGGTGGCCGACAGCAGGATCACCGGTACGCCGAGCCGGCCCAGCCACCACAGCAGCCGGTCCAGGATCGTCGACATGTACACCTGGTAGCCGTGCACCTCGTCAAGGACGAGGACCCGGTTGGAGAGCCCGACCAGGGGTACCGGGGCCCACGGGGACCGGATGCCACCCTGGAGAACCCGGTCGACGGTCCCCACGGCCAGTGGCGCGAGCAGCGCCCTGAGCTTGGTGAACCACTCCCGTACCGCCGGGTCCTGGCCACCGGCGGGGCCGTCGATGCCGACGTCCTCCGGGGTGACCGGCTCGGACCGGGCCGTCCGGGCCCGCTGGTCGGCGAGATACTCGGCGGCGGTGCCGTGCAGCAGCTTGACGGAGAGCGTCGGGTCGAGGCCGGTCACCAGCGCGTCGACCTCGTCGAACATCTGGTTGCTGGTCGCCCTGGTGGGCATGGCGACGAAGAAGCCGGCCAGCCCCAGCCGGTGCACCAGGCCGAGGGTGGCCTGCAGGGCGGTCCTCGTCTTGCCTTCTCCGGTGGGCGCCTCGACGACGAGAATCCCCGGCCGCGTTCTGGTGGCCATCATCCGCTCGACGGCCCGTTGCAGGGGTCGGGGCTGCTGCCCGTACAACGTGTCGAAGCCCAGGTCACCGGCCGGCCGCCACCCGGACCACCCGAGCCGGCCCACCACCTGCTCGACCGCGCGGTCCCGCGCGACCGTGACGTACGCCACCAGGTCCACGTCGCTGCCGGCGTGCGTGGCCTTGCGGATGGACCCGGAGGCGATCCAGTCGCTCACCGTCGTCAGCCCGGCGAGCGCGACCGCACCGCCAGTGCCGATCGCCACCTCGGACCAGGCAACCGCACGCGGATCAGGCAACCCCAACAGCTCCGCCGTCCGGCAGAACAGTTCCTCGGCCCAGCGCGCCCACCGTTCGCCGCCGTGGTCCGGCACGGCCAGTTCGGCGTTGAGCAACACCTGTGGGGAGAAGTAACTGCCGTGGTGTCCACCGAGGGCCTGCGCCAGCGTCCGGGCCGTGTCGGGCGTCGCCCCCCAGCGGAGGAGGAACCTCCGCACGTGGTGGGCCGTCAGGACACCGTGGCGCGTGTCGGTACGACCGCCGCCTGTCCTGATCCGGCTCAGTCGCTCGGTCTGGGTCACCGCTTCGGGCGGCAGGAGCCTGGCCGCGACGTCCGCCCGTAGCGCCTGGAAGGCCGGGGAGAGCTTGCCGAGGTCGTGCAGTCCGCAGAGCAGGCCGACCCAGGCGGCGGGCCGGCCACCGAGCGGCCCGAAGGCAGCCGCCAGCTCCGCGCGACAAACGGCACTGAGCAACCGGTCGTAGAGCAGCTCGGCGACGACGGCGGTGTCGATGGTGTGGCAGATCAAAGGATGCGGGACGGTCTCCTCACCTTGTTTCGCCGCCCCCGCCTTGCCCCAGAAGAGTCGGGCGTCTATCCGGTCCTGCTTGGACACCACATCCGCCAATCAATCCCACAGAAGACCCGCGCCCGGCCCATCGACCTGTTCGCTTACCGGGAACGAGTGACGATGCCGTCAAGCAAGACCTTTACCAACTCATTTGTCAGGTACATGACAAATGCTCAATAAGTCGCTCGGCCTGAACGATGCATCAGGAACGCCCACCATCGATCTCCACGGCCGCTACTGTCGGCGCGGGCAATGCCCCTGCTCATAAGCGCCCGCCGCCAGTCCCGCAGGGCAGCCACACATCCCACATGAGCCCCGCGATGTCGGCGCTGTCGGCGAGATGCCGGTAGACCGGCAGCCAGAAGCCACGATCGCGGTTGGTCTTGCCCCAGACGAGACGGGCACTCGCACCGAGCCCCTGCCGGTCAGCCACGGAGGGGATAAAACCAAAGGGGTACGACACTCTGAGTCAGCTCCAGATCAGTCGACAGCGACTCGAACATGAACGTGAGCGCCTTGCACCCTCGTGAACGAGGCTCGGTTTCACGACGACACGGCCCCGCCGAAGATTCCCGGAAGCCATCCCGCAAGCGAGACGCACGGCCGCCCGAACCGATGCCATCCTGGACACGCCGCCGGTACGCTGAGCCGCCAAACCACGCCACGCGATCCACCACGCCACCCCTGACCGGAGATGATCTTGCAAAGCAAAGTGAATGAAAACAGCCGAGTTGATCTTTAATGCCCCAGGTCAGGAAGTCTCTTCCCCGCGCATGCGGGGGTGATCCGACGTCGGGGCGGGTCGACCAGGTGGGCGCGGCCTCTTCCCCGCGCATGCGGGGGTGATCCCGCGGGCACGGCCGGCAGCGGCCTGGTCAAGACCTCTTCCCCGCGCATGCGGGGGTGATCCCTGCATGTTGACCTGGTCGCGGAACCGGGCGGTCTCTTCCCCGCGCATGCGGGGGTGATCCCAGGAGGCGATCCGGAAGGCGGTGTGGCTGGGCTCTTCACCCCACGCGGGGCGGTTCGATAGGCATGGCGCCAACCCCTCGTGCGCTGGCGGCTGCCTACGCGCACGGGGGAGTTCGTCGATCTACGCATTACGAGTGCGTCGCCCTACATTCCCGCACGGTCCACCAGCGACCGCCACCCAGAGGGTCTTCGCGCCCCACCACGCAGCAATTCACTTACCCCTACGGCTGGCCCAGCCCTCAGTGCTCGGCGACGAAGACTCCTCGGCCGGGCCGCCCAACCAAAAGGCCCCGTTTGCGCAGCGTGGCCCAGGCTCGGTTGATCGTGGAGAGCGACACGTCGTACTCGTCGGCCAGCACGTGTCCGGCGGGGAGCTGAGCCCCCGGCGACCACTCACCTTCCTGGATACGCCTGACGAGATCATCGAGCAGTTCATCCATGGTGGGCGGGATAGGCACGGCGCAAGCCCCTTGCAGTCGGTTGGCCCCGCCAGTATCGATCCACGGCTGCGAGATAGGCAAAACACCTAAGCGAAATGCCACTCTTGACATAGGTGAGGACACTGCAAGCACTCTTGACACTTCCGACACATGCCCGTACCGTCGCTTTCAGTGATGGGGTGCCTGCGGTCGGTTGGCGCTTTCCGTGGTGGTGGCCCGTCACGTCGGCACTACTCCCCGCCCGGGACGGCCGGACCATCCCCCGGCCCGGCCGCCCCGGGGTCCCGAGACGCGCCCTGCCGCCGTACCGCCGATCGAGGCTGCGTCGGCAGGTCCACCCCCACCGACGATGGAAGGCGGCACCGAGATGCGACTCCTGCGCCGACTCCTGCCCGTACCCGATCCGGAGGCGCCGGACCGGCGCGGACCCGCCGGCCGCCACCGCGCGGCGGCCCACCAGGTGCCGTTGCGGCCGTGGCAGGTCCGGCACCGGTGGTTCACGGTACGGCGGCGCGGGCTCGACCCGGCCGAGGTGCAGGAGTTCCTGGACCGGGTGGCCGACGAGTTGAGCGTGGCGCAGGTCGCGGTGGCGGCGCTGCGGGAGGAGAACGCCCGGATCAAGGCGGCCCTGCGGCGCTGGCAGTCCGCCCAGGCCGCCGGCCACTACGAGTTGGCGGCCGGGCGGTGAGCGGCCGGAACGGCGGCCGGTGGGTCATCCACCTGCCGATCGGCGTACCCGATCTGCTCCGGGCCCGGGTCTTCGCACGGACCGCCACCCGGCTGCTGCTCCAGCTCAGCCGCACCGTGGACGTCGGCGAGGTGACCGTGTCCCGCGAGGACGAGCAGGGCGTACACCATCGGGTGTTCTGCGACCGGCTGCTGGCCGGCGGCGGCCGGTGCGCGCTGCCCACCGAGCACCGCGCGCCCTGCACCGCCCGCCGCAACCAGCGCAACGCCCGCGCCTGGTAGATGCGCGGCAGGGATCGACCGAAGACATCGACCTTGGTACGCCTGCCGTCGACCTCCGGCCGTTACCCCGGCGGTGGTCGGGGCTGGACAGTGGGGCGGTGACGCCACCCGGGAACCCGCAGACCGACCTCGACAGCCCGGCGGGGGCACCGGCGCGGGGACGGTTCCGCCGCGTCGCGCCGGTGCTCGCCCTGCTCGTGCTCGCCCCGTTCGCTGCCGAGTGCTCCTGGGGCGGCTTCACCGTGGTCGACTTTCCGCTGGTCGTGGCCTTCCTCGGCCCGTTGTACGGCGGCGCGGCGGTGCTGATCCGGGAGACCGCCCGCCGTACCGGTCGGGGCTGGCCGACGATCGTGCTGCTCGCCGCCGCGTTCGGCGTGGTCCAGGCCGGCCTGGTCGACCAGTCGCTGTTCAACCCGGGGTTCCTGGACGACACCGAGTTCGCCGGGGACCGGGCCGTCGCCGACCGGACCCGGGTACCGGTGCTCGACGTCAGCGTGCAGCAGGCGTTCAGCTTCCTCGGCAACCACGTGGCGCTGAGCATCTGCGCGCCGATCGCGATCGTCGAGTCGTTCGTCTCCCCGGACCGTCGGCACCGGCCCTGGCTGCGGTGGCCCGGCCTGCTCGTCGTCGGTGCGCTCTACCTGCTCGGCAGCCTGCTGATCTTCGCCGACGACACGGACGGCCGGAAGGGGTTCCAGCTCGGCACGGTTCAGCTCGCCGTCGCGGTGCTGGTGACGCTGGCGCTCGTCGTCGCCGCGCTGCTGCCCCGCTGGCGGCGCGACCACGACCAAGGCGACCACGACCAGCGCGACCACGACCGGCGCGACCGCCGCCGGTCGGTGCCGGCCCCGGGGCCGGTCGGGCGGGCGGTGGCACCGGGTCCGTGGTTGGTCACCCTGCTCGGCTACGCGCTGCACCTGACCGCCGACCTGGTGCCCGGCTGGCCGGGCGTGGCACTGCGGACGGTCTTCACCGGCGTGGTCGTCGCGCTGGTGGTCCGCTGGTCGCGGCGGCCCGGCTGGGAGCAGCGGCACGTGCTGGCCGGCTGGTCGGCCGGGGTGGTCGCCGCCGCCACGTTCGCGTACCTCGTGCCGCCGTACAAGCCCGCGCCGCCGGCCCTGGCGCTGCTCAGCGACGTCGCCGTCAGCGTGGTCGTGGCCGCCGTCGTACTCGGCGCGTACCTGCGGCTCCGCTCGACCCGGCCCCGCTCGACCCGGCTGCGGCCGGCGGCCGGCTCCCCGCCCTGAGCGTGCGGCGCTCCCCCTGGGTGGTTAAAAAGGGGCCCTTCCTCTACAAAAAGCGTTAATAGGGGGCCCTTCCTTACATCCCCTCCTTACAGCTGCACCTCGGGGCCGGGGGTGAGGAGGTCGGCGAGGAGGTCGCCGTGGTGGTCGGCGCGGTCGAGGACCTCGGCGGGGGTGTACGGCTTCGTCGCGGGACGCTTGCCGGCCGCGCCGGCCTCGACCTCGTCCCAGGTCAGCGGGGCGGAGACGGCGGGCATGGGCTGGGCGCGCAGGGAGTACGGGGCGACGGTCGTCTTCGCCGCGTTGTTCTGGCTCCAGTCGATGAAGATCTTTCCGGGGCGGAGGTTCTTCGCCATCCTGGACACGATCAGCTGTGGATGCGCCTGCTCCAACTCCTGGGCGATCCGTCGGGCGTAGCCGGAGACGACGTCGGCGGACTGGGTGCCGGCGACCGGGCAGCAGAGCTGCATGCCCTTCTTGCCGGAGGTCTTCGGGTACGCGTGCACCCCGTCCACCAGCAGCCGGTCGCGCAGCAGCAGCGCCACCTGGCAGCACTGGCGCAGCGTCGCCGGGGAGCCCGGGTCCAGGTCGACGACCAGCATGTCCGGATGTTCGCCGATCCGCCACTGCGGGGTGTGCAGCTCCAGGGCGGCGAGGTTGGCCAGCCAGACCAGGGTGGGCAGGTCGTCGGCGACGACGTAGTCGATGGTCTCCCGTCCCTTGCTGGAGCCGGGCGCGGGCAGGGTCGCCACCCGTACCCAGTCGGGGGTGGCCGCCGGGGCGTTCTTCTCGAAGAAGGAGCCGCCGTCGACCCCGTTCGGGTACCGGATCCGGGTGAGCGCCCGGTCGGCCAGGTGCGGCAGGAGGACCGGGGCGATCCGGGTGTAGTAGTCGATCACCTCGCCCTTGGTGAACCCGGCCGCCGGGTAGAGCACCTTGTCGAGGTTGGACAGGTCCAGCGACCGGCCCTGCACCTCGACCCGCAACCGCTCACCCGGCATCGGACACCTCCTCGGCCGGCTTGTCGGGCCGCAGGCGCAGGACCCGGGGGAAGCGCAGCCGCCCGTCCGGGGTCCGCTGGCCGTACTTGACCTCGACGACCACGGTGGGGGTCACCCAGATCGCGCCCCGGGCGTCCTCCCGGGGTACGTCGTCGGCGAAGGGTGAGGTGGTGGTGCGCAGCGGCTCCAGTTCGCGCAGGAGTTGGCGTTCCAGGGCCGCGCCGATGCCCCCGCCGACCCGGCCCCGGTAGGTGAGCCGCCCGGCCGGGCCGGGCACGCCGACCAGCAGCCCGCCGATCTTCCGTGCCCCCGGCCGCCAGCCGCCCACCACGAAGTCCCCGGTGACCTCCAGTTTGACCTTGACCCAGTCCGGCGAGCGGAGCCCCGGCCGGTAGGGCGAATCGACCCGCTTGGCGAGCACCCCCTCCAGCCCGTGCTCGCCCGCCGCGTGGAAGGTGGCCGGGCCGTCCGGGAAGTCCGGCGGCACCGCCCACCGGCTGCCGGCCAGCCCCAACGCTTCCAGCGCCGCCCGCCGCTCCCGGTAGGGCCGCCCGGTCAGGTCCGCGCCGCGCAACCGCAGCAGATCGAAGATCATGTACGTGACCGGGGCGACCGCCGCGAGCCGGGCCGCCCGGCCCCGGTCCCGCACGTGCATCCGTTCCGCCAGGGCGGTGAACGAGGGGGCCCCGGACTCGCCGAAGAGCACCACCTCCCCGTCGAGGAGGGCGTCGTCGACCGGCTCGGTGAGCGTCGCCAACTGCTCGGGCAGGGTCGCCAACTCCGGGTACGCGATGGTGATCTCCGCCCCGGAGCGGGCGTACAGGTGCTGCCGGCCGCCCGCGACGTCGGCCAGGGCGCGGACCCCGTCCCACTTGAACTCGTACGCCCAGCCGGCGCCGGCCGGCAGCGGGCCGGTCATCGCGAGCATCGGCTTGAGCGGCGCGCCGGGCACCTCTCGGACTGTAGTTACCTGCGGAACCTCGCGCGTCACCTTCGATCATTTGCCATCCTGAGCAGGGCGGGAGTGAGGGGGCGCGGCATGCGGGCCATCTGGAAGGGCGCGGTCTCGTTCGGGCTGGTGTCGATCGCCGTCAAGCTCTACTCGGCCACCGAGGAGAAGGACATCCGCTTCCACCAGGTGCACCGCGAGGACGGAGGTCGGATCCGGTACAAGCGCACCTGCCAGATCTGCGGCGAGGAGGTCAGCTACGACGACATCGCCAAGGGGTACGACATCGGTGGCGGCGAGATGGTCATCCTCACCGACGCCGACTTCGCCGACCTGCCGTTGGCCACCTCCCGCGCCATCGACGTGCTGGAGTTCGTCCCGGCCGAGCAGGTCGACCCGATCCTCTACAACAAGGCGTACTTCCTGGAGCCGGAGGGGACGGCGACCAAGCCGTACGTGCTGCTGCGGGACGCGCTGACCGACTCGGAGCGGGTGGCCATCGTGAAGGTGGCGCTGCGCCAGCGGGAACAGCTCGCCACCCTGCGGGTACGCGAGGGGGTGCTGCTGCTCAACACGATGCTCTGGCCGGACGAGGTGCGTACCCCCGATTTCGGTTTTCTCGGCGAGGACCTGAAGGTCCGGCCGCCGGAGCTGGCGATGGCCAGCTCGCTGATCGACTCGATGGCCGGCGAGTTCCAGCCGGAGGTCTTCACCGACGACTACCGGGCCGCGTTGCAGGAGGTCATCGACGCCAAGGTGGAGGGGCGCGAGGTCGTCGCGCCGGAGGAGGTGGAGGAGGCACCGGCCGCCGCCGTGGACCTGATGGCCGCGCTGAAGGCGTCCGTCGAGCGGGCCCGCGCCGCCCGGGGCGAGGGCGAGCCCACCGGCCGGGCGGCCGGCGGTGGTGCGGGCGGCGGTGGTGCCGGCGAGCCGACCCCGATCACCTCGGCCCGCTCGGCGCAGAAGAGCGCGGGTACCGCCAGGAAGGCCCCGGCGAAGAAGGCCGCCGCGAAGGGGACCCCGGCGAAGGAGGCCGGAGCCGCCGCCGCGAAGAAGGCGGGTGGGCGCAAGGCGGCCGGCGAGCAGGCGGGCGCCCCGAGGAGCACCGCCAAGAAGGCCCAGCCGGCGAAGAAGGCCGCCGAGAAGAAGGCGGCCAAGGCCCCCGCGAAGAAGTCCACCCCCCGCAAGACCGCCTGACCCCGCCCCGCCCGTGGCCCGCGCCCCCGCCGGGCCCGCCGCCCCGCTGCCCGCCGCCGCCCCGCTGCCCGCCGCCGCCCCGGTGATCGTGGTTAGGAAGGGGCCCTTCCTCTACCGAAAGCGTTAACAGGGGGCCCTTCCTTGCACGTCAGCCGCGGCCGAGTTTGTGGGTGGGGGTGATCCGGACGATCACCCGCTCCTCGCCGGCCTGCCGGAACGGGTAGCTGTCCTGCCCGAGGTACTTCTTCGCGAGCTTGTCGATGTGCGCGTCGGCGCCCTCGGTGACGAACTCGGCGGTGCCCTTGACCCAGAGGGTGCGGAAGTCGTCCGCCTTGTCCACCACCGAGACCGCGACCACCGGGTTGCGCGCGATGTTGTTGTACTTCTGTCGCCCCTTGGCGGTGTTGAACACGATGTGCTCGCCGTCGGTGTCCACCCAGACCGGGGTCACGTGCGGGCTCCCGTCCGGCTCGACGGTGGCCACGTGCGCGAGTTGCGGCTCGGTCAGCAGGGCGATATCGGCATCGGTGAGGATCGTCATGCCGGAAACCTACCCCCGACCCACCCGGATCATCGGCAAAACCGGCCTCACCGGCACCACCGGCCACGATCGATCGTCGGCAGTACGCCGCTCACCAGGTACCGTGTGTCGGCGACGGCGTCCGGCGCCCGGACGCCCCCACCTTCTCAGCAGGGAGTCGACGACGTGAGCGAGCGGACGGCGGGCGGGCAGGAGAGCAAGGCACGGCGGAGGCTGGCCGAACAGCTCGCCGCGCAGAAGGCGGCCGAGGCCAAGCGCCGCCGCCAGGCGTGGCTGGGCGCGGGTGCCGGCCTGGCCGTGGTGGCGATCCTGATCGGTGTCTTCGTCGCCGTCGGCCAGGGTGGCGACGACGACGCCAGCAACCAGGCGGCCGACTCCCCGTCGGCCTCCGCCGACCCGGCCAACCCGGCCGATCCGGGGGCCCCGAGCGCCCCGCCCGCGCCCCAGCTTCCCGAGGGCGCCGACCCGGCGCTGGGTACCAAGCCGACGGTGACGGCCGGCGAGGGCGAGCTGAAGGAGCTCAAGGTCACCCCGCTGATCGAGGGCACCGGCGCGGAGGTCAAGTCCGGCCAGAACATCACCACCAACTACGTGGGCGTCTTCTACGCCGACGGCAAGGAGTTCGACTCCTCGTGGGAGCGGGGCGAGCCGGCCACCTTCGCCATCGGCGTCGGACAGGTCATCAAGGGCTGGGACCAGGGCCTGGTCGGGGTGAAGGTGGGCAGCCGGGTGCAGCTCGACCTCCCCGCCGACCTGGCGTACGGCAACGACGCGTCGGGCGGCCGGCCGACCGGCCCGCTGCGCTTCGTCGTGGACGTCCTCGCCGCCCAGTGAGTGCGATGCCCGGCCGGACGGCCGGGCATCAGTGCAATCGCGGCCGGACAGCCGGACAGGAGTAAGGACAGCCCGGACGGCCGGGCAGGGACAACGGGACCGGGCGGGACCAGGGCTAGCGCCCCGGTTCCGCCCGGTTTCGTCATCAAGGGTCGATGCTGTGGCCCACAATCCGCTTCCGGCACGTCACCCGGCGGCAGTAGGTTCGGCATCGACCGGGCGGTCCACCGCCCGTACCGACCGGCAGGTGGAGGTGCACGTGGTGGCGTCGGAGGAGACGAGGCGTACCGCCCGGCTGATGTGGACACACGTCGAGCCGGCCCACGCGGTGACCTACTTCCACCCCCGGTCCCGGGCCGCGTACGAGGCGGTCGGGCTGCGCGGCTACTGGCGGGGCTACTTCGCCGGCCGGGCCGCCCCGCTCGGCGAGGTCGGGGCCGCCCCGGTGACCGCCGCGTTCTTCGTCTTCGCCCCGCACATGGTGTCCCGGGCGCTGCCGGCGGTCTGGTCGCTGGCCACCCCGCAGGAGGCGTTGCGGGCCCGGCTGACCGGGGCCGTGCAGGCGCTGGCCGAGCTGACCTACGAGCTGCCCGAGGCGCACCTCGCCGAGACCGCCGAGTTGCTGGAGGCAGCCGCCTCGGCGGTGGACGACGCCGGCCGGGTGCTCGGCGCGGCCAACGCCGCCCTCCCGGCGGCCGAGTACCCGCTGGCCCGGCTCTGGCAGGCGGCCACGACGCTGCGCGAGCACCGGGGCGGTGGGCACGTCGCGGCGCTGGTCGCCGCCGGCCTGGACCCGGTCGAGACGCTCGCCTGGCGGGTCGCCCTGGACATGTCGGCGCAGAACCTGCTCCTGCGGGGCTGGTCCGAGCAGGAGTGCCAGGCGGCGCGGGAGCGGCTCGTCGCGCGGGGCTGGCTGACCCCGCACGGGCAGCCGACCGAGGCGGGGCGGGCCGGGTTCCGGGCCGTCGAGGACGCCACCGACCTGGCCGCCGCCCGGCCCTGGCAGGAGCTGGGCGCGGCGCGGACCGACCGGCTGCGGGAACTGCTCGACCCGATCGCCCACCGCTGCCACACCGTCATCCCGTCCGACAGCCCGATCGGCCTGCCGGCCCGGGCGGCCTGAGCACCGCAGCCGACCCCGCCGGGTCAGGAGCCGGGCAGGCCCCCGCACCGGGCTGGGCGGATCGGGGACGGGTCGGGCAGGATGGGGGCGTGGTGGATGCGGTGATCTTCGACCTGGACGGCGTGATCGTGGACTCCGAGCCGGTCTGGGAGGAGGTCCGCCGGGAGTACGTGGCGACGCACGGAGGCACCTGGCAGCCGGACACCCAGCGCCGGCTGATGGGGATGAGCACCGGCGAGTGGGCCGCGTACCTCAGTGGTGAACTGGGCGTGGAGCGGACCGCCGCGCAGGTCGCCACGGAGGTCGTCGACGAGATGGCCCGGCGGTACGCGGCGCACGTACCGGTGATCGACGGCGCCGACCAGGTGGTCCGCCGGATCGCCGCGCGGTGGCCGCTGGGGCTGGCCAGTTCCTCGCCCACCCGACTGATCGCGGCGGCGCTGACCGCCACGGAGCTGACCGGCAGTTTCCGCACCACCCTCTCCACCGAGCAGACCGAGCGGGGCAAGCCCGCCCCGGACGTGTACCTGGCCGTCGCCGAGCGGCTCGGCGTCGACCCGGCCCGCTGCGCCGCGATCGAGGACTCCTCCAACGGGGTACGGTCGGCGGCTGCCGCCGGGATGCGGGTGGTGGCGGTGCCGCACGGGGCGTACCCGTTGGACCCGGACGCCGAGCGGCTCGCGGCGGTGGTCCTGTCGACGGTGGCCGACCTGACCCCGGAGGTCGTCGACCGGCTCGGGTGAGCCCGCCCCCGACGGCGGTCCTGGCCGCCGGTCGGGCCTGCGTGGGGGAACGTCGGCCGAACCGGGTACGCGGAGCCGCCCGCCCGCCTACCGTCGAGGTCATGAGGGCTGTGGTGTACAACGGGCCGCACGACGTCTCGGTCGACGAGGTCGAGGATCCGCGGATCCAGGATCCGAACGACGTCATCGTCAAGATCACGACCACCGCGATCTGCGGCTCGGATCTGCACATGTACGAGGGACGGACGGATGCCGAACCGGGCATCGTCTTCGGCCACGAGAACATGGGCACGATCGTGGAGGTCGGTCCGGGCGTGGCCAGCCTGCGCAAGGGTGACCGGGTCTCGATGCCGTTCAACGTGGCCTGCGGGTTCTGCCGCAACTGCCGGGCCGGCAAGACCGGCTTCTGCCTGACCGTGAACCCCGGTTTCCCCGGGGGCGCGTACGGCTACGTGTCGATGGGCCCGTACCGGGGCGGGCAGGCCGAGTACCTGCGGGTGCCGTTCGCCGACTTCAACTGCCTGAAGCTGCCCCCGGGCACCGAGCACGAGAACGACTTCGCGATGCTCGCCGACATCTTCCCGACCGGGTACCACGGGGTCGCGATGAGCGAGCTGCGGCCGGGCGAGAACATCACCGTCATGGGCGGCGGGCCGGTCGGGCTGATGGCCGCGTACTCGGCCATGCTGATGGGCGCGGCCGAGGTGTTCGTGGTCGACAAGGTGCCGGACCGGCTCCGGCTGGCCGAGTCCATCGGGGCCACCCCGATCGACTTCTCCGCCGGTGACGCGGTGCAGCAGATCCTGGACCGCACCGACGGGGTCGGCACCGACCGGGGCGTGGACGCGGTCGGCTACCAGGCACACGGGGACGGCGGGGAGGAGCACCCGGCGGCGGTGCTGAACAGCCTCGTCGACGTGGTCCGGGCGACCGGCATGATCGGCGTGATCGGCCTCTACCTGGCGCACGACCCGGGTGCGCCGGACGAGCACTCCGGCCGGGGCGAGCTGCTGTTCAAGATGGGCAAGTTCTTCGAGAAGGGCCTGCGGATGGGGACCGGGCAGGCCAACGTCAAGGCGTACAACGAGTACCTGCGCAACATGATCATCGCGGGGCGGGCCACGCCGAGCTTCGTGGTCAGCAAGGAGTTGCCGCTGGAGGCGGCGCCGGAGGCGTACGAGCGCTTCGACCGCCGTGAGGCGGGCTACTCGAAGGTGGTGCTGAAGCCGGCCGCCTGACCGGCCCGGCCCGCCGGCCTCCCGCACCCGGTCGCGGCATGACCGGGGACGTTCCGGGTACCGCGATGCCGACGGGAGGTACGCCGATGAGAGCGATCGTGTACGAGCGCGGCGGTGACGTCTCGGTGCTCCGCCTGGTCGACCGGCCGGTGCCCGAGCCCGGACCGGGCGAGGTGCTGGTGCGCCTCGCCGTCGCCGGGGTCAACCCGACCGACTGGAAGTCCCGCCGGCAGGGGCCTGCGGCGGGCGGCTGGCAGATCCCCGGGCAGGACGGCGCCGGGGTGGTGGAGGCGGTCGGCGAGGGCGTCGACCGGGCGCTGACCGGCGAGCGGATGTGGGTGTGGGAGGCCGCCTGGCAGCGGCCGTGGGGCACCGCCGCCGAGTACACGGTGGTCCCGGTCCGGCAGGCGGTACCCCTCGGTGACGCCTCCTTCGACCTGGGGGCCTGCCTCGGTATCCCGTTCCTGACCGCGCACCGCTGCCTCACCGCCGGGGAGTTCGTGCCGGACGCCCTGCACGCGGGGGCGCTGGCCGACCACACGGTGCTGGTCCAGGGCGGTGCGGGCGCGGTGGGCAACGCCGCGATCCAGCTCGCCCGCTGGGCGGACGCCACCGTCCTCGCCACCGTCAGCAGCCCGGAGAAGGCGCAGCTCGCCGCGGCGGCCGGCGCCGACCACGTGATCAACTACCGGGAGCAGGACGTGGTGGCCGAGGTCCGGGCCATCGCCCCCGAGGGGGTGCACACGATCGTCGAGGTCTCCGCGGCGCGCAACGCCGCGACCGACGTCCAGGTGCTCCGCAGCGGCGGGGCGGTCTGCGTGTACGCCGACGACGGCGGCGACGAGGTCACCCTGCCGATCCGCCCGCTGATGGCGCCGAACGCCCGCTGGCAGTTCGTCCTGGTCTACACCGAGCCGAAGGCGGCCAAGGCGCAGGCGGTGACCGACGTGGCGGCGGCCGTGGCCCAGGGGGCGATCCGGGTCGGCGAGGCGGCCGGCCTGCCGCTGCACCACCACCCCCTCGACGCGACGGCCGCCGCGCACCGAGCGGTGGAGAACTCGGTGGTCGGCCGGGTGCTGCTCACCACCACCACCAGCGAGTGACCGGCCGGGGCTGCGGCGCCCCGGCGACCCGGGCGGAGCTGCGGCGACCCGGGCGGAGCTGCGGCGACCCGGGCGGGGCCGATTTCCCGGTCGGCCCGGCGGAAGTGAACAAGTTTCGCAACAATGGGACTGCGGGCACATCCCGCAGAAAACGGGCGGCCCCGGCGCGGTGCGAACGCCGGGGCCGCCCTTTCCGGGGGGAGGGGTGTCAGGAGTACGCCCTCACCCATCCAGGCGACGTGTCGCCTGAAAACGTTACGGCGCGGACAGCTCCCGTACGTCCAGCCCGCCGTCGGCGTACCTCGATCGGACGACCTTCTTGTCGAACTTGCCCACGCTGGTCCTCGGCACCGCGTCGACGAACGCCCACCGCTCGGGCACCTGCCAGCGGGCCACCCGCCCGGCGAGGAAGTCCCGCAGCTCCTCGGCGGTCACCGTGGCCCCCTCGTGGACGACCACGGTGGCCAGCGGCCGTTCGTCCCACCGGGGATCCGGGACACCCACCACGCACGCCTCCAGCACGGCCGGATGGGCCATCAGCGTGTTCTCCAACTCCACCGAGGAGATCCACTCCCCACCGGACTTGATCACGTCCTTGGCCCGGTCGGTGAGGGTGATGAAGCCGTCGGGCGACAACGTGCCCACGTCCCCGGTCCGCAGCCAGCCGGCGCGGAACTTCTCCGCGTCCGGGGCGTCGTCCCCGACGTACCGGGCGGTCACCCAGGGGCCGCGTACCTCCAGCTCGCCGACGGAGGCGCCGTCGGCGGGCAGCGGCTCACCCGCCGGCCCGACGATCCGGGCCGCCACCCCGGCCGGCACCCGACCCTGGGTGTACCGGTACCGCCAGGCGGCCTCACCGGTCGCGCCGGCCGGCGGGCGGGCCACCGAGCCGAGCGGGGACGTCTCGGTCATCCCCCAGGCGTGGATCACGTCGATGCCGTGCCGCTCGGCGAACGCGTGCATCAGCGCCGGTGGGCAGGCCGAGCCGCCGACGATCACCTCCCGCAGCGAGGAGACGTCCACGTCGTGGGTGTCCAGGTACGCCAGCAGGTCGGTCCAGATGGTCGGCACCGCGCCGGCCAGGGTGGGCCGCTCGGCGGCGATCATCTCGGCGATCGGGGCGGCCTGGAGGAACCGGTCCGGCATGACCAGCGACGCCCCGGAGAGGAAGGCCGCGTACGGCAGGCCCCAGGACATCGCGTGGAACATCGGCACGATGGCGAGTTCCCGGTCGGTCGGGCCGAGGCCGAACGCCTCCGGCAGGCAGATCTGCACCGAGTGCAGGTAGATCGAGCGGTGCGAGTAGGCGACCCCCTTGGGATCGCCGGTGGTCCCCGAGGTGTAGCAGAGGGCGGCGGCGTCCCGCTCGTCCACCTCCGGCCAGTCGTAGACCTCCGGCTGGTCGGCCAGCAGCGCGTCCCAGTGGTGTACGGCGATCCGGTCGCCGGCCGCCGCCACCAGCGGGGCCGGGTCGCCCCCGCCGACCACCACCACGTGCCGCACCGTGGTCATCGCGCCGATCGAGCGGGCCAGCAGCGGGATCAGCGTCGAGTCGACCAGCACCACGTGGTCGGCCGCGTGGTCGGCGATGTACGCGACCTGGTCGGGAGAGAGCCGGATGTTGAGCGTGTGCAGCACCGCGCCCATGCTCGGCACCGCGAAGTACGCCACCAGGTGCTCGGTGTTGTTCCACAGGAAGGTGGCGACCCGCTCGTCCCCGGTCACCCCGCACTCGTCGCGCAGCGCGTGGGCCAGCCGGGCCGCCGTCCGCCCCACCTCGGCGTACGACATGCGGCGGGGCTCGCCACCCGTCCAGGTCACCACCTCGGCGCTGCCGTGCACGCTGGCGCCGTGTCCGAGGATCCGGGAGACCTGGAGAGGGGCGTCCATCATCGTGCTACGCATGGGTAACAAGCTAGTGTCGCCGGTCACATCTTGGGAACCCCGGAATCCGCACCGGCGCCGGGAACCCTTCGTAGATTGTCCGGGTGAGCATCTCCTGGGCCGACTCGTATGTCGGGCAACTACGCGCGCTGGCCGGTGACCGGACCCTGATGTTCGTCGGCGCCCGCGCCGTGGTCCGCGACAACGCGGGCCGGGTACTGCTGATCCGCCGGTCGGACAACGCGCAGTGGGCCCTGCCGGCCGGCGCGATGGAACTGGGCGAGTCGATCGGCGACTGCGCCGTCCGTGAGGTCCGTGAGGAGACCGGGCTGCGGGCCCTGCGGGTCAGCGCCTTCGCCCTCTACACCGGACCGGACCGGATCCAGACCAACATGTACGGCCACACGTACCAGGTCCTCACCACCGCCTTCCGGGTGGACGAGTGGGACGGGCAGTTGGCCCGGGTCACCGACGAGACCACCGACGCCGGTTTCTTCCGGCCGGGGCAGCTCCCCGAGCCGCTGTCCCGTTCGGTCCCGGAGACCCTCGCCGACCTGGACGTCTTCGAGCAGACCAACCGCCTCATCCTCAAGTAGCCGCGCGCTGACCCGCTCGGCGGAAGCCGGCCGGTCCCGTCCGTGACGCCCCGGCCGGCGGCCACCGCTTCCCGGCCGCCTGCCGGTGGCGGCGCGGGTCAGATCATGGTCTGGCTCTTGGACTCCATGTCGGCGGCGGCCTCGCCCCGGGACTCCTTCGCCAGCGGCGTGCCGCCGGCCGGCGGGGCCTCGCCGCCGAGCGGGCCGGTGCCGCCGGTCGCCCCCTCCGGCCCCGCACCCCGCAACTGGTCGTCGGGCAGGGCCACGGTCACCAGCACCGCCACCACGGCCAGGACGGCGGCGGTCAGGAAGACCAGGTGCAGCGACTCGACGAAGGCCGCCTGGATCGCCCCGCGTACCGGGGCGGGCAGCGCCAGGATGGCCTCCGGCGCGTTGATCGAGATGCCGGTGCCGCCCCGGGCCGCGACCTCGGCGGCCTGGTCCGGCGGAAGCTGGGCGATCGCGCCGGGCAGCCGGTCGGCGAGTTCGGTGCCGAGACGGGCGGAGAGCACCGCGCCGAGGATCGCCACCCCGAACGAGCCGCCCAGGGAGCGGAAGAAGGTCGCCGACGAGGTACCCGCGCCCAGGTCGCGCGGGTCCACCGAGTTCTGCACGCCGAGGATCAGCGACTGCATGCAGAGCCCCAGGCCGACGCCGATCACCACCATGAACCCGAAGGCCACCCAGAGCGAACTCTCCACCCGCAGCCGGGTGAAGAGCAGCATCCCGACCAGCAGCACCACCGCGCCGGCCACCGGGAACCACTTGTACCGGCCGATCCGGCTCATCGCCCGCCCGGTGAGAACCGAGGTCACGATGATGCCGGCCATCATCGGCAGCATCAGCAGACCGCTGCGGGTCGGCGAGGCGCCCTTGACGATCTGGAGGTACAACGGGATGAAGATGATCGACCCGAACATCACCAGCCCGAGGACGAACCCGGCCGCGTTCGCCAGGCAGAAGGTCCGCCCCCGGAACAGCCGCAGCGGCAGGATCGGCTCGGCGGTCCGCGCCTCCTGGAGGACGAAGAGCACCGCCAGCACCGCGCCGGCCACGAAGAGCCCGACGATCACCGTGCTCCCCCAGGGGTACGAGGTCCCGCCCCAGCTCAGCGCGAGCAGCAGGCAGCTCACCCCGGCCACCAGCAGCGCCGCGCCCAGCCAGTCGACCCGGTGCTCGCGCCGGGTGAACGGGACCAGGCGGAGCACCCGGGTGCAGACCGCGATCGCCAGGATCGCCAGCGGCACGTTCAGGTAGAAGATCCACCGCCAGTTGGTCTCGGCGAAGTACCCCCCGACCAGCGGGCCGGCCACCGACGACACGCCGAAGACCGCGCCGAACAGGCCCTGGTACCGACCCCGCTCCCGGGGCGACACCACGTCCGAGATGATGGTGAAGGCGAGCGTCATCAACCCGCCCGCGCCCACGCCCTGCACGCCCCGGGTGACGATCAACTGGGTCATGTCCTGCGACAGTCCGGCCAGCAGCGAGCCGAGCAGGAACGTGCCGATGGAGAAGAGGAAGACCGGCCGACGGCCGTACAGGTCGGCCATCTTGCCGTACAACGGGGTGGAGGCGGTGGAGGCGAGCAGGTAGGCGGTCACCACCCACGAGTAGTGGTCGATCCCGCCCAGCTCGCCGACGATGGTGGGCAGCGCCGTGCCGACGATCGTCTGGTCCAGCGCGGCCAGCAGCATCCCGGTCATCAACCCCGCCATGAGCAGGCGGATCTGCCGGCCGGTCAACACCGGATGAGCCTGGGTCGTCACCCCGCCCGGTTTCCCGGCTCACCAGGAGTATGCGTACCGGTGGTCCTCGCGCCCGGGGCGTCCGTGCCGGCGGTGTTCGCGCCCGGGGCGTCCGCGCCGGCGGGGCAGACGTCGGGGCGGGGACCGGTGGTCCCCGCCCCGACGACGTGTCAGCCGCCCCCGTGCCCCCGCCGTCCGGCTCAGTGCCGGCCCTCGGCGAACTCCTCGACGATCTTGGCGCAGAACGCCGGCAGGTCGTCCGGCTTGCGGCTGCTGACCAGGCCGTTGTCCGTCACGACCGCCTCGTCCACCCAGTTCGCCCCGGCGTTGGTGAGGTCGGTGCGCAGGCTCGGCCAGGAGGTCATCCGCCGGCCGGAGACCACGCCGGCCTCGATCATGGTCCACGGGCCGTGGCAGATCACCCCGACCGGCTTGCCGGCGTCGAAGAACGCCTTGACGAAGCCGACCGCGTCCGGGTCGGTACGCAGGAAGTCCGGGTTCGCCACCCCGCCGGGCAGCACCAGCCCGTCGAACCGGGCCGGGTCCGCGTCCGCGGCGGTCACGTCCACGTCGTACGTGCTGGACTGGTTCAGGTGGTTGAAGGCCTGGATCGCACCGGGCTTCAGGGAGACCAGCTCGACCGTGGCGCCCGCCTCCTCGACCGCCTGCCGGGGCTGGACGTACTCGACCTCCTCGACGCCGTCGGCGGCCAGGAACGCGATCCGCTTGCCCTGGAGTGTCGTCGCTGCCATCTCGGGTCTCCTCTCGTCTCGTCGGGAAACCGACCCCTCGCTCTCGGGAAACCGTTCCCTCCCTCGGGTGGCGGAAACCCGGCGCCCAGGGTGGTCCCCACCACGAGGCACCCACCGCGCGCCGCCCGGTGCGGAAGGGGCCCTTCCTCTACCAGAAGCGTTAACAGGGTGCCCTTCCTCTCAGGTTTGAGTGGGGTGGGGCGGGGGACCCGGGCGGCATGGCGCACGCAGCAGCGGAACAGCACCGGCTCGCCACCGTCGTGCAGAGCTGGCTGGGACGGCCGGTACTCGTCATCGGGGACGCCATGCTCGACGACTGGCGGTTCGCCGACTCGGAGCGCCTCTGCCGGGAGGCACCCGCCCCGGTGCTCACCCTGCGGCGGCGGATCTCGGCGGCCGGCGGCGCGGCGAACACCGCCGTGAACGTCGCCGCCCTCGGCGGGCGGGCGGTGCTCGTCGCCCCGGTCGGGGCGGACGCCGCCGGGGACGAAGTGCACGACTGCCTGGACCGGGCGGGCGTGTGGGACCGTACCGTCAACGAGCCGGGCCGGCCGACCCCGGTGAAGCGGCGGATGCTCGCCGGCAACCAGATCCTGCTCCGGGAGGACTCCGGCGACCCCGAGGACGCGCTCACCGCCGACGGGGTGGCCCGGCTGCTCACCGCGCTGGACTGCGCCACCGAGGAGTTGCGGGCCGCCTCGGGTGGGGTGCAGCCCACCCTGGTCGTCTGCGACTACGGGCTGGGCGCCCTGCCCGCCCCGGTACGGGCCTGGCTGATCGCCGCCCGGGACCGGTACGCGACCGTCGCGCTGGACGCCCACGACCTGGCCGACTGGCACGGGCTCGCCCCCACCGTGGTGACCCCGAGCTTCGCCGAGGCGACCCGGCTGCTGGCCCGCGCCGGCACCACCGGCGGACGCGGACCCGGTCGACCGGGTGGACCCGGCGGCGACGCACGCGGCACCGGTGTGCACGGGTCCGGGATCCCCAACGACCTGCACCTGGACCACCCCGACCACGACCCGGCCGACGGCCCGTCGGAGCTGACCGTCGGGGCCGCCCCCGGCGGCGCCGGCAGCCGGGACGGCACCGCTGCCAGCGCCCCCGCCGGTGACCCCGGCTCCCGGGACACGGCTGCCGCCGGAGCCGTCGGGACGGCGTCCGAGGCCGGTTCCCGCACGGCCGGCGCGCCCCGGGGGGAGCCGGTGCCGGGTGAGGACCGGGTGGCGATGACCGGGGACGGGCTGAGCGTGACCGGTACCGGGGTGACGGTGAGCACCGGGGCCGGCGAGGGGGTCGACCGGGCCGTGCTGGCCGAGTCGCGGCTGGCCGAACTGCGCGCGCACACCGGGGCCGACGTGGTGGCGGTGACCCTGGACACCGAGGGCGCGATCGTCGGCGGGCCGGAGGGGACGTCCCGGCGTAGCCACAGCACGCCCGTGCCGGCCAGCCACGCGGTGGGGGCCGGGGACGTGTACCTGGCCGCGATGACCCTGGCCCTGGCCGCCGAGGCACCGCTGCCGATCGCCGCGCAACTGGCCCAGCTCGCCGCCACGATCACCGTCTCGGAGACCGGCACCTGCGTCTGCCGCCGGGAGGACCTGCTCGGCGCGCTCGGCGACCAGCCGGCGACCGACGCCCGGCCGGGGCTGGTCGAGCCGGACGAGTTGGCGGAGATCGTCGCCGGGCACCGGGAGGCGGGGCGGTCGGTGGTCTTCACCAACGGCTGCTTCGACGTGCTGCACCCCGGGCACGTCCGCTACCTGGAACAGGCGCGGGCCCTCGGTGACCTGCTGGTGGTGGCGGTCAACTCGGACGACAGCGTCCGCCGGCTCAAGGGCGCCGACCGGCCGGTGAACCCGGTCGAGGACCGGGTCACCCTGCTCGCCGCGCTGTCCTGCGTGGACCACGTGGTGGTCTTCGAGGAGGACTCACCGGCCGGGCTGATCGGCCTGATCCGCCCCGACGTGTACGTCAAGGGCGGCGACTACCCGCCCGAACTGGTCCCCGAGGCACCGCTGGTCCGCCGGCTCGGCGGCCAGGTCCGCACCCTCGGGTACGTGCCGGACCGGTCCACGTCGGCGATCATCGACCGGATCCGGGCGCACCACCGCAGTGCCGCCGGCCCGCCGACGGGCGAGGGTACGCCGGCTGCGGGGACCGTACCGAGCACCCCGTCGTGACCCGGCCCCTCGACCTGGGCACCGCCGACGGGTTCCGCCGGGAGCGACGGCTCGACGTGCTCGTCCCCACCCGCAACCGCCCCGCCGAACTGGCGGTCACTCTGGCCGGGCTGGCCGCCCAGGAGGACGTACCCGGGTTCGGGGTGGTGGTCAGCGACCAGTCCGACGACGAACCGGCGTACGCCCACCCGGCGGCGGCCACCATGGTCCGGGCGCTCCGGCACCGGGGCCACCCGGTGCTGCTCACCCGACGGCTGCCCCGCCGGGGACTGGCCGAGCACCGGGCGTACCTGCTGGCCGCGTCGGCGGCCCGGTACGTGCTCTGCCTCGACGACGACGTCTGGCTGGAACCGGGTGCCCTGCGCCGGCTGGTCACCGCGCTCGACGAGCTGGGCTGCGGTTTCGTCGGCAACGCCGTGCACGGGCTCTCCTACCTCGACGACGTCCGCCCGCAGACGCACCGCCACTACGAGGAGTGGACCGGCCGGCCGGTCCCGGAGCGGGTCCGCCCCGGCACCCCGGCCTGGGACCGGGCCCAGATCCACTCGGCGGCGAACCTGCTGCACGTCACCGCCGGGCTCGACCTGCCGGCGGGCGCCTGGCGGGCGTACAAGGTCTCCTGGATCGGCGGCTGCGTGCTGTACGACCGGGCGAAGCTGGTCGACTCCGGCGGCTTCGACTTCTGGCGGCGGGTGCCGGCGAACCACCAGGGCGAGGACGTCGCCGCGCAGCTCACGATGCTGGCGCGGCACGGTGGCGCGGGAGTCCTGCCCAGCGGCGCGTACCACCTGGAGTCGCCCACCACCGTCACCGACCGCGACGTCGAAGCCTGGCAGGCCGTCCTGTAAGGAAGGGCCCCTTCTTAACCCATACGGTAGAGAAGGGAACCCTTCTCACCGACCCGGCCGGGCGAGCGGCGCGGCGGGGCGGGGCGGCGCGGCGGCGCGGCGCGGCGGGGCGGCGAGGCGCGGCGGGGCGGCGAGGGGTGGCGGTTACGGGAGGAGTTCCCGGGCGGCCTCCAGCACCTCGGCGACCGGTACGTCGGTGACGAAGGAGTCCCGGTGCGGGCACTCCCCGCTGCCCTCCCGGTGCGGGTAGAGGCCCCGGGTGCAGTCGACGCCGCAGACCGGGCAGTGCACGGTCCAGGAGACGATCGGCCGGTGCCGGCCGCGCAGGAGGTGGCCGCCGTTGATCAGGTTGCCCACCCAGTAGACGCCGACCGTCGGGGTGCCCACCGCCGCCGCCAGGTGCAGCGGGCCGGTGTCGTTGGAGACCACCAGGGCGCAGTCGGCGTAACAGGCGGCCAGCCCGCCCAGGCCCAGGGTGCCGACCAGCGGCCGGACCGGGGCCCGCGCGGCGGTGACCAGCCGCTCCACCGTGTCCCGCTCGGCGGGCGTACCGGTGACCAGCACCTCGTACCCCTCGGCGGCCAGTTCCCGGGCGACCTCGGCGAACCGGTCGGCGGGCCAGCGGCGGCGGGTGTCTGAGGCCCCGGGGTGCAGCGCCACCCGGGGGCGACCCGCCGCGCCGAGCGCGGCGTGCGCCTCGGCCCGGTCGGCGTCGGTCACCGCCAGGGTAGGGACGACGGTGGTCGCCGGGGCCCCGACCAGCGCCGCCACCTCCAGGTAGCGCAGCACCTCGTGCTGGTAGTAGACGTACCGCACCCAGCGGTCCAGCGGCGGCGCGTCCTCGGCGCGCAGCCCGGCGGTCACCCGCGCGCCCAGCCCGGTCACCACCGGGTTGGAGTTGGCCCCGCCCCCGTGCAACTGCAACGCCAGGTCGAAGCGTTCCGCGCGGGCCGCCGCCAGGAAGTCGGTCATTCCGCCCTCGGGTTCGCCGGGGCCCGGCACCCGGATGCCGGGAGCCGGCGGCACCACCAACACCCGGTCGACCGGGCCGGGCCGGTCGCGGCACAGCTCCGCGTGCCACGGCGCGCCGAGCAGCACGATCTCCGCCCCCGGGTACGCGGCCCGCAGCGCGTCGAGGGCGGGCAGGACGAAGATGAAGTCACCGAGCGCGTTGGCCCGCAGGACGGCGATCCGCGCCACGTCCGGCACGACGTCGCCGGCCGGGCCGAGCAGGGACGGGCTGGCCATGCCGTCCGGTCACCGCCGGTCCGGGCCGGCGGCGGGCGTGACCGGTTGGTGCAGTTCGCGGTCAGCGGCCGGGTCGGCGGGCACGGCGTGACCGGCCGGAACCTGGTCGGCGCGACCGGCCGGAACCTGGTCGGCGCGACCGGCCGGGACCTGGTCG
>NZ_LRQV01000088.1 GCF_001567585.1 Micromonospora rosaria
CGCTCGCCCCGCCGGCCCGCGCGGCGGTGCCCGCCGGCCGGTAGCCGCCGCTCCGCCGCCGGGCGGGCGTCCCCGGGACCGCCGTCGGGCGGGTCTCGGGGCACCGCCGTCGCGCGGGCGTCAGGGCACGGCCGTCGCGGGGGTGGGCCCGGCCTCCCGCAGGCGGACGCTGTCCTGGCTGGGCGGCACCCCGAACTGGCGGCGGTACTCCCGGCTGAACTGTGACGGGCTGTCGTACCCCACCCGGTGCCCGACCCCGGTGACGTCGTGGCCCCGGGTGGCCAGCAGCAACCGGGCCTGCTGGAGCCGGAGCTGCTTCTGGAACTGGATCGGGCTCATCGCGGTGACCGCCTGGAAGGCCCGGTGGAACGCCGACACGCTCATCCCGGACATCCGCGCGATCTCCTCCACCCGGAACGACTCCCGGTAGTGGTCACGGATCCAGCGCACCGCGCGGGCGACGTGGGTCAGGCTGCTGTCGGCCAGGCCGAGCTGCCCGACGGTGGCGCCCTGGGGGCCGGTGACGAGCCGCCAGAGGATCTCGCGGGTGATCAGCGGCGCGAGCACCGGGATGTCGCGCGGCTGGTCGAGCAGGCGCAGCAGCCGTACCGCCGCGTCGACGAGCGCGACCGGGGCGTCGCTGACGGCCAGCGCGGACGGGGTGCCACCGGCGGGCGGGACGGCACCGGCCGGCGCCGTCAGGAGCAGCTCGGCGATCGCCGCCGGCTGGAGGACCAGACCGAAGCCGAGCGCCGGCACCTCGCGGCTGGCCTCGGTGTAGTGACCGGTGACCGGCAGGTCGACCGAGGCGACCAGGTACTGGCCGGCGCGGTACTCGTACACCCGGTCGCCCAGCGCGAGGGTCTTCGCGCCCTGCGCGATGAGCGCCAGCACCGTGCCGGACATGGCCGCCGAGTTCCGGTACGCCTGCTCGGCCCGGCCGATCAGGACGCCGTCGATGGCGGTGGTCCCGTCGGGGCGGGCGTGGCGGGCCAGCAGCGTGCGGAGTTCATCGAGCGGCACGCCTCGATTAGAGCATTCGCCTCTGGTCGTCACAAGGAGAGGATCAGGCAAGAAGCGGGCACGATCTTTCTACTGTCACACCTGGTCACAGTGGTCAGATGGAAGCACCTCAATCGCAGGGAGCGCACACCGCTCCACGAATGGACAGGCAGGTGCAACCATGCGGGTCGGCATCGTCGTCGGCGCCAGCTCCGGCATCGGACAGAGCGCGGCCATCCAGCTCGCCGCCCGGGGCGCGGGCGTCATCCTGACCTACCGCGGCAACGAGGCCGGCGCGCGGGACACGGTGGCCGCCATCGAGAAGGACGGCGGGACGGCCGTCGCGCTCCGGCTGGACGTCGGTCGCAGCGAGACCTTCCCGGCCTTCCGCGAGCAGGTCGTGGCGGCGTTGCACGACACCTGGCGGCGGGACACGGTCGACCACCTGGTGAACAACGCCGGCTTCGGCGGCATGGCGAGGTTCGAGGACACGACCGAGGAGCTGTTCGACCGCTTCTCGCGGGTCCTGCTCAAGGGGCCGTACTTCCTGACCCAGGCGCTGCTGCCGCTGATCGCCGACGGTGGCGCGGTCGTCAACGTCAGCAGCAGCTCGGCGCTGCCCACCGGTCTGGTCGAGGCCGGTTACTCGGCGTACGCCACCATGAAGGGCGGCCTGAACGTGCTGACCCGCTGCCTGGCCAAGGAGTTGGCCGTCCGGGGCGTACGGGTCAACGCCGTCGCCCCCGGACCCACCCGGACCCGGCTCGCCGACGCCTCCGGGGTGGTGGGCTTCGAGGCGTACCCCGACGTGATCCCGGCGCTGGCCGCCCGGACCGCCCTCGGGCGTCTCGGCGAACCCGACGACGTCGGTACCCTGATCGCCGCCCTGGCGGGCGACGAGGGCCGCTGGATCACCGGGCAGGTCATCGAGGTCTCCGGCGGTTACGACCTCTGACGGTCGCGGCCCGGCGGGCGGCCGACCCGCCCGCCGGGCCGACTGCCGGGCTCAGGCCGGCAGCCGCCAGACCTGGTTGGCGCCGCCGAAGCAGTCCCAGATCTGCAGCCGGGTACCGTCGGCGGAGCTGTTGCCGGTGGCGTCCAGGCACCTGTTCGACGCCGGGTTGCGCAGCGTGCCGTTGGCCTGTGCCTGCCAGACCTGGGCGCCGGTGCCGTTGCAGTCCCAGAGCTGGACCGGGGTGCCGTTGGCGGTGCCGGCGCTGGTCACGTCGGCGCACTTGCCGAGCGCCCGGAGGGTGCCGTCGGCGGCCACGGTCCAGGTCTGGGCCGGGGTGCCGTTGCAGGCGTAGAGCTGGACGGCGGTGCCGTTGGCGGTACCGGCGGCGGCGACGTCCACACACTTGCCGGCGATGCCGGTGACCGGGCCGGTCCGGCCGCCCGGCGGTGGCGTGCCACCACCCATGACCGTGTCGTAGATCGCGCTGACCAGCGAGGTCGATCCGCCGGTGTCCTGGCTGAGTTCCCAGTTCATCATGCCGCCGGCGTTCGCCATCGCCCACTGGGTCTTGCGCTTGACGGTCGGGACGCCGTTGTAGCACTGCTGGACGCCGCCGACGGTGGTGCAGTCCCGGTTGGCGTTGGCCGGGTCCAGGGCGACCAGCGACGCGTAGGTGTGGTAGCCGGGCCGGCTGTAGAAGGGCACCCCCAGGACGGCCTTGGCGGCGGGCAGGCCGCGCGCCTTCCAGCCGTTCACGGCGTTGATCGACCAGTCGTAGCCGGCGTGGGGGCTGCCACCGTCGTACGCCATGATGTTGAGGAAGTCGACGTGCCCGAAGACAGCGGTCGGCACCCCCTGGGTGTAGTAGCCCTCGGCGACGACGGCGGCGGTGAGCAGCTTGCCCCGGGGGCGCAGCGCCGCGCTGAGCTGCGACATGAGCAGGCCGAAGTTGGTGGCGGAGGCACCCGGGTCCGGGTACTCCCAGTCCATGTCGACGCCGTCCAGGCCGTACTGGTCGACGAAGGCGACCACGCTGTTGACGAACGTGGTGCGGGTGCTGGCGTTCGCGGCCAGCGCCTCGAAGGCGCTGTCGTCACCGTTGTTCCAGCCGCCGATGGCGATGGAGACCTTGACGTTGTTGGCGCGGGCGAGCGAGACGAGCGAGGAGAGCTTGCCCGGGTTCTCCACCGGGCGCAGCGTCCCGTTGCTGTTGGGCAGCACGAACGCGTAGTTGATGTGGGTGAGCTTGCTGTACTGCACCGTGTTGACGGTGCCGCTCCAGGACGGCATGTACCCGACGCTCTTGAAGTTGTTCGGCAGGACCACGGCCCCGGCGGCGGTCGGGGTCACGGCGAGGGTCGCGCCGGCGGTGACCAGTGCGAGCAGACCGGCGGTCAGGGCCGAGCGGGGGCGGTGACGTGGTGAGGACATCGAGGGCCTTCCCGTGGCAGGTGACGGCACCGTGCCGCCACGGCCGGCACCGCTGCGGCCAGCGGCCGGCCGGGCGTACGGGTGGACAGGACGGGTTCCTCGAGGCAGCCAAATATTAAAGACTCTTAACGGTATCGGTCAATCGGTCACGTACCCGGCGTGCTCGGCCCACGGCCGCGCGGACGAGGGGGTGAGCGCCTGCGCGGCGCGTAGGCTGCCCGGAGCAGCCGCCGGCATCACCCGGGTGGCCAGGCCCGACGGCAGCTCAGGGCTGGGTAGCGTGGCACCCGTGACGCGGATGCCCCCTCGCTCGTCCGGCCTCGCCGGCGAGCTGCGCCGCGCCGGGCTCGAGGTGCGGGACGACGCGGTGACCCGGGCCGGGTACGCCAGCGACGCCTCCCTGTACCGGATCCCCCCGACGGCGGTGGTCCGCCCCCGGGACGCGGCCGAGGTCGCCGCCACCCTGGAGATCGCCCGCGCGGCCGGCGTGCCGGTGACGGCACGCGGGGGCGGGACCTCCATCGCCGGCAACGCGGTGGGGCGCGGCATCGTGCTCGACTTCAGCCGCCACATGAACCGGGTGCTGAGCATCGACCCCGAGGCCCGGACCGCGGTCGTCCAGCCCGGCACGGTGCACGCCGTCCTCCAGCGGGCGGCGCTGCCGCACGGCGTCCGGTTCGGACCCGACCCGTCGAGCCACTCCCGGTGCA
The DNA here is from genome assembly GCF_001567585.1 of Micromonospora rosaria. GTDB lineage: Bacteria > Actinomycetota > Actinomycetes > Mycobacteriales > Micromonosporaceae > Micromonospora > Micromonospora rosaria. The sequence continues at coordinate 4,099 of NZ_LRQV01000088.1, forward strand.
CGATCGGCGGGATGATCGGCAACAACGCCTGCGGCAACCGGGCGCTCGGCTACGGCCGGACCTCGGACAACGTCCGGGGGATGACCCAGCTGCTGGCCTCCGGCGAGACCCTGGTGACCGGGTACGACGCCGCCGGCCGCCCGCTCGCCCACGGCCCGGCCGGTCTGCTGTCCGACCTGCGCCGGGTGATGGGCCGCCACCTCGCGACCGCCCGTACCGAGTTCGACCGGTTCGGCCGGCAGGTCAGCGGGTACGCGGTGCAGCACCTGCTGCCGGAGCGCTTCGACCTGAACCAGGCCCTGGTCGGCTCCGAGGGCACCCTCGCCGTCGTCACCGAGGCGACCGTGCGCCTGGTCGCCGACCCCGAGCACCGGGTCCTCGTCGCGGTGGGCTTCGACGACATCGTCGCCGCCGGCGCGGCCGCCCCGGTGGTGACCACCTTCGCCCCGACCGCCTGCGAGGGCATGGACGAGCGGCTGGTCGCGGTGCTGCGCGCGCGCCGGGGCGACGCCGCCGTGCCGCCGCTGCCCCGAGGTCGCGCGTGGCTGTTCGTCGAGATCGCCGGGGACGACCGGGCCGAGGTGCTCGACCGGGCCCGCGCGCTGGCGCGCGCCGGCCTGGGCGTCGAGTCGGTCCTGGTCGCCGATCCCGTGACGGCGGCGAGACTGTGGCGCATCCGCGAGGACGGCGCCGGCCTCGCCGGCCGGGCGCCCTCGGGACGCCCGGCCTGGCCGGGCTGGGAGGACGCGGCCGTCCCGCCGGAGCAGCTCGGCTCCTACCTGGCCCGCTTCGACGAGCTGGTCGCCGCCCACTCGATGACCTCCGCGCCGTACGGCCACTTCGGCGACGGGTGCCTGCACGTCCGCCTCGACTACCCGCTCGACCGGTCGGACGGCCTGCGGGTGCTGCGCCGGTTCCTCGTCGCCGCCGCCGAACTGGTGGCCGAGTACGGCGGCTCGCTGTCCGGGGAGCACGGCGACGGCCGCGCCCGGGGCGAGCTGCTGCCGACGATGTACTCGGCCGACGCCATCGCGCTGTTCGGCCGGATCAAGCACGCCTTCGACCCGGACGACCTGCTCAATCCCGGGGTACTGGTCGACCCCGACCCGTTCGACGCCGACGTGCGGGCCGCCGGGGTGGCCCCGTACCGCTCGCGGCTGGCCTTCGCCTACGGGCACGACGGCGGGGACCTCGCCCAGGCGGTGCACCGGTGCACGGGCGTCGGTGCGTGCCGGGCGGACAACTCCGCCGCCGGCGGGGTGATGTGCCCGTCGTACCTGGCCACCCGGGAGGAGAAGGACTCCACCCGGGGCCGGGCCCGGGTGTTGCAGGACGTCGTCCGGGGGGCCGTGGACTGGCGGTCCCCGGCGGTCGCCGAGTCGCTCGACCTCTGCCTGGCCTGCAAGGGCTGCCTGTCCGACTGCCCGACCGGCGTCGACCTGGCGACCTACAAGGCCGAGGCCCTGCACCAGCGGTACCGCCGCCGGCTCCGGCCGCTGGCGCACTACACCCTGGGCTGGCTGCCCCGCTGGAGCCGGCTGGCCGGCTACGCGCCCCGGATGGCGAACCTCGCCGTCCGGCTGCCGGTGCTGCGCCGGCTCGCGCCGCCGCTGCTCGGGGTCGACCACCGCCGGTCGCTGCCGACATTCGCGCCCACGCCGTTCCGCCGCTGGTGGGCGGCGCGGGTGGCGTCCACGGCCACCAGCGGCCGGCCGGTGCTGCTCTTCGTCGACACCTTCACCAACTCGTTCTCCCCGACGGTCGCCGAGGCGGTCGTCCGGCTGCTGCGCACGGCCGGCTTCGAGCCCCGCCTGCCGGCGGCGTCGCTGTGCTGCGGCCTGACCTGGATCAGCACCGGCCAGCTCGACGCGGCCACGCGCATCCTGGGCCGGACCGTCGCCGAGCTGGCGGCTGCGGTCCGGGCCGGCGTGCCGGTGGTCGGCATCGAGCCGTCCTGCACCGCCGTGCTGCGCTCCGACGCGGTCGACCTGCTGGCCGGCACCGACCGGGCCGCCGACGCCCGCACGGTGGCGGCGGCCACCCGGACCGTCGCCGAGCTGCTCGCCACCGCCGAGGACTGGGTGCCGCCCGACCTGACCGGCACGGTCGTCGTGGCGCAGCCGCACTGCCACCACCACGCCGTGCTCGGCTGGGCCACGGACCGGGCGTTGCTGGAACGGACCGGCGCCACGGTGACCACGCTGGCGGGGTGCTGCGGGCTGGCGGGCAACTTCGGCGTGGAGCGGGGCCACTACGAGGTCTCGGTCCGGGTCGCCGGGCAGAACCTGTTGCCGGCCCTCGACGCCCACCCCGACGCGGTGGTGCTGGCCGACGGCTTCTCCTGCCGCACCCAGGTCGCCGACCTGCGCCAGCGGCCGTCGCTGCACCTGGCCGAGCTGCTGGCCGGCCCGGACCCCGCCGGGCCCCGCTGAACGGGGGGAGTGGGCCCTCGCCGTGGCCGTCCGGCGCGGCGCGCAGCAGCCCGTCGCGCACCACCTCCCAGTCCACCGTGTGCGCGCTCACGCGCGTCAACCAGCCGGCGGCCGGGGCGGGACAGGGTCGGCGTCGACCGGCGGTGAGCGGTTACTTCTCCCTGGCTCTCGGGGGCTGGCCGGGTGCTTGACAGGTCTCTCCTGTGAGCGTGAACATAGATGACAATCGCTTGTAACGAGTTCGTCGTCGGACGGAAACACCGAGGTCGATCTCGCGACGGCTCCGGCGGCCCACCGGGCACCGGCGCCCTCGCCGCGAATGCTCCCCACCGGTCGCCACGCCGACTCCGAAGGGCCGTCATGATCTCGCCCCTCCCCGCCGTCCGGAGGCTCCCCGCGTGCCGTCGGGCAGCCGTCCTCGCCCTGGTCGCCGCCGTCGCCGCCACCGGCCTCGCGGTCACCGCCCGCTCGGCCCCGGCCGCCGTGGTGGACACCACGCAGTGGCGGCTCGCCCGGGTGGCGGGCGGCACCGCGCCCACCACGCCGCTGGCCACCGGTACGCCCACCACGCCGCCGGCGGGCTATCCCCAGCCGGGCCGGGTGACCGGTGACGTCTCGGTGCACGACCCGACGATCGTGCGACGGCCCTCGGGCGGCTACCTGCTGGCCCACACCGGCGACAACATCGCGCTGAAGACCTCCCCGGACCGTACGGCGTTCCGCAACGCCGGTGCGGCGTTCCCGGGCGGGGCGCCGTGGACCACGACGTACACCGGCGGCAGCCGAAACCTGTGGGCGCCCGACCTGTCGTACCACGGCGGCCGGTACCTGCTGTACTACTCGGCGTCGACCTTCGGCTCGAACCGGTCGGCGATCTTCCTGGCCACCAGCCCGACCGGCGACGCCGGCACCTGGACCCACCAGGGCCTGGTGATCGAGACCCGCACCTCGGACACCTACAACGCCATCGACCCGAACCTGGTCGTGGACGCCTCCGGCCGGTGGTGGCTCAGCTTCGGCTCGTTCTGGTCCGGCATCAAGCTGATCGAACTCAACCCGGCCACCGGCCTGCGCGCCGACACCACCGTCCGCAGCATCGCCGGCCGGGGCGGCGGGGCTATCGAGGCCCCGGTGATCGCCCGGCACGGCGGCCACTACTACCTGTGGGTCTCGTTCGACCAGTGCTGTCAGGGCGCGGCCAGCACCTACCGGGTGATGGTCGGCCGCTCCACCAGCGTCACCGGCCCCTACCTGGACCGCGCCGGCACCCCGCTGACCTCCGGCGGCGGCACCCAGGTGCTGGCCGGACACGGCAGCATCCATGGCCCCGGCCACCCGGCCGTGCTCACCGACACCGACGGCGACCTGCTGGTCTACCACTACTACGCCGACAACGGCGCGGCCCGGCTCGGGATCAACCGGATCGGCTACGACGCCGCCGGCTGGCCCTTCGTCCACTGACGCCCCCGTCCAAACCCGCGAAAGGTCCCCTCACATGCGTACCCGAGCGCGTGCCCTCCTGGGAGCCGCCCTGGCCCTGGTCACCGGCGGCGTCGGCGCGGTGGTGGTGACACCGCCGGCAGCGGCGGCCGTCGTCCAGCCCGGCACCGCCTACGTGCTGGTCAACCGGCACAGCGGCAAGGCCCTCGACGTCTACAACCTGGCCACCACCGACGGCGCCGCGATCAACCAGTACAGCCGCAACGACGGCGCCTGGCAGCAGTGGCGGTTCCTGGACTCCGGCGGCGGCTGGTACCGGGTGCAGTCCGCGCACAGCGGCAAGGTCCTCGAGCTGCCCACCACCGCCGACGGCATCCAACTCGTGCAGAACACCGACCGCGACGACGCCCGGCAGCAGTTCCGCCTCGCCGACTCCGCCGGTGGGCACGTCCGGCTGATCAACCGCAACAGCGGCAAGGCGCTCGACGTCTGGGAGTGGTCCACCGCCGACGGCGCCCGGGTCAGCCAGTTCACCGACCTCGACGGCGCCAACCAGCAGTGGCAGATGATCGCCCTCGGCGGTGGCGCCCCGGGCACGTTCACCAACCCGATCAAGCGCGGCGGCCCGGACCCGTGGCTCCAGCACCACAACGGTTACTACTACCTGGCCACCACCACGTGGAACTCCACCGTCACCATGCGCCGCTCGACCACCCTGGCCGGCCTGGCCGCCGCCCCCGACCAGGTCGTCTTCAACCTGGCCGGCCGCCCCAACGGCTGCTGCAACATGTGGGCCCCCGAGTTCCACCTGCTCGACGGGCCCAACGGTCGCCGCTGGTACCTCTACTACACCGCCGGGCAGAACGTCGCGGACTTCAACCCCACCCAACGGTTGCACGTGCTGGAGTCCGCCGGCACCGACCCGATGGGCCCGTACACCTTCAAGGCCGACCTGGGTACCGACTGGCAGCTCGACGCCAGCGTCCTCAAGGTCGGCAGCAACCTGTACCTGATGGGCACCTACGGCGGTGACGGCGCCGGGCAGAGCAACTTCATCCAACGCCTGACCAACCCCTGGACCCTGTCCGGCTCCCGGGTCCGGCTCAGCTCCCCGACCCTGAGCTGGGAACGGCAGACCCACCCGGTCAACGAGGGCCCCGAACCGCTGTACCGCAACGGCCGGGTCATGGTCGTCTACTCCGCCTCCGCCTGCTGGGGCCCCGACTACAAGCTCGGCCTGCTCACCCTCACCGGCAGCGACCCGATGAACCCCGCCCACTGGACCAAGCACCCCACCCCCGTGTTCCAGCGCAGCGACGGCAACGGCGTCTACGCCCCCGGCCACAACGGCTTCTTCACGTCCCCCGACGGCACCGAGGACTGGATCGTCTACCACGCCAACGACTCGGCGGGCGGCGGCTGCGACATGAACCGCTCCACCCGCGCGCAGAAGTTCACCTGGAACGCCGACGGCACCCCCAACTTCGGTAGCCCCGCCCGGCTCGGCGTCACCCTGACCGCCCCGTCCGGGGAGTAGGCCCGGACGCTCCGACGGTCGACAGCGGTGCCCGGCCGACGAACGTCCATAATGGAGGGCACACCCGCCGCAGCGGGTGGACGACACGTACACCATCGAGGCGGGGTATGCCCAGCACAATGACGCCGGCCCCGCCGTGGCGGTGGACGATCGCGGCGGCGGCACTGCTCGTCCTCGTCGCCGGTACCGCCGCGCCGGGGCTCGCCGCCGCGGACCACGATGACACGGCGGCTGCCCCGCCGGTGCCGCGGCTGTCCGTGCCGGACCGTCTCGGTCCGCCGCAGTGGGGCGCGTGGGAGGTGCGGCACCGCCCGGTCGCCGCCGCCCCGGCCATCTTCACCGCCGAGAACTGGTGGTACGAGCCGCCGAGCCTCGGGTCGGTGGCGGTGGTGGCCGCCGGGACCGACGACTACCGGCTGCTCGCCAGCGGGTGGCCCGCCCGCGCGGGCGAGGACGCGCTGCTGTCTCCCGACGGCCGAACCGTGGCACTGCCGAACCACCTCGTGGAGACCCACACCGGACGGACCCGGTCACTCCCCTCGGTCGACGGCACCGGGGACAGCATGCCGGCCGCCTGGTCACCGGACGGTGACCTGCTGGCGCTGGTCGGCATCGACGGCGGCTACGCCGCGCAGCAGGACGGGGTGGAGACGTACACCGTGCGTCGCGCGGTGCTCGCTGTGTCGGAGGTGGCGTCCGGCCGGCTCACCACGGTCGCCGACCTGCGGCCGGACGCGCTCGCCTTCGGTTGGCTCGCGGCGTTCGCGCCGGACGGGCGGACCCTCGCCTACCAGGCGGGCGACTCCGTCGTCGTGGCGACGGTCGACGGCCGGACGCTGCACCGTTTCCCCGTGCCGCCGGGCACCCGGCTGGCCGGCAAGGGCGCCTGGATCCCCGACGGCACCGGCCTGACGCTGGTCGACCAGCGACGGTGCTGCACCGGCGACGCCTACGCCGCACGGTGGCAGCTGCGGGTCGTCTCCCCGAACAGCGGCCGGGACCTGCCGCACGCGGTCCTGCCCGAGCAGGCGGGGCTCGTCGCGCTCCGGCTGCTCGGCTGGGCACCCGACGGCGCGGCGGTGGTGGCCCGCTACCGGCCCGAACCCGGCATCACCGTCGCCGGCTTCGACGCTCCCGACGGCATCACGAACGGCGCCTGGACCGCCACCGACACGGACGTCGTCGCCCTCGACCGGCAGGGTGCGGCCCGGACCGTCCTCGTCGGTGTCGACCAGGCGGTACACGGCATCGACGTCGCTGACCAGGCGATCGGCAGCGGCCTCACCCACTCCGGACACCTGCCCCCACGCGGCGTCGGGCCCCGGTACCGCCGGTACGCCGTCGTGGCGGGCACGGCCGGCGTCCTCCTCGTCGCAGGTCTGGCGGTCGGCTTCACCCGCCGCTCACGACGGCGGACCGCCACGCACAGCACCGCCCCGGCGGGATCCGACACCGGGCCGGACCCTCGGTGACACCCGGCGGGTGCGCCAAGCACCTCGACGGCACCTGACGTGAAGAGGTGGACACGTCAGGCGGGTGCGATCTCCGGGGCGGTCGGGGACGAGGGGCCGGACGCCTTCCGGCGGTCGCGGAGCGACCAGCGGCGGGCCAGCAGCGTGGCGCCGGCCAGGGCGGCCAGGACCATGGCGACCTCGGTGAGCACGACCGGCGGTGCCGTGCTGTAGTCGGTGGACCAGGCGAAGGCCATCGTGAGCGGCGTGACGAGGATGCCGGCGATCGGTATCAGCAGGCTCATCATCCAGCCGGTGCGCCGGATCCGGGGCAGGTCGCGCAGGCGGAGCCGGACCGCGAGGACCGCTCCGGCGACCACCACGAGGGCCGGCACGCCGTAGTAGACGGCGACCGCGACCTGGATCGGCACCTGGACCGAGCGGGGGATGTCGATCAGGCGTACGAACACCGGGTACATCGTGATCAGGACGGCGTAGGCGAGCACGCCGCCGAGCACCGCGCCGGCCAGTGCGGTCCGGAGAACGCGACCGTAGTCCCGGCGGACCCGTCGGACACCGGCCTCGACGGCGAGCCGCCGGGCGAAGCCGGCCACGTCACCGCCGAGCAGTCGCGCGGCGTCGACCCCGTCCGCAGCCGCGGCCTGCAGGTCGAGGCGCAGGTCGGTGGCGAGGGCCGTGCGATCGGCCGTGCCGACCCCGTAGGCGCGCCAGGCCCGGTCCGCCTCGGCCAGGACGTCGTCGATGGAATCCACGGTCAACTCCTCGTGGGGCTGTGGTCGGGGGCGGTGAGGACGGCGGCGACGGTGTCGGCGAAGCGGGTCCACTGCTGCTGCCAGGCAGCGAGCTGGACGCGGCCGGAGTCGGTCAGCGCGTAGACCTTGCGGGGTGGCCCGGTCGGGCTGACCTGCTGCTCGTCGGCGACGAGCCCGAGTCGGCGCATCCGGGTCAGCAGGGGGTAGATGGTGCCGTAGCTGATCGCGCCGAAACCGGCCGTCGCCATCCGCCGCACCAGCTCGTAGCCGTGCGCGGGCTCGCGGGCCAGCAGCGCCAGGAGGCACATGTCCAGCGCGCCCCGCAGGAGCTGGGTCTGCCGCTCGGTGTCGTCGGCCGGCTGACTCTCCACCGCTACCATGCGACGCATAATACATGCTATTCGGCGAGGCGATATACCGTCGCCGCGCCAACGGATCGGCCGGGAGGCGCCGCGAGGCACCTCCCGGCCGTGGGGCAGCGGCCGGATCAGCCGAGCGTGCCGGCCCCGGCTCCCGCGCGGACCAGCGCCGGCACGGTCACCGCCGGGTCCAGCCGGTACGGGTAGTACGTGCTCGGCTCCACCACCGTGCCGGCGGTCTCCGGTACGCCGGAGTTGACGAAGACGTTGTGGCGCTGCACCGCCCGGCCCGGCCCGCTGTCGGCGTAGCCGCTGGCGGAGATGATCGGGTACGGCACGTTTTCGAAGTAGTTGCCCTCGACCAGCACGCCCGCGTTCTCGGTGGACGCGACGCCGTACAGATCGTTGCCGAGGAAGTAGTTGTTGTAGACGTGCACCGGCTCGGCGAAGCGGATCCGGGGGTGCCGCTGCCGGCTGTGGTCGAAGAAGTTGTGATGGATGCTGACCTTGAGTTTGCCGGTGTCGGTGGAGCCGGCCCCGTCGGAGTGGCTGATCAGCATGCTCTTGTCGGCGTGGTCGAAGTGGTTCCAGGAGATGGTGACGTAGTCCGCGCCCCGGACCACGTCGATCGAGCCGTCCGCGGCGCCGGAGAAGGTGTTGTGGTCGATCCAGATGTGGTGTGACTGCTGACCGACGTTGATCGCGTCGTCCTCGGCGTCCGTGAAGTGGATGTTGCGCACGATCACGTTGGAGGACCGGTGGAAGTCCAGCCCACCGCCGGTGATCTCGGCGTCGGTACCGAGGCCGACGATGGTCTTGTTCGGCCGGACGCCCTGCTTGCTGCTGATCCGGATAGTGCCGCGTACCTGGATGACCAACGGCCCGGTGGTGTCGATGTGGGACAGGAACTGCTCCGTGGTGGTCGCGGTGACCGTTGGGCCACCGGCCCCGCCGGTGGTGCCGGTGCGCCCGAGGGCGGCGACGCTGGCGAACCCGTCGGCGGTCGGGGCCGCCGCCTGGGTGGGGCCGCCGACGGTCAGGGGGACGACGGCGACCAGTGCCGCCACTCCACCGGCGAGCAGGGTTCGGGTCCGTCGGTTCATCGCTCAGCCCAGCTTTCCCGCCCCGGCGCCGGCCGGGACGACGGTCGGTACGTCGGCGGCCGGATCCAGCCGGTAGCCGTAGAACTGGCGTGGTTCGGGCACGGTGCCCCGGGTCTCGATGGCGTGGTTGCAGTCGACCAGGATGTTGCCGCGCTCGACGATGCGGCCCTGGTCACCGCTGAACACCACCCGGCCCGGGTTGTTGACGCTGTAGAAGTAGTTGTTCTCCATCAGGACGGCCGCGTCGTAGGTGGAGGCGACGCCGTAGCTGTTGTCGTAGTAGTAGTTGTTGTAGACGTGGGTCATCGCGGAGAACCGCACCCGGGGGTTGCGCTGGTCGGAGCGGTCGAAGAAGTTGTGGTGGTAGGTGACCCGCAGCCGGCCGGTGTCCTGTGCTCCGGCGTCCTCGTCGTGACCGAGCAGCAGCGTCTTGGTGTGGTCGAAGAAGTGGTTCCAGGAGACCGTCACGTGGTCCGAGCCACGCTTGATGTCGACCGCCCCGTCGTCGCCGTCGGAGAACGAGTTGTGGTCGATCCAGATGTGGTGCGAGAACATCTGGATGTTGATCAGGTCGTCGGTCGCGCCGGTCAGGTGCAGGTTCCGGATGATCACGTTGTGCACCGCGTCGGCCGGTGGCGCGGTGACGTCGTCGTCGACCGGGAGCCCGATGGTGAGCCCACCACCGGCGAGCGTGGCGTCGTCGCCCAAGCCGACGATCGTCTTGTCCGAGGTCACGTCATGCATGCCGTCGCTGGAGCCGGTGGGCAGGGTGATGGTGCCGGCGACCTGGATCACGTACGGCCCGGGTCGGGCGATGTAGTCCAGGAAGCCGGCCGCGTCGCGGACGGTGACCACCGGCCCGCCGGCCCCGCCGGTGGTGGTGCCGACACCGAGGCCCGGCACGCTCGCCCAGCCGTCCGGCTGCCCGGCCGGTGGGGCCGGCGGGTCGGCCGTGGGCGGGGCGGTGGTGGGCGGGACGGTCGGCGTCGGCGTCGGCGTCGTCGGACCCGGGGTCGGGCTGACGGTCGGGGTGGGGCTGACCGTCGGGTCGGGACCGCCGGGCGCGGTGACGACCGTGACGTCGTCGAAGCTGGCGGCGGCGTACCGCGACACCAGGCCGACCTGACCGGTGCGGTAGGTGCCGTCGCTGGCGGTGAGGGTCGCCGCCCCGTCGACCGCGCCGGTGAGGGTGCTGCCGGAGACGGTCAACCGCAGCCCGTACCAGGTGCCGGTGGCCACCGCCAGCGCGGTGCTGGCCAGCGGGCGTACCGTCGCGGCGTCGCGCAGGCCGAGGGTCAGCGTGCCGTCGCCGCCGAGCGCCAGGTAGTAGTAGGCGGTGCTGCCCTGGGCGCGGGCGGCGAGCGCGGCGGAGCCGCCGGGGCCGAACCCGCCCGGCCGGACCCGGGCCGACACGGTGTAGTCGGCCCAGGTCGTCTGCCCGGCGCGGACCCGCGCGTCGGCGCTGGCGCCGCTCTGGGTCAGGGCCGGGTCGCCGTCGACCGCCGCCACCCGCCAGGAGCCCCCGGAGGCGCTCCAGCCGTTGTGGTTGCCGTCGGCGAAGTCGTCGGCGAAGAGGGTGGCCGCCCGGGCCGGCGTGGTCCCGGCGAGGACCGTGCCGGCGAGCAGGGCGGCGGCGAGCGCGCCACCGAGGCCGGTGGCGACCAGCGGTCGCCTGTGTCGCAGCCGCATCAGCCGATCCTCCCCACGCCCGCGCCGGCCGTGACGAGCTGCGGCACCTGGGCCGGGTCGTCCAGGGTGTACGCGTAGGAACTGCCCGGCTCGGCGACCGTTCCGTTGGTCTCGCAGGGCCCCGAGCGGACGAAGACGTTGCCGCGCTGGACCAGCCGGCCCGGCCCGGAGTCGGCGTAGCCGCTGGCCGAGTGGCAGGGGAAGGCGACGTCGGCGAAGTAGTTGCCCTCCACGAGCACGCCCGCGTTCTCCGTGGAGACGACGCCGTAGAGCCCGATGTCGCGGTAGTAGTTGTTGTAGACGTGTACCGGCTCGCCGAAGCGCACCCGGGGGTGACGCTGGTTGGAGCCGTCGAAGTAGTTGTGGTGGTAGGTGACCTTCAGGTACCCGACGTCGCCGGTGAACGAGTCGGAGTGGCCGACCAGCATGCTCTTGTCGGTGCCGTGGAACCGGTTCCACGACACGGTCACGTGACTCGACCGGCGCTTGACGTCCACCGAGCCGTCGTAGCCCGGGTGGAACTCGTTGTGGTCGATCCAGACGTGGTGCGACCCGTTGTGCACGCTGATCGAGTCGTCCTCGGCGTCGCGGAAGGTGATGTTGCGGACGATGACGTTGTTGCCGGGCCGGGTGGTGGTGCCCATCTGCAGGCCGCCACCGACGATCTCGGCGGTGGCGCCCACCCCGACGATCGTCTTGTTCGCCACCACGGTCACCATCCCGGACGCCTGGATGCGCCCGGCGACCTCGATGACGTACGGGGTGTTCGCGCCCGCGTACCGGGCCAGGTCGGCGGCGCTGCTGACCCGCACCGTCGGGCCGGCGGCCCCGCCGGTGGTGCCGTCGACGCCGAAGGCCGGTACGGCGGCCCACCCGTCCGCCTGGCCGGCGCGCGGCACGGTCGGCGGCGGGGCGGGGGCGGTGACCGGCACGTCGTCGACGGGCCTGCCGGCGGCGTACGCGACGGTGGTGAGGCAGACCGCGAGCAGGGCGGCGCCGAGGCCGGCGCTGACCGTGGTCAGGGTACGGCGGGCACGGGCCCGTCCGGTGGGCTGCATGGCTGTCCTCCGTCCGCTCAGATCCGGCCGACACCGGCGCCGGCGGTGACGACCGCCTTCACCGTGGCCGGGTCGTCCAGGGTGTAGCCGTAGTAGTCGCGGGCCTCCTGCACGCTGCCGCTGCACACCGGCTGGCCGGGTTCGGTGCCGGTGAACACGTTGTTCCGGGCCACGCAGCGGCCGGCCGGACCGGCGTACCGGTTGGTGACCGGCTCCTCGACGCTGTCGAAGTAGTTGCCCTCGACCAGGCAGCCGGCGTCGGCCTGGCAGGCGACCCCGGCGTCGCTGTTGCGGTAGAAGTAGTTGTTGTAGATGTGCACCGGCTCGCCGAAGCGGATGCGCGGGTTGCGCTGCGGCGTGCCGTCGAGCCAGTTGTGGTGGTACGTCACCTTGAGCCGGCCGATGTCCTGGGCACCGTTGCGGTCGTCGTGCCCGAGCAGCATGTTCTTCGTGTGGTGGTGGAAGTGGTTCCACGACACCGTCACGTACGACGAGCCGCGCTTGATGTCCAGCAGGCCGTCGTACCCCTGGGACAGGTCACTGTGGTCGACCCAGATGTGGTGCGAGAACATCTGGATGTTGATCGAGTCGTCGGTGGCCCCCCGGAAGACCATGTTGCGGATGATGACGTTGTGCACGGCGTTCGGCGGCGGGCTGGTCACCGTGGCGTCGACCGGCAGGCCGATGGTGAGGCCGCCGCCGGTGATGCCGGAGTTGGCGCCGATGCCGACGATCGTCTTGTCGGAGGTGACGTCGTGCATCTGCGGCGTCGACGGCAGGGCGATCATGCCGCGTACGCAGATGTTCAGCGGCCCCGGCTGCCCGATCGCGGCGAGGAACTCGGTCGCCGTGTCCACCTCGACGGTCGGGCCGCCGGCCCCGCCGGTGGTGCCGCTCTGGCCCCACGCGGTCACCGAGGCGAAGCCGGTCGGCCGGCCGGAGGTGTCACAGGTGCCGGCCGGCGGCGGTGACGTCGTCGGGCTCGGGGTGGGGGTGCCGGGCCCGCCGGAGGCCGGGGTGTCCTCGACCACGACGTCGTCGAAGGAGGCGCTGGCGTAGCTGGTGTAGAGGCCGACCCGGCCGCTGGCCAGGCTGGTGTCGGTGGCCGACAGGACCTGCACGCCGTCGAGGAAGCCGCGCAGGCTGCTGCCGAAGGCCTCCAGCCGCAGCGTGTACCAGGTGCCGGTGGTGACGGTGGCCGCGCTGGTGGCGAGGACCTGCGGGTTGCCGCCGAGGCGCTTGCCGAGCTGCACTCGGCCGGTGTTGGTCAGACCGAGGTGGTAGTAGCTGCTCATGCTCTGCGCGCGGGCCACCACCCCGACGCTGCGGTCGACGCCGGAGAAGGCGAGCGGTCGGACCCGCGCCTCGACGCCGTAGTCCGTCCAGGACGTCGCGCCGCTCTGCGCCCGGGCGTCGCTGCCGGTGCTGGCCTGCCGGTACACCCCGGAGTCCTCGGCGGTCACCGACCAGCTTCCGCCGGACCTGCTCCACGCGGCGGTGGTGCCGCCCTCGAAGTCCTCGGTGAGGAGCGTCGCGGCGTTCGCGGTGCCGGCCGCGCTGGCGACCACCGCCGTGACGGTCGCCAGCGCGAGCCCTCCGGCCAGCAGTGGCCGGTGCCGGGGGAGAAGTACACGTCCGAAAATAGACATATATATCTACCTTTCGCCGGCCCACTGCCGTCCGGGCAGCGGGGCATGGGGATGTCGACCGGCAGCGGCCGTCGGGCGCGCGGAGGGGCTGCCGGATGGGGCACGCCGACGAGGCGGTGCGGTACGCGGGAGGGTGCCGACTCCCGCGTACCTGACCTGAACGGCGGGGTGGGGCGTGAAGCCGAGATTTCCGGCTTGTTTCCACGCTAGGGAAAGGGCTTTCCTCCGTCAAGGACATTGACTTGCAGGAATGTTGCAGTCCCGGTGCGGTAATCACCCGCCGACCCCGACGGGGCCGCCCCGGCCCAGGTCGGCCGCCCGTTCGAGCGATCGGGCGATCCTCGCCCGTTCGGCCGCCGGGTGACGGGGATGTGTGGAAGCGTGACGGGAGGACGTCGACCGCCGGAGCCAGGATTTCTGATGCAGATCGGGTACAAGCTGTCCAGCGAGGGCTTCGGCCCGAAGGAACTGATCCGGCAGGCCGTCCGCGCCGAACAGGCCGGCTTCGACTTCGTGGAGATGAGCGACCACTTCCACCCCTGGCTGGACGTGCAGGGCCACTCGCCGTTCACCTGGACGGTCTTCGGCGCCATCGCCGCCCGGACCGACCGGGTGGGCCTGGCCACCGGGGTGACCTGTCCGACCGTGCGGTACCACCCGGCGATCATCGCCCAGGCCGCGGCCACCCTCGCGATCGTCTCCGACGGCCGGTTCACCCTCGGCGTGGGCGCCGGCGAACGGCTCAACGAACACGTCGTCGGCCAGGGGTTCCCCGGTGTCCGGGGCCGGCACGAACGACTGCGCGAGGCCCTGGAGATCATCCGGCTGCTCTGGTCGGGCGGCTACCAGTCCTACGAGGGCAGGCACCTCCAGTTGGAGGACGCACGGATCTTCGACCTGCCCGACCGCCTGCCCGCGATCGTGGTGGCCGCCAGCGGCCCGGCGTCGGTGGCGATCGCCACCGAACTCGGCGACGGGCTGTTCGCCACCGAACCGAAGCCCGACCTCGTGCGCGACTACCAGCGCGGCGGTGGGGCCGGCCCCCGCTACGCCGAGGTGGCGCTGGCCTGGGCGCCGGACGAGGAGCAGGCGGTACGGGCGGCCTGGCAGACCAGCCGGTGGTCGGTCACCGGGTGGAAGGTGATGAGCGAACTGCCCAACCCGGTAAACTTCGACGCCGCGTCCCGCACGGTGACCGAGGCGGACATCCGGCAGCAGTTCGCCGTCGGCCCCGACCCCGAGACTCACGTCGCGGCGGTGCGCACGTACGTCGACGCGGGCTTCGACCACCTCGTGCTGCAGAACGCCGGCCCCGACCCCGACGGCTTCCTCGACTTCTACCGGGACACCCTCGCCGACCGCCTCCGCGCGCTCGGCTGACTGTGAGGCTGGCCTAGTCGGTCCGCTGGTGATGGGTCACCGCCATCGCCGTGACCGGCCACGTCAGCGCCGCTGGCGCCCTGGCCGGCCGCGCCCGCTACGCCGGTGCCGCCGCGCCGCCCCCGGGGTCGCGGCGGCGCAGCAGGTACGTGTCCATGATCCAGCCCTTGCGTTCGCGGGCCTGCGCGCGTGCGGCCACGATGCGCGCCGCGACCTCGCGCACCGGCCCGGCGATGAGGATCTCGTCGGCGGTGCCCAGGTAGGCGCCCCAGTAGATGTCCAGGTCCTCGTCGACGTACCGGGTGAAGGCGCAGTGGGCGTCGAGCATGACCACCACGTCGTCGACGCCGGCCGGGAACTGCGCCGCGAGCCGGCGGCCGGTGGTGACCAGGAAGGGCCGCCCGACCCGGTTGAGGCCGATCCGGTGCCGCGCGGCGAGGGTCGCCACGCTGCTCACACCCGGGATCACCGTGTGGGTGAAGGCGACCCGCCCCCGGGCCTGGATCTCCTCGACCACGGCGAGGGTGCTGTCGTAGAGCGCCGGATCGCCCCACACCAGGAACGCGCCGTGGCCGTCCGCCGGCACGTGCGCGGCGATCGCCTCCTCCAGCAGGTCGGCGCGTTCGCGTCGCCAGTCGTCGACGGCACCGACGTAGCCGTCGGCGGTGCGGTCGCGCTCGGGATCGCGGACCTCCACGACCCGGTGCCCGGGGCCGGCGAAGCGGGCCATCAGCTCGTGCCGCAACGCGATCAGGTCCTGCTTCTCGGCGCCCTTGTCGAGCAGGAAGAACACGTCGGCCTGCCGCATCGCGTCGGCGGCGGCCAGGGTGAGCTGGCCGGGATCACCGGCGCCGATCCCGATGATGAGGATGCTCCGCATGACGTCAGTCTCCCGTCGGGTCCGGGCGCTTCGCCCGGCGGTCCCGGGCGGGGGAGTAGAGGTAACTGTCGGGGAAGCCCTCGGCGGCCAGGACGGCGCCGACGACGATCACCGCCGTCCGCCGTACCCCGGCGGCGGCCACCTGGTCGGCGATGTCGCCCAGGGTGCCGCGCAGGACGATCTCGTCCGGCCGGCTGGCGTTGGCGACCACGGCGGCCGGGCAGTCGACGCCGTAGTGGGGGACCAGTGTCTCCGCGATCTGCCGGGTGCGGGCGACGGCCAGGTGCAGGACCAGGGTGGCCCGGCTACGGCCCAGCTCCGCGAGGTCCTCCCCGGCGGGCATGGGCGTGGAGCGGGCCTGGGCACGGGTGAGGATCACCGTCTGCCCCACGGTCGGCACGGTCAGCTCCCGGCGCAACGCGGCAGCGGCGGCGGCGTACGACGGCACCCCGGGAACGATCTCGTACGGCACGCCGGCCGCGTCGAGCCGGCGGGCCTGCTCGGCGACGGCACTGAACACCGCCGGGTCACCGGAGCAGAGCCGGGCCACGTCGTGCCCCTCCGCGTGGGCGTCGGTCATCGCCGTGACGATGGCGTCCAGGGTCAGGTCGGCGGTGTCGACCAGCCGCGTCCCGGGCGGGCAGGTGGCGAGCAGGTCGGCGGGGACCAGGCTGCCGGCGTACAGGCAGACCCGGGCGCGGGCGAGGATCCGCTGCCCGCGCACGGTGATCAGGTCGGCCGCGCCCGGCCCGGCGCCGATGAAGTACACGGTCACGGCTTGGTCACCGCCCACTGCACCAGCGGCCGGGCCGGTTTCCAACCGGTGAAACCGCCCAGTGGGGCGGCGCGCTCGACCGACAACCGGGTGAGGTCGCCACCACGCTGGACGCTCTGGTCGACGAGGACCCGCTCGCCCTCCAGGGTGACGGCGTGCGCGACGAGCCGGCCGCCGGGACGCAGCGCCGTCCACACGGCGTCGAAGACCCCGGGCGCGGTGAGCCCCCCGCCGACGAAGACCGCGTCGGGTGCGGGCAGGTCGGCGAGGGCGTCCGGTGCCTGCCCGCGGACGACGCGCAGGTGCGGCACGCCCAGGGCGCGGGCGTTGCCGCTGATCCGCTCGGCGCGCTCGGCCCGCGCCTCCACGGCCACGGCCGAGGTGGACGGGTCGGTGCGCAGCCACTCGACGGCGACGCTGCCGCAGCCCGCGCCGACGTCCCACAGCAGGTCGTCGACGGTGGGGGCGAGGCGGGACAGGGCCAGCGCGCGGGCCTCCCGCTTGGTCAGGGCGCCGTCGTGGTCGAAGGCGTCGTCGGGCAGCCCCGGCACGGTGGAGAGCACCCGCGTGCCGGGGGTGGCGGCGACCCGGACCGCGACGACGTGCAGCGGGTCGCCCGGCTCGGCTTTCCAGTCGTGCGCGGAGCCGTCGACGCGGTGCTCCCGGTCGGTGCCCAGCGCCGCCAGGACCGTCAGCTCGCTCGCGCCGTACCCGGCGTCGGTGAGGGTCCGGGCCAGCGTGGCGGGGGTGGTGGCGTCGGGGCCGAGGACCAGCAGCAGCCGGCCCGGGGCGAGGTCCCGGCGGATCCGGTCCAGGTCGCGGCCGACCGCGCTGCGGACCGTCACCCGTTCGACCGGCCAGCCCAGCCGGGCGCAGGCCAGCGAGATCGACGACGGGTGGCTGACCACCCGTACCCGGTGCGGGCCGACGAGCCGGGCCAGGTGGCTGCCGATGCCGAACCACATCGGGTCACCGCTGGCCAGCACGCAGATCCGCCGCCCGGCGTGGGCGGCGAGCAGGTCGGGCAGGGCGGGCAGCAACGGCGTCGGCCAGGGCACCCGCTGCGCCGTCACCTCCCCGGGCAGGAGGTCGAGCTGCCGGCCCCCGCCGAGGACGACCTGCGCGTGCCGCAGCGTGGCGCGGCCGGGGTCACCGAGGCCCGGCCAGCCGTCCGCGCCGATGCCGACGACGGTGACCGACGCGCCGGGTGTCGTGGAGTTCACGCGTCGCAACGCTAGTCCAGAGCCGCGCACCCCTGCCGACGCGGGGGCGGGTGTGACATCATTCGCGGCGACGGCGCGGTGAGGAACACCGGTGGGCCGGCCCCGGGGACGGGGCGGCGAATCCGGGGCGGTCCCGCCACTGTGACCGGGGTCGGCGTGCCGGACCCGGAAGCCAGATACTCGCCCCGTCGTGCCGGGTCGTGCACGCCACGCGTCACGTCACGGTCGGTGACCGGTCGCGGGCGAGGATCCCGCGCGAGGTGAAAGGTGTGACCGTGCGGTCGTACCCGTTCTCCGCCGTCGTCGGCATGGACGACATGGCGTTGGCGTTGAGTCTGTGCGCCGTCTCCCCGGCGATCGGCGGTGTGCTGGTCCGGGGCGAGAAGGGCACCGCCAAGTCCACCACCGTCCGCGCGTTGACCGCGTTGCTGCCGCCCGTCGAGGTGGTCCCGGGCTGCCGGTTCTCGTGTGACCCGGGCACGGTCGACCCGCAGTGCCCCGACGGGCCGCACCCGGGCGCGCCGCCGTCCTCGACCCGGCCGGCGCGGCTGGTGGAGCTGCCGGTCGGGGCCAGCGAGGACCGGGTGCTCGGCGCGCTGCACCTGGAACGGGCGCTGAGCGAGGGCGTGACCAGCTACGACCCCGGTCTGCTCGCCGCGGCGCACCGCGGCCTGCTCTACGTCGACGAGGTCAACCTGCTGCACGACCACCTCGTCGACGTGCTGCTCGACGCCGCCGCGATGGGCCGGGCGACCGTGGAACGTGAGGGCGTGTCGGTGACGCACGCGGCCCGGTTCGTCCTGGTGGGCACCATGAACCCCGAGGAGGGGGAGCTGCGCCCGCAACTGCTGGACCGGTTCGGCCTCACCGTCGAGGTCGCCGCCAGCCGCGACCCGCAGGTCCGGGCCGAGGTGATGCGCCGACGGCTGGCGTACGAGGCCGACCCGGAGGGCTTTGCCGCCCGGTACGCCGAGGCCGACGCGGCGCTGGGCGCGCGGGTGGCGCAGGCCCGGGCGCTGCTGCCGACGGTCCGCCTCGACGACGACATGCTGGTGCGCATCGCGGCCCTGTGCGCCGCCGCCGAGGTGGACGGGATGCGCGCCGACCTGGTCATCGCCCGGACCGCCCTGGCACACGCGGCCTGGTGCGGGCGGACCGGGGTGAGCGCCGGTGACGTACGGGTGGCCGCCCGGCTGGCCCTGCCGCACCGCCGCCGCCGCAACCCGTTCGACCCGCCGCAGCAGGACCAGGCGGACCTGGACCGGGCGTTGACCGAGGCCGGCCTCGACGAGCCGCCGCCCCCCGCCGACGAGCCGGAGCCGCCGTCGGACGGCCCACCCGACGGCCCGCCGGACGACCCCGACGACGGTCCGGACGGGCCGACCGACGGTGGCGGTCCCGGCGGGTCCGGGCCGGACCAGCCCGACGACGGGCGGCCCTACCGGCAGCGGCCCGCCGCCGAGCAGAACGGGGAGCCGGCCACCGCGCCCCCGCCCGCCACGCCGGTGCCGGCCGGTGCGCCGTACCGGGCCCGGCTGCTGCGGGTGACCGGCACCGGAGCCGGTACGGCCGGTCGCCGCTCCGCCGCCCTGACCACGACCGGACGTACCGTCGGCGAAGAGCGCCCCACCGCCGGGGTGACCGGCCGGCCGCACCTGGTGGCGACGCTGCGCGCCGCCGCCCCGCACCAGCGGGCCCGGGGCCGCCGGGGCCCCGGCCTCCTGGTCCGGCCCGCCGACGTCCGGCTGCCGGTGCGGCAGGGCCGGGAGAGCAACCTGATCCTGTTCTGCCTCGACGCCTCCGGGTCGATGGGGGCCCGGCAGCGCGTCGGCGCGGTGAAGGCCGCCGTGCTGTCCCTGCTGCTCGACGCCTACCAGCGGCGCGACAAGGTCGGCCTGGTGACGTTCCGGGCCGCCGGGGCCGAGTTGGCCCTGCCCCCGACGGCCAGCGTGGACGTGGCCGCCGCCCGGCTGGAGGCGCTGCCCACCGGGGGGCGCACCCCGCTGGCGGAGGGGCTGCTGCGCGCCCGCGAGGTGCTGCGGGTCGAGCGGATCCGGGATCCCCGCCGCCGCCCGCTGCTGGTGGTGGTGACCGACGGCCGCGCCACCTCGGGCCCGGACGCGGTGCCCCGGGCCCGGCACGTGGCCCGGCTGCTCGCCGCCGACGGCACCCCGGCCGTGGTGGTCGACTGCGAGCAGGGCCGGATCCGGATGCGGCTCGCCGCCGACCTCGCCGCCGTCCTCGGCGGGGAGCACCTGCCCCTGGAGGGGGTCGCCGCCGACGCCCTCGCCCACGCGGTGCGGACCCGCACGGCGACCCGACCCGGAAGCGAGGCTGCCTGATGCCACAGGGCCAACCGGTCAGCGTTCCCGACGACGGGCTGACCACCCGGCAGCGCCGCAACCGGCCGCTGCTGATCGTCCACACCGGTCAGATGAAGGGCAAGTCCACCGCCGCCTTCGGGCTGGCGCTGCGCGGGTGGAACCAGGGCTGGTCGACCGCGGTGTTCCAGTTCGTCAAGAGCGCCCGGTGGAGCGTCGGGGAGGAGAACGCCCTGCGCGCCCTCGACCAGGTGCACGCCCAGACCGGGCAGGGCGGGCCGGTCGCCTGGTACAAGATGGGCGCCGGCTGGAGCTGGAGCCGTACCCAGGGCACTGAGGCCGACCACGCCGCGCAGGCCGCGGAGGGCTGGGCCGAGATCAAGCGCCGGCTCGCCGCCACCGCCCACGACCTGTACGTCCTCGACGAGTTCACCTACCCGATGAAGTGGGGCTGGGTCGACGTCGAGGAGGTCGTCGACACCCTGCGGCAGCGGCCCGGCCGCCAGCACGTCGTCATCACCGGCCGGGACGCCGACCCCCGGCTCGTCGACGCCGCCGACCTGGTCGCCGAGATGACCAAGATCAAACATCCGATGGACGCCGGGCAGAAGGGCCAGCGGGGGATCGAATGGTGACCCTCCCGCCCCGGGTGCTCGTCGCCGCCCCCGCCTCCGGGCAGGGCAAGACGACCGTGGCCACCGGGCTGATGGCGGCGCTGCGCCAGCGCGGCCTGGTGGTCAGCGGCCACAAGGTCGGCCCGGACTACATCGACCCCGGGTACCACGCCCTGGCCACCGGCCGCCGGGGCCGCAACCTCGACCCGTTCCTCCAGGGCGAGCAGCGGGTCCTGCCGCTGCTGCGGCACGGCGCCACCGTCGGCGCACCCGCCGACATCGCCGTGGTCGAGGGCGTGATGGGCCTGCTCGACGGCGCCGTCGGCCGGGCCGGCTTCGCCTCCACCGCACACGTGGCCCGGCTCACCCGCACCCCCGTGCTGCTCGTCGTGGACGTCTCCGGCACCTCCCGCAGCATCGCCGCGCTGGTGCACGGCTTCGCCACCTTCGACCCGCAGCTCACCGTCGCCGGGATCATCCTCAACAAGGTCGGGTCGGCCACCCACGAGGCGGAGATCCGGGAGGCGGTCGCCGTCACCGGCGTACCGGTGCTCGGGGTGCTGCGCCGGGACCCGGCGCTGGACACCCCCAGCCGCCACCTCGGCCTGGTGCCGGCCGCCGAACGGGCCGCCGCCGCGCGCCGGACCGTCGACGCCCTCGCCGGGCACGTCGCCGCCGGGGTCGACCTCGCCGCGGTCGTCGCGGTCGCCCGCCGCGCCCCCGCCCTGCCCGGCCCGGCCTGGGAACCCGCCGCCGAACTCGGCGGCCTCACCGTCGACGCGACCGTCGCGGTCGCCGCCGGACCGGCCTTCACCTTCCGGTACGCCGAGACCGACGACCTGCTCGCCGCCGCGGGCGTCCGCCTCGCCCCCGTCGACCCGCTGCGCGACCCCGCCCTGCCCGCCGGCACCGCCGGGCTCTACCTCGGTGGCGGGTTCCCCGAGATGTACGCCACCGACCTGGCCGGGAACGCCCCGCTGCGCCGGGCGGTGGCGTCGGCCGCCGCCGCCGGACTGCCCGTGGTGGCCGAGTGCGCCGGGCTGCTCTACCTCGCCCGGGACCTCGACGGCGCGCCGATGACCGGCGTGCTCCCGCTGCACGCCCGGATGACCGACCGGCTGGTGCTGGGCTACCGGGAGGCCCGCGCCGCCACCGCCGGCCTGCTCGCCGACGCCGAGGAGCCGGTCACCGGCCACGAGTTCCACCGCACCCGGGTCGAGCCGCTGGCCGAGTCGGCGCCGGCCTGGCGCTTCCAGCCCCGCCCCTCCGCCGCGCACGGCACCCCCGCGCCGACCCTCGACGGGGTCGTCGCCGGCCCCACCGGGCAGGTCCACGCCTCGTACCTGCACGTGCACTGGGCCGGGCACCCCCGGCTGGCCGCCCGCTTCGCGGTCGCCGCGCACCGGCACGCCACCGGTGTGGCGGTGCCCCTGCCCCGCCGGTCCGCCGACGCCCCGGCACCCGCTGCCGTCCGGGCATCCACTGTCGACCCGGCTGCTGCTGCCGGCCCGCCGTCCATCGGACGGGTCACCCTGGTGGGGGCCGGGCCGGGCGACGGGGGCCTGGTCACCCGGCGCGGCCTGGAGCGCCTCGCCGAGGCCGACGTCGTGGTCGCCGACCGGCTGGTGCCGCACGCCCTGCTCCGCGAGCTGCCGGCCGGGGTACGGGTGGTCGACGTGTCGAAGGTGCCGCGCGGCGCGTTCGTCCCGCAGGAGCGGATCAACGAGATCCTGGTCGAGGAGGCCCGCGCGGGACACCACGTGGTGCGCCTCAAGGGCGGGGACTCGTACGTCTTCGGCCGGGGCATGGAGGAGGTCCTCGCCTGCCGGGCCGCCGGCGTGCCGGTGGAGGTGGTGCCGGGGATCTCCAGCGCCGTCGCCGTACCGGAGCTGGCCGGGGTCCCGGTGACCCACCGGGGCCTCACCCAGGGCTTCACGGTCGTCTCGGCGCACCTGCCCCCGGGTGACCCGGGCAGCACCGTCGACTGGGCCGGGGTGGCCCGCGCGGGCACCACCATCGTGCTGCTGATGGCGGTGCAGACCCTGCCCGAGGTGGCCGCGGCGCTGCTCGCGCACGGCATGGACCCGGCCACCCCGGCGGTCAGCATCGAGAACGGGGGCACCCCGCAGCAGCGGATCCTGCCGGCCCGGCTGGACGGGATCGCCGCCGTCGCGGCCCGCCACGGGCTGCGTCCACCCGCCGTCACCGTCGTCGGCGCGGTCGCGGCCTTCGCCGACACCGGCCACCCGGCCACCGTCTGACCCGCTCCCGGGGCCGCGCCCGGTCACTCCGGCCTGGTTCCGGGGCCGCGCCCGGTCACTCCGGCCTGGTTCCGGGGCCGCGCCCGGTCGGCCCCGGCCGGTTGCGGGGCCGCACCGGTCACCGCCGGTCCGGCCCCGCAACCGGTCAGCCCCGGTCCTCCAGGTCGCCCTCGACCTCCAGGTAGGCCTGCCGTAGCGCGTCCATCAGGTCCGGGTCCGGCTTGGCCCACAGCCCCCGGTCGGCCGCCTCGGTGAGCCGCTCGACGATGCCGCGCAGCGCCCACGGGTTCGACCGGCGCAGGAACGCCTGGTTCTCCGGGTCGAGGACGTAGCTCTCGGCGAGCTGCCCGTACATCCAGTCGGTCACCACCCCGGCGGTGGCGTCGTAGCCGAACAGGTAGTCCACCGTGGCGGCCATCTCGAAGGCGCCCTTGTAGCCGTGCCGGCGCATCGCCGCGAGCCACCGGGGGTTGACCACCCGGGCGCGGAACACCCGGGCGGTCTCCTCGGTCAGCGAGCGGGTCCGGGTCGCGTCCGGGGTGGTGCTGTCCCCGATGTACGCCCGGGGCGCCTGCCCGGTCAACGCCCGCACCGTGGCGATCATCCCGCCGTGGTACTGGAAGTAGTCGTCGGAGTCGGCGATGTCGTGCTCGCGGGTGTCGGTGTTCTTCGCCGCCACCGCGATCCGCCGGTACGCCGACTCCATGTCCTCGCGCGCCGGCCGGCCGTCGAGCCCCCGGCCGTACGCGAACCCACCCCAGACCGTGTACACCTCGGCCAGGTCGGCGTCGTCGCGCCAGTTCCCGCTGTCGATCAGCGGCAGCAGGCCCGCCCCGTACGCCCCCGGCTTGGAGCCGAAGATACGGGTGGTGGCCCGCCGCTCGTCACCGTGCCGGGCGGCGTCGGCGCGGGCGTGCGCGGCGAGGTAGTTGTCCTCGTCCGGCTCGTCGAGGGCGGCCACCGCCCGGATCGCGTCGTCGAGCAGCGTCACCACGTGCGGGAACGCGTCCCGGAAGAAGCCGCTGATGCGCAGCGTCACGTCGATGCGGGGCCGGCCCAGGTCGGCCAGCGGAACCACCTCGAACCCGGTGACCCGGCGGGACGCCGGATCCCAGGTGGGCTGCACCCCGACGAGCGCGAGCACCTCGGCGATGTCGTCCCCGGCGGTGCGCATCGCCGAGGTGCCCCACGCCGACAACCCGACCGAGCGGGGCCAGTCACCGGTGTCGCGGCGGTACCGCTCCAGCAGCGACGTCGCCATCGCCTGCCCGGTCTCCCAGGCCAGCCGGCTGGGGACCGCCTTGGGGTCGACGGTGTAGAAGTTCCGGCCGGTGGGCAGCACGTTGACCAGCCCCCGCAGCGGTGAGCCGCTCGGCCCCGCCGGCACGTACCCGCCGTCCAGGGCGTGCAGGACCGCCGACAGCTCGTCCGTGGTGCCGGCCAGGCGCGGCGCGACCTCGGTCGCGGCGAAGTCGAGCACCCGCCGGACCACGTCGGCGCGGGGATCGTCGGGGCCGAGCACCTCCGCGCAGACCCCGGCGACCGCCTCGGCGGCCCAGCCGCGCGCCTCCATCGCCTCGGCGAGGCGGCGGGCCACCGCCTCGATCCGGTCCACCTCGGCGGTCTGCTCGGCGGCGGCCTCGTCGAGGCCGAGCGCGGCCCGCAGGCCGGGCACCGCGCCGACCTGACCGCCGAAGACCTGCCGGGCGCGCAGGACGGCCAGGATCAGGTTGACCCGGGCCGGGCCGGTGGGGGCCTGGCCGAGCACGTGCAGGCCGTCACGGATCTGCGCGTCCTTGACCTCGCACAGCCACCCGTCGACGTGCAGCAGGAAGTCGTCGAACTCGGCGTCGTGGGGGCGCTGGTCCAGGCCCAGGTCGTGGTCGAGGCGGGCGGCCTGGATCAACGTCCAGATCTGCTGCCGGATGGCCGGCAGCTTCGCCGGGTCCATGGTGGCGATGTTGGCGTACTCGTCGAGGAGCTGCTCCAGCCGGGCGATGTCGCCGTAGCTCTCCGCGCGGGCCATCGGCGGCACCAGGTGGTCCACGATGGTGGCGTGCGCCCGCCGCTTGGCCTGCGCCCCCTCGCCCGGGTCGTTGACCAGGAACGGGTAGATCAGCGGCAGCTCGCCGAGCACCGCGTCGGGGCCGCAGCCGGCGGACAGGCCCAGGTTCTTGCCGGGCAGCCACTCCAGCGAACCGTGCTTGCCCAGGTGCACCACGGCGTGCGCGCCGAAGTGCTCGTCCAGCCACCGGTACGCGGCCAGGTAGTGGTGGGTCGGCGGCAGGTCCGGGTCGTGGTAGATGGCGACCGGGTTCTCGCCGAACCCGCGCGGCGGCTGGATCATCAGCAGTACGTTGCCGGCGCGCAGCCCGGCGAGCACGATGTCGCCGTCCCCGCCGCCGGACCGGTCGACGAACAGCTCGCCCGGCGGCGGACCCCAGTGGCTGGTCATCGCCGCGCGCAGGTCCGCCGGCAGCGCCCCGAACCAGCGGCGGTAGTCGGCTGCGGGCACCCGCACCGGGTTGCCCTGCAACGCCTCGTCGGTCAGCCACTCCGGGTCCTGCCCACCGGCGGCGATCAGCGCGTGGATGAACCGGTCCCCGTCGGCGTCGTCACCGTCGCCCCCGGACACCAGGCCGGGCAGGGCGCCGGGGCCGTCGACCGGGCCGACGTCGTAGCCGGCCTCGCGCAGCGCCCGCAGCAACCGCACCGCGCTGGCCGGGGTGTCCAGGCCGACGGCGTTGCCGACCCGGGCGTGCTTGGTCGGGTACGCCGACAGCACCACCGCGATCCGCCGCTCGGCCGGCGGCACGTGCCGCAGGCGGGCGTGCCGCACCGCGATGCCGGCCACCCGGCGGGCGCGTTCCGGGTCGGCGACGTAGTGCGGCAGCCCGTCGGCGTCCGTCTCCTTGAAGGAGAACGGCACCGTGATCAGCCGACCGTCGAACTCCGGCACCGCGACCTGGGTGGCCGCGTCCAGCGGGCTGAGCCCGTCGTCGCTGTCGGCCCAGGTGGCGCGGTCCTGGGTGAGCGCCAGCGCCTGCAGGATGGGCACGTCCAGGGCCGCCAGCTCGCCGACGTCCCACCCGTCGTCGTCACCGCCGGCCGACGCCTCCGCCGGCCGGGTCCCCCCGGCGGCGAGCACGGTGACCAGCAGCGCGTCGGCCCGGCCGAGGGTCTCCAGCAGCGCGGCGTCGGGCGTGCGCAGGCTGGCGCAGAACACCGGCAGCGGCACCCCGCCGGCGGACTCGACGGCCGCGCACAACGTCTCGACGAACGCCGTGTTGCCGCTGAGCTGGTGGGCCCGGTAGTACAGGATGCCCACCGTCGGCCCGGTCCCCGGGGCGGCGTCGCGCGGCAGCACCCCCCAGGTGGGCTGCTCCGCCGGTGGGGCGAAACCGTGGCCGGTCAGCAGCACCGTGTCGCTGAGGAAGGCGTGCAGCTCCCGCAGGTTGTCCGGCCCACCCTGGGCCAGGTAGGCGTGCGCCTGCGCGGCGATGCCCTGCGGCACCGTGGACCGGGCCATCAGGTCCGCGTCCGGAAGCTGCTCGCCGCCGAGGGCGACCACCGGCAGGTCCCCGGCGAGCAGCGCGTCCAGGCCGGGCTGCCACATCCGGTAGCCGCCGAGGATGCGGACCACCACGAGGTCCACGCCGGCCAGCAGCGGGGCCAGCGCGTCGGGGTCGTCACCGACCCGCGCCGGGTTGGCCAGCCGGAACGACGCACCGCTGGCGCGGGCGCTGAGCAGGTCGGTGTCCGAGGTCGACAGCAGCAGGATCATGTGGTCACCAGCACACGCACTGGGTGACTCCTCCCCGGGTCCGCGCCCGTGGTCGTCGGTCGCGGTCAGCCGGAGTGTCTGGCTCCCCGCCCGGCGGTGGCGCGCCGGGCGGTGACAGTGGCGGGACCGCCCCGGACTCGCACCGGGTTCCTCCACGCCGACCGCGTGATGCTGATCTCGGCGCGGATCCGCGCCGAGACACCGACTCTACGATGAGTCGGTGCCCGCTGTCTCCTCCCCGTCGCCCCGCGCTGCGGACGACCGGTGTCCCGGGGCGCTGCGGGCGCACCAGGCCGCCGACGGACTGCTGGTGCGGGTCCGCATCCCCGGCGGCCGGCTCACCACCGCCCAGCTCGGCCGACTGGCCGAGGTGTCGCGCCGGGACGGCACCGGGCTGCTGGAGCTGACCTCCCGGGGCAACGTGCAGGTGCGGGGGATCGCCGACCCCGACGGCGTCGACCGGGTCGCCGCCGCACTGGCCGGGGCCGGGCTGCTGCCCAGCGTCACCCACGAGCGGGTGCGCAACATCGTCGCGTCCCCGCTCAGCGGCCTCGACGGGG
>NZ_LRQV01000089.1 GCF_001567585.1 Micromonospora rosaria
CACCGGGCCGGCCGCCACCTGCGTACCTCTCTCCCGGAGCCACCGATGCCCCTCGCCGCCGCCCTGTCCCGGGCCTGCGTCACGCTCGCCGCCGTGCTGGTCACCACGGCGGGAGCCGCGCCGCCGGCCGCCGCCGCGCCCACCCCGGCGCCGGCCACCGGCGGCACGCCCGCACCGACCGGCGGTACGTCCCCGTCCGGCGGCGACGCGCCGGCCCGGTGGGCGGTGCAGCCGTCCGGACCGCAGGGGCCGACCGGACGCAACTACTTCATCTACGACCTCGCGCCGGGCAGCACCCTCACCGACCACGTCGGCATCACCAACCTGAGCGACCGGCCGCTCACCTTCGAGGTGTACGGCACCGACGCGTACACCACCACCGACGGGGCGTTCGCGCTGCTGCCCGCCGCCCAGCCCGCCACCGACGTGGGCTCCTGGGTGCACCTCGACCGGCGGAGCTGGACGGTCGAGCCCGGCAAACGGGCCGACATCCCGTTCCGGCTCAGCGTGCCGGCCAACGCCACCCCGGGCGACCACGCCGGTGGCGTGATCGGCGCGGTCACCCAGGCCCGCACCACCGCCGACGGGCAGCAGGTGCTCGTCGACCAGCGCCTGGCCGCCCGGGTCTACCTGCGGGTGACCGGGGAGATCAGGCCGGCGGTCGCCGTCGAGTCGGTCGCCGTGACGTACGACAACCCGGTCAACCCGTTCGGCGGCGGCGACCTGGTCGTCACCTACCTGCTGCGCAACACCGGCAACGTCCGGGTCGGCGGGACCGGCACCGTCACCGTCGCCGGACCGTTCGGCTGGGAGCTGGCCCGGACCGCCCCGGTGGACCTGCCCGACCTGCTGCCCGGCGCCACCTTCACCGTCACCGAACGGATCACCGGCGTACCACCGGCGGGGCGGCTGACCGCCACCGTGGACCTCGCGCCGACCACGACGGACACCGCCCTGCCCCCGGTGCTGCGCTCGGCCGGCGTGTGGGCCCCGCCGTGGCTGCTGCTCGCCCTGCTCGCCGCCGGGGCCGGCTGGCTCGGCGTCCGGTGGTGGCGACGCCGCCGCCAGCGCCGGTCCACCGACCCGGCCGATCCGACCACCGGAGCCGGCAGCGCGTCGCCGACCACCGCAGCCGGCAGCGGGTCACCGGCCGCGACCGCCCCGGCCACCGCAGCCGGCAGCGGGTCGACGGCCGCGTCCCGCCCGACCACCGGAGCCGACAGCGCGTCACCGGCCGCCACCGGCCCGGCCACCGGCACGCCGTGAACCGGGTCCTGCCCGCCGTCGCCACCCTCGTCGCCCTGCTGACGCCGGCCGGCTCCGCTGCGACCCCCGCCCCCGGCGGAGCGCCGGCCACGCCGCCCCGGGTCGCCGTACCCGCCGGGCCGCTCGCGGTGGGGCAGCCGGTGCTGGTCGACCTCGACGGCTGGCCGGCCGGCACGGTCCAGATCGAGGTCTGCGGCAACGACGGCCGGCGGGGCGCGCTGGACTGCGCGACGGACCGGGCCACCCACGCCCCGGTCCCGGCGACGGGCAGCGCCCGGGTCCCGGTGCTGCTGGCCGCGCCGCCGGTCGCCTGCCCCTGCCTGCTGCGGGTCCGGACCCCGACCGGCACCCCCGGGGCCACCGTGGCGCTGCCGCTGACCGGCGTCCGCGCGCCGGCCGTCACCGAGGCCGGGCCGGCGCAACTGCTCCTCGCCGGGCTCCGGGCCGTGGACCGGTCCGGGGTGGGCGGGTGGTTCGGCCTGCCCGGCGAGCTGAGTCTGCACCTCACGCTGCACAATCCGGGCCCGACCGACGTGGTCGACCCGCCGTTCTCGCTGCTCGCCGGCCCCGCCGGCGGGGTACCGACGATCGTGGCCGCACCGGCGCTGGGTACCGTCCCCGCCGGACAGAGCCGCGACTACCAGGTCCCGGTGCCGTTGGACGCCGCCCTGCTCGGCCGGTACGAGGTGCACGGCCGGATCGAGCCGCCCGGCACGCCGCTGGCCTTCGCGGTGGAGACCCACCGCCGACCGTGGGGCCTGCTCGTGGTGCCCGCCGTGGCGCTGGTGCTGCTCGTCAGCGGTCTCCGCCGACTGGTCACCCGTCGCCGCGCCCGGTAGCGGTCCTGGGTCAGGGCTCGTCGACCAGCCGCCGGAGCAGCAGCTCCCCCGCCGGCCACGGGCCGTACCCGCTGGCGGTGTCGAGGTGCCCGGCCTCCCCCGCGTCGTACAGCTCGGCGCCCCAGTCCCGGGCGTACCCGTGGACCTGGTCGACGGTGGCGGACGGGTCGGTGCGGCTGGCGACCACGATGGACCGGAACGGCAGCCGGGCACGGGGCACCTCGCCGACGAAGCTGTCCGGCGGGTCGTCCGGGCCGGGCCTTCGGTCCGGCCCGACGTACGGCGCGGACGCCCGACGTACGGCGCGGATGCTAGTGGCCGGAGCGTCCCGCCGGTGGCCCCGGCGCGGACGCCGGTGCGGCGGGCGGTCCCCGGCGCGGTCCGGTGGCGTCCCGACCCGTCGTCGGGCGTGGTGACGGCGGGCGGCAGGTCGGCCCTGGTGTCGTATGCTGCGCCGGTCCTCACGGGGGTCTCGGGAGTCCATATGCGACGTTGGCTGCGCGCGGTCGTCGTGACCGCGCTGGTGGCGGCTGTCCTGACCGGGTTCGGCGCACCGACCGGCACCGACGGCGATCTCACCGACGACTGGCTGCCGGTGGCCGAGGCGGAACGGTTCGTCGCCCGCGCCGGTGACTGCCACGCGCTGGTCGAGCCGACCGGCCGGCTGGCCTCGTACCAGCCGGTGGACTGCGCCCGGCCGCACCTGGCGGAGACGTTCCACGTCGGGACCTTCACCGGCGCGACCGCGCGGCGCGAGCACCCGCCCGGGGCCGGGTCGGCGGCGTTACTCGCCGCGTTCACCGAGTGCGACCGCAGGGCCCGGGACTTCGTCGGCGGCGACTGGCGGGGCGGACGGCTGTCCGTGCAGGCCACCCCGACCTCACCGGCGGGGTGGGCGGGCGGCAGCCGGTGGTACCGCTGCGACCTGTTCGTCCTCGACGAGGTCCACGGGGTCAACGGCGACAGCGACTCGGCGGTCCCGTACAGCGGCAGCCTGCGGGGCGTCCTGACCGGCGACTCACCGGTCCGGCTCACCTGCTTCGACGAGGACGAGGGACGCCGCCTGCGGCAGGCCCCCTGCGCCGGGCCGCACCGCTTCGAGTACGCCGGCACCTGGACCGCCCCGGACGGCTGGCACGGCGAGGTGGACCGGGACGAGGAGACCGTGCACACCCGCTGCCGCCAGGTGATCGCGCGGTACGCCCGGGTACCGGTCGACGACGAGCTGCGCTACCGCACCGGGTCGGCGTACCGGCTGCCCTCGGCCCAGGCCTGGGCACGCGGCGACCGGGGCGTGCGCTGCTTCTTCTGGTCCGGCGGCCGGCCCCTGACCGGGTCGGTACGGGGCGGTGGGCCGACGGTGCTACCGGTCAACTGACCGGGCCCGGGACCGGTGCCGGCGGACCGCGTCCCGGTTGGCGCACCCCGGCGAGCAGTACCGCTGGCGGCCGGTGCGACTGACGTCGGCGAACGGGCGGTCGCAGTCTTCGGCCCCGCACCGGCCCAGCCGGTGCATGCCCCGGCCGGCCAGGTGCAGCGCGGTCCCGACGCTGATCAGGGCGCGCAGCACCCCGGCCAGGGGCAGGTCCGGGTCCCGGTAGTGCAGGTGCCACCCGGTGCCGGCGTGGTCGGTGAGCCGAGGATGCGCCGACGCCTCGCGCAGCAGCGTGTTCAGCAGGGCGGACCGGGCCGGCGGGTCGGCGGCGTCCACCACGGCCAGCCAGTCGGTCAGGAAGTCCCGGGTGGCGGCGAGGTCGGTGGCGTCGACCGGCACGTCCACCACGAGGCCGGCGGCCCGGCACCGGGCGGCCAGCTCGGGCGCGGTCTCCGGCGGGTGGACGACGAGGTCGAGGGCCAGCCGCACCGCGTCCGTGCCGTAAGGGTTGATCTGCATAATGGCATTACACCATGCTGGTGTCATGTCGAGAACCGCCGCGCACCAGCACGCCAGCCGGACCACGTCGACCCACCGGACCAGCGAGGGCCGGGTGCACTACCAGCGCTGCGCCTGCGGGCGGTGGCGCATCCTGCTCACCACCGCCGGGGAGACCCGCCCGCTCACCGTCGCCTGCCACCCCTGAGCCTGGCGACGGCCGTTCGACCGCCGGCGACACCGCGCCCGAGCGGTGACACCGGGTGATGGCGGGTCGGCGTGGAACAGCATCGGACCGGCATGGCGGCCCGACGGGGACGATCCGAGCCGAGTACGGTGGGTGACTCAGCGCGACGTATCGTGTTATTCTCCGACGTCGATCGACACCCTCGCGGACCCGGATCGGGTCGTGTCGCCACAGAAGGACGCCTCCCGATGTCGGCCGTGCCCGCGCCAACCGCTCCGTCGACCCCGCTGGACGGTCCGGCCGGCGGCGCGTTCACCCTGATCTTCACCACGCTGCCCGCGCTGCTCCGGCTGACCTGCGGGCTGGCCGGCGCGGCGGTGGCGCTCACCGTCCGCACCCCACCCGTGCGGGTGCCCCTGCTCGTCGCCGCCGTGGTGGTGCTCACCGCCTGGTCGTTCTGGTACGCCGCGCACGCGCTGCGCCGGGGCTTCCGGCCGGCGCTGGTGCTCGGCGACGTCGCCCTCACCACCGCCACCTGCCTGCTCGTCCCCCACCTCGTCGCCCCCGAGGTGCTGCCCGGTGAGGGCAGTTGGGTCGCCGTCCTGGCCAGCACGACGGTGATCAACGCCCAGGCCACCGCGCCGCCACGTTGGTCGCTGCCGGCCGGGCTGCTGGTCACCGCCGGGTACGCGGCCGGCGCGTCGTGGGCCGGGCAGGGCGGGGAGGCGCGGGCGCACGCCGCCACGCTGCTGGTCCAGGCCGGCTGCGCGGCGCTGATGACCTCGGTGATGCGGCGGCGGATCGGGCGGGCGGACCGCGCCTTCGCCGACTACCAGCGACTGACCCGGGAGGCGGTGGCGGCCCGCACCGCCCGGCAGGTGGAACGGCAGCAGAACCGCGACCTGCACGACACCGTGCTCGGCACGCTCACCATGGTCGGGCTCGGCGCGGTCCGGGAGGGCTCACCGGCCCTGCGCGACCGGTGCGCCGCCGACCTGCGCACCCTCACCGACCCGACCGACCAGGCCGACCCGGCGACCACGGCCGACCCGGCGACCGCGGCCGACGCGGCGACCGCGCCGACCACGGCCGACGCGGCGAGAGTGGCGACCACGGCCGACGCGGTGACCGTGCCGACCACGGCCGACGCCACGGACGGTTCCCGGGCCGACCGCCCCACGGTGGCCCTGGACCACCGGCTGCGGGCGGTGCTCGACCGGCTGCCCGACCTGCCGGTGGCCGCGTCGCTGCCGCCGTGCCGGGTGCCGACGGCGGTCGCCGACGCGCTGGCGGCGAGCGTTCGGGCCACGCTGTCCAACGTGGTGCGACACGCCCCCGGGGCGCGGGTCACGCTGCGCCTGACCGGTGCCCCGACCGCCGTCGTGGTCGAGGTCACCGACGACGGCCCCGGCTTCGACCCCGGCACGGTGCCGGCGCACCGGTACGGGCTGCGCGAGTCGGTACGCGGGCGTACCGAGGCCGTCGGCGGGCGGGTGACGGTGCACAGCCGCCCCGGCTCGGGTACCCGGATCCGGCTGGAGTGGCCCCGTGCCGGCTGAGCCCCGTACGGTGCCCCCGGCCCTCGGCCCGTCCCCTTCGGGGCCGGCGGACCGGCCCGGCACGGGCGTGGCGCGGGCCTCGGAACGCGGCGGGCGGATCGTGGCGGTCACCATCGCGGCGGCGTGGCACGTGGCGATCGGCCTGCCCGCCGTCCTCGGCGGCTGGCCGGACCTGGCCGCCCCGGTGGTGGTGGCCGCCGGCTGGCTGGTCACCGCCGGGGTGGGTGCCCTCACCGCCGGCCGGCTGCTGACCGGGCGCCGGGTGCCGGTCCGCCGGCTGTCGGTGCTGCTACTCGCGGTCGACGTGACGGTCTTCGCCGCCGTCGGCCCGGACCGGCTCTTCACCGCCGCGAACTGGGTGTGGAGCACCCTGGGCTGGTTCTTCGTGCTGGTCTGCTGGGGACGCCGGGTCACCGGGCTGGTCGTGCTGCTCGGCGCGCACTCAACGATCGCCCTCGGCGCGTTGTTCGGGCACGGCGCGACCGACCCGGCCGACCTGGCCCGGTACGCGATGTACGGCTACGGCACGGCGTCGCTGCCGGTGGCGGTCTTCTTCGGCAGCGCCGCGATCACCTCCCTCGCCCGGCAGCGGGCCGAGGCCGCCGCGACGGCGCACGCCGCGACGGCGCAACGGGAGGCCGCCGAGCGGGCCCGGCGCGACCGACGGGGCCGGCTCGCCCTGGTCGCCGACGACGCCGGGGCGGTGCTCGCCGAGTTGGCCGCCGGGCGGGCCGACCCCACCGACCCCCGGGTGCAGCGACGCTGCGCGCTCGCCGCGGCCCGGCTGCGCCGGCTCATCGCCGAGTCCGACGACGTCCCCGATCCCCTGCTGCACGAGCTTCGGGCCGCCGCCGACCTGGCCGAACGCCACGGAATCCGGATCGACCTGGCCACCGTCGGCGTCCCACCGGCGCTGCCGGTGCGGATCCGCCGCCGGCTCGCCGAGCCGCTCACCACGGCGCTGGTCGACGCGCGCGGCTGGGCCCGGCTCACCGTGGTCTGCGGCCCGGACGAGGTGGTGGTCGGGCTGGTCACCCCGGACCACGGGGGCCCGACGCACGGCGTACCGGAGGCCACCGGCCCGCCGGACCCGGGCCCGGACGACGACCACGTGACGCACCTCGACGAGCGGGACGGGACGATCAGATGGACGCAGACCCGGTGGCGGAGCCGGTGACCGGCGCCCGGCCGGTGGGCGTGGCCATCGTGGACGACCACCCGGTGGTGATCGACGGGGTCCGCGCCTGGCTGGCCACCGAGCCCCGGCTCACCGTCCTGGCCACCGGGGACGATCCGGACGAGGTGCTGCGGGAGGCGCCGGAGGCCGACGTGGTCCTGCTCGACCTGCGGCTGCACGGCCGCATGATGATCGACAAGCTGGCCGAGCTGAGCGCGGCCGGGCGTCGGGTGGTGGTCTACTCGGAGCACTCCGACCCGGCGACCATGCTCGCCGTGCTGGACGCCGGGGCGGTGGCGTTCCTCGCCAAGCACGAGGGGCGGGAGCACTGTGTGGCCACCGTCCTCGCCGCCGCCAGCGACCGTCCGTACGTGTCGCCGACCCTGGCCGGGGCGATGGTCGGTGACCCGCGACCGGACCGGCCGGCACTGTCGGACAAGGAACGGGAGGCGCTGCTGCTGTGGTTCCAGTCGATGTCGAAGGCGTCGGTGGCCCGGCGGATGCAGATCAGTGAGCACACCGTGAAGCAGTACGTCGACCGGGCCCGGATCAAGTACACCCGGGCGGGCCGGCCGGCGGCGACCAAGGCCGCCCTGCTCGCCCGCGCGATCGAGGACGGTCTCGTCCGGCCGGAAGAGATCGGCAACTACCGGTCATACGCGGCGTACGACCGGCCGACCCCCTAACGGGTGTCATGACACCACAAACGGGGTGGGCGAAGCTCTCCTGACAGTCCCTCTGCGGCGGGAGGTCGACCCATGCGCGACGACGCGTACCCGTTCTTCATCGGCCCGCACCGGTTCGACGCGCCGGACGACGACGAGGGTCCGGTGCTGGACCGCCGGTACGATCTGGTGCCGGAGTTCGGTGAGCGGGTCGTCGGCCGGTGCCGGCTGCGGGTGTCGGGGCACCTGCTCGGGCCGACCGAGGGGCGACGGCAGTGGGTGTTGCCGACGGCGGCGACGGTGACGGTCACCGACCGGCGGCTGGTGTACGTCTGCGCCGGTCCGGCGCTGGCCCTGGTCGACACCGCGCATCGGCACCGCGCGCCGGCCGACGACGGCCCCCGGCACCCCGGCCCGACCGGCCGGGCCCGCCTGGTCACCGGTCAGCTCCGCTGGCAGTGGCCGTCCCGGCTGGAGCTGCGGCCCACCGGGGCGGGCGACGAGAAGGAGCTGTTCGTGGTCTGCGACACGCTGCGGACGATCCGGCAGCCCACCCTGGCCCTGACCGGGCCGGCCGGGGAGGTCGCGGAGTTGGGCCGACAGCTCCGCCGGTTCGTGTCCACGTTCCGGCTGACCCGGCCGGAGCTGGTCGAGCTCTCCCCGCCCGAGCGCGACGAGTTGCTGCGGCAGGTGGGCCCGGCCCCCCTGCCGGCCGGCACCCGGGTCGTGCTCGCCGGCGCGCTGCCCGTCGAGTTCCGTTCCCGCGACGACTACTACCGGGCCGCTCCCGGCCCGGACGAGGCCGACTGGTCCGGCCCGACGGCCCGGCCCGGCCCGACGACTACGCCCACGGGACCGTCGACCCCGCTCACGGCCCCGTCGGGCTTGCCCACGGGCGCGTCGTGGCGGTCCGGTCCGTGGGCGAGACCGGCCCGGTCGGCGCAGCCGAGCCGCCCCGGCTCGGCCTGCTGACCGCCGCCGCAGCAACCCGAGGCGGTGACGATCAGGCAGGTGACCGTCATGCGGTGACGGGCCGGGCGGGTGACGGGTCAGGCGGTCGGGGTGCGGTCGCCCCGGGCGTCCAGCTCGGCGGCCTCCTCCGGGGTGGGCGCGGTGCCGCCCAGGTGGGCGGGCAGCCACCAGGTCTCGTCCGGCCCGGACGGGGTCTCCGGGTACTCCCGCTGGGCCCGGTCCACCAGGGCGCTGAGCCGCTCGGTCAGCGCGGTGGCCATCGCCGGGCTGTTCGGGTAGTCGGCCGGGTCCATCGGCTCGCCGACCAGGATGGTGACCGGGGTGTGCCGGCGCGTGAGGGTGCGCGGGCGGCCCTTGGTCCAGAGCCGCTGGGTGCCCCAGAGCGCGGTCGGCAGCACCGGCACCCCGGCCATCCGGGCCATCCGGATGCTGCCGCTCTTGAGTTCCTTCACGGTGAACGACCGGCTGATGGTGGCCTCCGGGAAGACGCCGACCACCTCGCCCTGCCGCAGCGCCTCCACGGCCGCGCGGAACGAGCTGGCCCCGGCCTGCCGGTCCACCGGGATGTGCTTCATGCCCCGCATCAGCGGACCGGAGATGCGGTGCGTGAACACCTCCTGCTTGGCCATGAACCGAACCATCCGCTTCGACTTCAGGGCACCGAGGCCACAGAAGATGAAGTCGAGGTAGCTGATGTGGTTGCTCGCCATCACCGCTCCGCCGGTCCGTGGCACGTGGTGCGAGCCCTCCACGGTCAGGCGCAGGTCGAGCACCCGGAACATCGTCCTGGCGGCGGCGATCACGGGCGGGTACACGAGTTCCGGCATGCGGCGACAGTACCCTGTCGCCCCGGGTGTCGAACCGGCGCGGAGCGGGGTGTCCCGGAGCAGGTCAGACCGGCCGCGCCGGGCTTGGCGGGAAGCCGGTCGGACCAGCCGCGCCGGGCCGGTCCGACGCGGGTCAGGCCCGTCGCAGCACCCCGGCGCCCAGCAGTCCACGGAGCAGGGTCACCCCCGCCGCCTCGGCCAGGCCGAGCTGCCGGGCGGTCCGTGGTGTGGACCCGTCGGCCAGCCAGGCGGCGACCGGCTCGGCGGCCGGCGGGTCGAGCAGCAGCGCGGTGTCGGCCAGGTGCAGCCGCAGCCGCCCGTCGGGCAGCCGGTCGGTCCCGCAGACCGCCTCCGGCACCGGCCGCAGCGGGGTGTCCGGGCCGAGCGGGTCGCCCAGCACCGTCTCCACCGGCCGGCGTTCCGGCTCCAGGAAGTACCGCCGCCACCGCCCCGCCAGCCGGTCGGCGGTCGCGTTTCGGTCCAGGTCACCGAGGGCCGCCGCCAGCAGGTCGACCACCTCGGCGACGACTTCCCGGCGGAGCTGCGGGTCCTGGCCGAAGCCCCACGGCAGGTCCCGGCGGAACCGCTCGTCGCCGTCGAGGGTACGGACCAGTTCGGTCGCCACCCAGTACGGCGTGAGCGGCGGCAGCGACAGGCTCAGGTGCAGCGAGTGCTCGTCGGTGGCGAAGCCGTTGTGGATCCAGCCGCGCGGCACCCAGAGCACGTCGCCGGGGCGCAGCACCGCCTCCAGCACCGGCTCGGCGAACTGCCGTCGGTGCTCGTCGGTGACCATGGCCGCCCGGAACGGCTGGTGCTCCAGGGGGTCGGTGACGATCGGCGGGCTGAGCTGCCAGGTCTTGCTGCCGGCGGTCTGCGCGATCAGCACCGAGTGGGTGTCGTGGTGGTGGGCGAAGCCCTGCGCCCCGGCCGGGGTCAGGTAGGCGTTGGCCTGCACCGGCACTCCGACCTCCCGGCTGAGCTGCCGGCACAGCCGGCCCACCGGCGGCCAGGTGCGGTGCAGCGACTCCAGCACCAGCGTCGCACCCCGGTCGAGCAGCGCGGTCAGCTCGGCCGGCCGGACCACGTCGGAGAAGCCGGGCTGGGTGGGGCGCTGCCCCCAGGTGTACGCGGTGGCCGGTTGCCGCTGGCCGCCGAGCACCACGCTGAGCATGCTGGCCCGCAGCGACCCCTCGGCGACCAGGGTGTCCACCGAGGCCAGCGGGAGCAGGTCGGTCACCGGCTCCGGCGGCTGGTGCCAGACGACCGGGTCGGTCGGCGGGTGCGCGCGGAACTTCTCCGGGTCCGGCACGAGCCGGGCGAGCGCGGACGACATGGGTTCCTCCTTCATCACGGGTCGGCCGGCGGCGGGGCGGGCCGCCCCGGTCAGGCCGGTACCGGCTCGGCGGGGGCGGGGGCGCGGGCGAGTTCGGCCCGGATCGGCCGGGCCAGCGACAGCCCCGCGCAGCCGAGCAGGCAGCAGGTGATCAGGGCGTACGCCGCCGACGGGCCGGCGGCCTGCCACACCGCGCCCACGACGACGGAGCCGAACGGGTAGAGCAGGGAGCCGACGAGCAGCATCGCGCTCTGGGTACGGCCCATCACCTCGTCCGGGACGAGCCGGTACATCCGGGCGGTGAGCAGCACCACCAGCACCGGTCCGACCGCCGAGAGCAGGGCCAGGCAGGTGACGGTGACGGTCACGTCGGGTCGGACGGCGACGGCGGCGGTGAGCAGGACGGCGGCGATCCCGGCCGCGAGCAGCACCGGGTACGGCCGGTCACCGGCCAGCCGGGGCGCGGCCAGCGCGCCGAGCAGCGCTCCGGCGGAGACGGCGGCGGTGGCCGCCCCGATCACGGTGCCCGAGGTGCCGGCGGACTCCAGCAGCGGCACGATGCCGAAGAAGGCCCCGGCGGTGGCGAAGTTGAGCAGCGCGGCCCAGAGGGTCATGGTGCGCAGGAACCGGTGCCGCACCACGAAGCGCAGCCCGAACCGGATGCCGGCGAGCATCCCGTCGGCGGTCGCCGCCGCCCCGCCGCCGAGCGGGGTGGTGATCCGGACGGTGAGCCAGGCGCAGGCCAGGAAGGTCACCCCGTCGAGCAGGAACGGCAGCCAGGGGGCGACCGCCCAGAGCGCCCCGCCGACGATCGGCCCGGCCATCCCGGCCGCGTAGCTGCGCGCCTCGTTCAGCGCCACGGCCGGGGTCAGTTCGTGGTCGTCGACCAGCCGGCGCAGGGCCGCCCCGGCCGCCGGGTTGTAGATCGCGCTGACCAGCCCGTCGAGCACGCCGACGGCGACCAGCATCCACAGGTGCGCCTGCCCGAGCAGGAGCAGCACGGCCGGGGCGGTCCAGATCGCCGCCTTGGCCAGGTCCACCGCGACCATCACGGTCCGCCGGTCCCAGCGGTCGGCGAGCACCCCGGCGGGCAGCCGGGCGGCGTTGAGGGTGACCAGTCGAACGGTGCTGACCAGCCCGGCGGCCCAGAGCGAGCCGGTGAGGGTGAGCACCATCAGCGGCAGGGTGACGTCCCCGGTCCGGCTGCCGAACTGGGACAACGCCTGCCCCCACCAGTACCGGGCGAAGTCCGGCCGGGCACGCAGCAGGGACAGGCGGCCGGTCACGGCAGGTCGGCCCAGCGTTTGCCGATGATCTCGGCGGTCCGGGCCGGTTGGGGCATCGGCCGGCTCTCCGCGAAGCTTCGGTCGAAGATCCGGTACGCCTCCTCCCGTTCCGGGGAGACCACGGTGTGGCCGAGGTCGCGCAGGCGGTCCACCGCGTCCCGGGTGGTCTCGGCCGACCACATCACCGGGTCGGTGTGCGGAAAGAGCAACGCCGGGTCCGGGTGGGCGAGCAGCGCGGTCAGGGCCGGTGTGGAGGCGAGCCCAAGGGCGGCACAGACCAGGAAGTTGGTGGTCGCCGGGCAGACCACCAGCAACCGGGCGGTCCGGCCGAAGCCGACCGGGTTGAACCGCCGGTCGCCGGGCTCGACCACCTCGTCGGCGAGCCAGCGCAGCGCGTCCGGGTTGACGAAGCCGAGCGCCGAGCGGGTCAGCAGCAGCCGGACCGGGGCGTCCACCACCCGCCGCCACGCGGCCAGGTGCGCCGGCAGGCCGAGCGCCCCGCTGGCCCCGGTGCAGACCACCCCGAGATGGGTACGCTCACCGCTCATCGC
The DNA here is from genome assembly GCF_001567585.1 of Micromonospora rosaria. GTDB lineage: Bacteria > Actinomycetota > Actinomycetes > Mycobacteriales > Micromonosporaceae > Micromonospora > Micromonospora rosaria. Next base: position 12,536 of record NZ_LRQV01000089.1, read on the forward strand.
GCACCCCCGGCAGCGGGCGGCCGTACCGCAGGTCGGCGGTGGGCGTACCGTCGGCGAGCCGGCGCAGGAACAGGGCGACCCCGGCCGCTCCGGTGGCCACGTCGGCGCTGTACCGGGCCAGGCCGGAACCCGGCACGGCGACCCCGTCGGGGCCCCGGCGGCAGACCGCGCAGATCGCCGCGACCAGGGGTTCCAGTGCGGCGTCCACCTGCGGCTCGGCGGGCAGCACCGCCCGCACGTCGAGCAGCATCTCGCCGATGCTGGTGCTGCCGGTGAAGAGTCCGGGTTGGACGGTGACCGGGGTGACCAGCCCCCGGACCATCCGGGGCAACAGCTCGCGCAGCCGCTCGTCCCCGGTGGCGGCGAGCAGCGCGGTGACCGCCATCGCCACCCCGGAGCCGCCCCGGGAGTAGTACGGCTCGTAGGCGACTCCGCCGACGTGGGCGTTGTACCCGAGGCCGCCGCAGGCGCGGACCTGTCCCCGGTCGAGGTCGTGGTCGAGGGCGCGGCGGGCAGTCCGCAGGTGCTGGCGCTGCCCGGTGGCGACGGCGAGGGCGGTGAGGAAGCCGGCGACGCCGGAGGAGCCGTACAGGTAGCCGATCGAGCGGGCGGTGCCCGCCTTCGGCGCCCACCACAGCCCGGAGCCGTCGTCCTCGGCCTCGCGGCGCAGCGTGGTCGCCACGGCCTGGGCCCGGTCGAGGTACGCCGGGTCGCCGGTGAGGTCGGCGGCGGCGAGCAGGGCCAGCCCGATGCCGGCCCGGCCGGTGGCCACGTCGGCGGGCAGGTCGGGGTCCCGGACGGCCCGGATGGCGGCCGATTCGAGCAGGTCGGCGGCGCGTTCCGGGGCGCCGAGTTCGAGCAGCGCGACGCCGATGCCGGCGGCCCCGACGTACAGGCCGGGGGGCAGCGGGCGGCCCGCGTCGAGGCGGCGGTGCACCCAGGCGAGGTGGTCGGGGTCGACGCCGCCGTCGAGGTGCCGCAGCGCACGCAGCACGCCGGTGGCGCCCCAGGCGACGGAGAGCGGGTTGGTCCGGAACAGTTCCGGGTCGGCCGGGAAGAGCCGGTCGGCGCGGTCCGGGGTGGCACCGGCCCGGATGTGCCGGGCGATGTCGGCGGCCACCCGACCGGGTTCCGTCGGGTCGACCGCGCCGCTGTCCGCCCCGTGCGGTCGCCCGGCGCGGGCCGGGGTCGTCGCCGGACCGGCGGGGCGGATGCCGGGGACGCCGCGTTCCAGCGCGGCCAGCAGCGGATCGGTGTCCCAGCCGACGAGCCGGCCGGCGTGCGCGATGCTCCGCCCCGCCGCCGCCGGGTCCAGCCCGAACAGCGAGTTGCGCGGGGCGATGCAGGCGGCCTCGACGGCGGCGACGGCGAACCGCAGCCACTGCTCGTGGTCGGACCAGGCGGGCGAGTCGGGGGCCGGGGCGAAGCCGGCGGTGCGCTGGTACCGGTGCGGGTCGCTGCCCACCTCCCGGCCGGACTCGAAGTCGATCAGTCGCAGGCGGTCGTCGCCGTCGACGATGATGTTGCTCAGCGAGACGTCGTTGTAGACCACACCGTGGTCGAGGCAGGCGTCCAGGGCGGCCCGCAACTGGGTGAGCAGCGACGCGACCCGGGACCGGTACGTGGCGTGGGTGCCGGCGTCGCGGTGTCCCTGGGCCAGCGGCTGGTTTCGGCCGAGCCAGACCTGGAGGGTGATCCCCGGCATCCGTTCCTGCACGAGGAAGGTGTGCTCCCAGACCGTGGCCAGTTCCAGGGCGCGCGGGGCGACCCCGGTGCCGGCCAGCTTCTCCAGGTACCGGTGCTCCCGGTGCAGCCGCTCGACGGCGTCGGAGCCGTCCGGCGCGATCGCGGTGTGCGGGCGGGCCTCCTTGACGACCACGTCCCGGCCGTCCGGGCCGGTCGCCGCGTACACCCCGCCGGCGGTGGTGTGCCGCAGCACGCCGGTGATCCGGTACCGGCGCAGCAGGTCCGAGCCGGCGGCCGGGTCGTCGGCCTCGGCCGGGGGGAACGGGTCGTCGCCGGCCCACGGCGGCGGGGCGAACCGGGGTGCCCGGTCGTCCTGCCAGACGGTCCCGTCCGGGCCGGTGACCTCGGCGGTGGCGTGGCCGTCGGCGTCGATGCCGCCGCCGGAGCGGAAGGTGGCGTACCGGTAGTGCACGACGCGGCTGTCCCGGTACCGGCGGTCGCTGAGGATGTACGGGCCGTCGAAGCCGGCCAGCCGCCGGGCGAGCCGGTCGGCGAGGCGCAGCGCGTGCGTGGTCGACTCGGGGTAGACGGTGACGGCCTTGCCCGCCCCGCCCCGGGGCCACCAGCGGGCGACCTGGGACAGGGCGAGGGCCGAGTCCCGGACGCACTTGAAGTTGAACGGCTCGACCTCGTACTCGTCGACGACGGCGGCGAGGACGGCGGCCACCTCGGCGGGACGGCTGGAGACGTGCAGTTTCCACCCGTACGCCGGCAGGTCGGCCATCGGCCGGGGCAGGCAGCGGGCCCAGATGCCGGAGGTGTCCACCGGGGCGTCGCCACCGAGCCGGCGCTCGACGAGGGCCAGCAGGTCGTCGGCGGGCAGGCGGTGTTCGAGGCGCTCGAAGTGCAGCGGGTCGCTCACCGTGTACGCCCGCAGGGAGTCCATGAGTCGCAACGCAACCTCCGTCGGGTGGGTGGGGACGTCCTGGGGTGGCGGGGGGGCGGACGGGGGGCGCCCGGGACCCGTCGGGAGCGCGGGTCCCGGGCGCGGCCCGTTCAGCAGGTGAAGCTGATCCCGCTGCCGTCGGTGATCGGGGCCTCGGGGAGGAACTCCGCGTCCTCGGTCTCCACGACCTGCAGCTCCAGAACCTCGTGCATCATGGCGATCTCCTTGAGTCGGTGGTGCGGGAATTCCGTCCGATCGGATGTCCACAGCCAAGCCCGCCCCATCAAGATCATCAATGGTCGTACCGGAAAGGTGGGGGTTGGCCCGCGAACCTGCGGGGTGCCCGCCGGACGGGCCGCCGACCGGTACGGGACGGGCGGGGCGGACGGCGGGACGGACCGGGGACACCCCGCATCCCGAACGGAAATGTTTTTCGTGTTCTGAACACGTGGGTGGCGGAAAGCGTCGATCTCCGGGGTCCACCACGCCGACGCTGACCAGCGCGGACGACGGGGCCGACGAGCCGATCAACGACTTCCGATGGTCACCGAGCGTCACCGACACGGTTGGACGGAGTACCGCGCCGGCTGGTACGCATCTAGTCAGGACAGTCGTATCGACGTCGCCGGACGTGTGGGGGTCGCCTGGCGCACGAGCTTCGTGGAGCCGCCGACGATGACGAATCCGCAGGCCCTCGTGGGCCGTACCGACGAACTGCGGCACCTGGTCGGATGCCTGCCGCACCCCGACCGGCCCGCCGGCCGCGCCGCCTTCGTGCTCGGCGACGCCGGCACCGGCAAGTCACGCCTGGTGACCGAGCTGGGACGACGGGCCCGCGCCAACGGGCTGACCGTCCTCACCGGACGCAGCAGTCCCACCGCCGGCCCGGCCCCCTGCCGGCCGTACTGCGAGGCGTTCTCCGCGCTCTCCCGCGCGGCCGGGATGCCCACCGACCCGGAGCTGGAGCCGCTGCGTCCGGTGCTCGGCGGGCTGGTGCCCGAGTGGGCCCGGTACGCCGAACTCGGGCCGGCGGCCTCGCCCCTGGTGCTGGCCGAGGCGGTGCTGCGCCTGCTCCGGGTGGTCGGCCGGCGGCACGGCTGCCTGCTCGTGCTGGAGGACCTCCAGCACGCCGACGAGGTGACCCTCACCGTCACCGAGTACCTGGTGGACAATCTCACCGACCAGCCGGCCGCCCTGGTCGGCACGGCCCGCGCCGGTGCCGGGCCCGCCGTCGACCTCGCCGAGACCGCCGGCCTGCGGCGCACCGCCCGCCTGCTGCACCTGGACCGGCTCGACGCCGCCGAGGTCGACCTGCTGGCCGCCCACTGGCTCGGGGTGCGACCCGACCGGGTGCCGGCGGGTGTCCTGGATCGGCTGCACGCCGACGGCGACGGCAACCCGTTCGTGGTCGAGGAACTGCTCGGCGCGCTGCTCTCCGCCGGGGTGCTGGTCCGGCGGGGCGAGGGCTGGGAGGTCAGCGCCGAACCCGCCCGGCTGCTGCCGCCGACCGTGGTCCGCAGCCTCGACCAGCGCCTGCGCCCCCTCCCGCCACCGGTGCACCGGACGCTGCGCGCGGCGGCCCTGCTCGGCGCGGACTTCCCCGTCGACGTGCTGCGGGCCGCCCTGGCCGTCGACGAACCGACCGTGTGGGACCTGCTCGGGCAGGCCACCGACCACCGGTTCGTCCGGGCCGACGACGAGACCCCCGGCCGGTACCGGTTCCGGGCGGCGTTGGCCCCGGCCGCGCTGCTGGCACCCCTGACCGTCGCCGAGCGGCGGGACCTGGCCGGGCGGCTCGCCGACGCGGTCCAGGCCCGGCTGCCCGACCCGGCGACACCGTGGCTGCCGTACCTGGCCACGCTGCGGCACGCCGCCGGCGACCGGGCCGGCGCCGCCCGGCTGCACGCCGAGGCGGGCCGCGCCGCGCTGGCCCGGGGCAGCGCCCAGCACGGCGTCGACCAGCTCAGCCGCGCCTGGGAACTGACCGGGGACGAGCCGCCGGCCGTCCGCGCCGACCTGCTGGACGCGCTGCTGGTGGCGCTGATCGAGACGGGCGACCCGCACCGGGCGCTCGGCCTCGGTACCGCCCTCGACGGCCTGGCGGAGACCGTGCCGCCGGCCCGGCTCGCGCTGCTCCAGGCCCACCTGGCCCGCGCCGCCGGACTCACCGGCCGGACCCGGGACGGGCTGTCCCGGGTCCGGCTGGCCCGCCGTACCCTCCGTCCGGCCGGCGACGGGAGCCCCGCCGACCCGGCGCCGGCGCTCGCCGCGCTGGACCTCGTCGAGGCCCGGCTGCTGCACCAGTTGCCCGAGCCGGCCTCGGCGGAACGGATCGCGGAACTCGCCGACCGCGCCGGCCGCACCGCGCGGGACCGGCACCGCCCCGACCAGCTCTGCGCCGCGCTGGAGGTGCAGGCCCTGCTGGCCGCCCGCACCGACGCCGACCGGTCCCGGTCGGCGTTGCAGGCGATGCTGCACGAGGCCGAGCGGCACGACCTGCCCTGCTGGCGGCTGCGCTCGCTCGTCCACCTCGCCACCGAGTACGCCTGGCGGGAGGGCTCCCCGGAACGGCTGCGCGCGGTCCGGGCGGAGGCCGCCCGGACCGGCCACCGGACCCTCACCGCCGACCTGGACGGCACCGCCGCGATGGTCGCGGCGCTGCACGGCGAGTACGACCGGGCCGACACCCTGGCCGATCGGGCCCGCCGAACCGCCGAGCGCGCGGGTCACCCCGGCGCGGCCCGGTACGCCGCCCTCGCCGCCGCCGTCGCCGCCGGACACCGGGGGCGACGCCGCGAGATGGCCGGTCACCTGGCCCGGTTCCACGACGACGGGGCCGCCCCGCCCTGGCACCTGGCGACCGCGACCGGCCTCGCCGAGGCCTGCTGCGCGCTGCTGGAGGAGGACCGGCCCCGCGCCGTCGACCTGCTCGACGCGGCCCGCGCCGCCGGCCCCCCGCACGCGTACGACCTCTCCGGCGGGTACGGCCTGTGGGTGCTGCTCGGCACGCTGGACGGCTGGCTCGACCGGGCCGGGTACCGGGCCGTCGCCACCGCCCCCCAGGCCGGCCTGCGGTGGAACCGGCAGTTCGTCGCGGCGGCCGAGGCGGTCCGGGCCGGCCGGGAGGGCCGGCCGGAGCGGGCCGTCGCCGCCTTCCGGCGGGCCCTGGAGGCCGCCGGCTCCTTCCCGACGGCCCGGCACCTGCTGCTGCGACTGGTCGGGGAGGCCGCCCTCGCCGACGGGTGGGGCCCGGCCGCCGAGTGGGTCCGCACCGCCGAGGAACATTTCCTCGGCCACGGCCTGACCGCGCCCGCCGCCGCCTGCCGGGGGCTGCTGCGCCGGGCCGGACTCCCGGTCGCCCAACGGCGGCGGGGCTGCGAACGGATCCCCCACCCGCTGCGCGTGGCCGGGGTGACCGCCCGCGAGTTCGAGGTGCTGGTGCTGCTGGCCGGGCGGCTGCGCAACGCCGAGATCGGCCGGCGGCTGTTCATCTCCGACCGGACCGTGGAGAAGCACGTCACCAACCTGCTGGTCAAGGTCGGCAAGTCGACCCGGCTGGAACTGGCCGACTTCGCCACCGCCACCGGCCTGGTCAGCGCCGCCGCCGAGGGGTGACGGGCCGAGCCCGTCGGGTGCCGGCCGGGCGGCCGGGCCGGCACCCGACGGTGCCGCCCCCGGTGCGACCGGCACCGGGGGCGGCGGGGCTCACTCGGCCAGGCGGTGCATCTCCATCCGGCCCCGGGCGAAGGCGTCGACCCGTCCCCAGCGGCCGGGGATGTCCAGCACCTCGATCCGGCCCATGCCCACCGGCAGGCGCGGCTCGACCGCCAGGTGCCCCTCGTGCGGCTCGATGCCGAGCATGGTGCGCAGCAGCAGCATCGGGGTACCGGTCGACCACGCCTGCGGACTGCACGCCGTCGGGTACTCCACCGGGAACTTGGTCAGCTCGCGGCGGTAACCGCCGAACGCCTCCGGCAGCCGCCCGTCGAAGTAGCTGGCGGCGGCGATGATCCCGTCGGCGATGGCGGCCGCCTCCTCGGCGAAGCCGTACCGGCGCAGCCCCCAGGCGATGAAGGAGTTGTCGAACGGCCAGATCGTGCCGTTGTGGTACCCGATCGGGTTGTACCGCACCTCGCCCTCGGCGAGGGTACGCACCCCCCAGCCGGAGAAGAGCCGGGGACCGACCAGGTGTTGCGCGATCTTCGCCGCCCGGGGCTCCTCGACGATGCCGCTCCACAGCAGGTGCCCGATGTTGGAGCTGAGCACGTCCGCCTGACGCCCGTCGGCGTCGAGGGCGAGGGCGTAGTACTCGCCGTCGGCCACCCAGAAGTCCCGGTTGAACCGCTCCTTCAGCTCGGCGGCCTCCCGTTCCAACCGGTCCGCGTAGTGCGGGTCGTCCCAGAACTCCCGGGCCAGCCGGGCCGCGCGCACCTTCGCGTCGTACGCGTACCCCTGGACCTCGCAGGTCGCCCGGGGGAAGCCCGGCAACTGCCCGTCCCGGTACGAGATGGAGTCCCAGGAGTCCTTCCAGCACTGGTTCTCCAGACCGGTGTCGGTGTTGCGCCGCTCGTACCAGATGTAGCCGTTGCCGACCAGGTCGGCGTAGTCGTCGATCCACTTCAGCGCGGCCCGGCACTCCTGTTCCAGCTCCTTGACCAGCGCGCCGTCCCCGCTCCACCGCTCGTACTCGTCGAGCAGCACCACGAACAGCGGGGTGGCGTCCACCGAGCCGTAGTACGGCGAGTGCGGCTGCTCCTCGAACGCGGCCGTCTCGCCGTACCGGATCTCGTGCAGGATCCGGCCCGGGTCCTCCTCCCGGAAGTCGTCGAACCGGGTGCCCTGCACCGAGGCCAGGACGCGCAGCGTCGTCCTCGACATCTCGGGTGCGAACGGCAGCACCTGGAGGCAGGTGAGCAGGCTGTCCCGGCCGAACAGGGTCATGAACCAGGGCAGGCCGGCCGCCGGTACGGTCTGGCCGGGCATGGTCAGCGGGGAGAACCGCAGCGCGGCCAGGTCCACCAGGCTCCGCTGGTACGTGCGTCCCAGGTGCTCGCACTCGGAGTTGACCTTCGGCGCGGCGGCGATCCACTCCTCCAGGTCGTGCTGGAGCGCCAACCGCTCCCTAGCGTGCGCCTGCAGGCCCAGCCGCAGGTCCCGGCCCCCCGGACCGATCGCGGCGGTCTGCACGTCGATGTCGGTCGACCACTCCTCGTTGGGTTCCAGGTGGACCGTGTACGCGAAGCCGCGCTGGTCGAAGCGGGCCGTCTCGGAGCTGGCGATCGTGGTCTCCCGCCGGAAGTTCCCCCGCCGGTAGCCCAGCCGCAGCCGGTCGGCCTCGACCTCGGTGTAGTGCTCGCCCTTCTTGTTGACGATCTCGTCCTTGACCTGGAAGAGGTCGGCGAAGTCGGAGCCGGCGTCCATCCGGATCTCCAGGTCCACCGCCCGCTCGTCGTGGTTGAGGATGGTGATGGTCTCCCGGAAGCTGGCCGTCACCGCCCGTTCCCTGATGATCGACAGCTTGGCGTCGATGTAGTGCGTCGCCAGCCCCGGCACCAGGAAGAACCGCGCCTCGTAGTACTGGAGGTCGTCGTAGGAGAGCGCGTTGAGCCGTTCCCCGTTGATGGTCAGCACCCAGCGCGACAGGAACCGCGTGTCGATGGAGAACAGCCCGGTCGGCTCGCTCGGCGTCGCCTCGATGTCCCCGGTGTCCTCCGAGACCACGAAGGTGTTGCCGTCCAGGATCCGGATCGTGTTGCTCTGCACCATCAGCCCGCCTCCCTCGCGAAGAGCCGCCGTGGTCCCCGGGAGTCCGGCGGGCCGGGGAACAACCGTTCGATCTGCACCACCAGCCGGGCGTCGCCGGTGACCGTCATGTCCCCGCGCAGCAGCGCCGCGATCCCGTCCTCCCGGCCGGCCGCCATCTGCTCGAACATCGCCGGGCTGGTCCAGACCACCGTGTCGGCGTCCCGGTCCTCCCGGCTCACCCGGATCCGCCCCCGGTCGACCTGGATCAGCCAGTGCGTGGTCTGGGCGTCCTCGTGCAGGTCGAAGCGGAGGGTTCCGGAGGTCTTCTCCAGCAGCGGCTCGAACCCCCGCCGGTCCAGGTCCTCGAAGAACCTGGTGGTCGCGTCCACCATTGGTCCACCCCCTACGGCGTCGGAGAACGGGTCCCCGTCGCGGGCGGGCCCAACCTCACCCGCTCCGGGTGAGCCCCGCGCGGACCCCGGAGACGGACACGCCGGCCCCCGCGTGGGCGGGGGCCGGGCGGTCCGCGGCGGACGGGCTCAGTTGTTCGGGTCGTCGGCGCTGATGTCCGCCAGCACCGACTGCGGTTCACGTTCCACCGCGAGGTCACCCATGGAGACCAGCCCCACCAGGCGGCCGTCGTCGACGACCGGCAACCGGCGTACCGCGTAGGTACGCATCAGGTCGGCGGCGGAGACCGCGTCGTCGTACGGGCTCACGGTGATCACGTCCCGGCTGACGACCTGGTTGAGCCGGGTGTTCGCCGGATCCCGCTGCTCCGCGACCCCTCTGACCGTGATGTCCCGGTCGGTGATGATGCCGGCCACGCCGCCGTCGGCGGTCACCACCACGTCACCGATCGCGCTGTCCCGCATCACCTGCGCGGCGGCGACCAGCGTGTCGTTGCCGTCCATCGTCACCAACCGGGTCGTCATGAACTCTCCGACCGTCGTCATGGTGCTCCCCTCTCGGTGTCGGCAACCCGCCGTCTACCCGGAGGCCCCGAGGGGTAACACGCGGCGCGACGGCCGGCGGCGGATCCATCCCGGCGGAGGTGGCGCGACGGGGCGGCCGGCGCGGCGTGGTCAGCCCCGCGACGGCAGGCCGTACAGGCGCTCGACGTGCAGCCGCAGCACCAGCCGGCGGTCGGCGACCATGGCCCGGCGGTAGTCGTCCCAGTCCGAGTGCTCGCCCGCCAGCGCCCGGTAGAGGTCGACCAGTTCCTCGACGGTGGCGTCGTGCGGGTCGGTCGCGGCCGGGGTCAACTCCGCCCGCCCCTCGGCCACCGCGTACGTCCAGCCGTCGTCGCTGCCGACGTGGAAGCTGGCGCGGGGGTCGCGCCGCAGGTTCGCGGTCTTGGCCCGCCCGTCGGTCACCGAGACCCGGATCACCCGCTGCTGCGGGTCGTAGCCGTACATCACCGTGGACAGTTGCGGGCGGCCGTCGCGCTTGAGCGTGGCGAGCACCCCCAACCGCTGGCCGGCGACCAACTCGGACAGGGCCTGCTGGGTCTGCTGATCCGTCACGGCGTCCTCCACCTCACGCGATCGTCCCGGCCCTCCATCCAAACACGGACGGCGGGCCGGGACGGGGAACCGGCGGACCCGGGTCAGCCGCGCTCGCCCGGCGGAGCCGGGTCAACGACGCTCGCCCGGCGGAGCCGGGTCAGCGACGCTCGGCGGCGACCAGCTCGGCGAGCTGCACCGCGTTCAGCGCGGCGCCCTTGCGCAGGTTGTCGTTGGAGCAGAACAGGGCGAGGCCGTGCTCGACCGTCTCGTCGGCCCGGATCCGCCCGACGTACGTCGGGTCCTGGCCGGCGGCCTGCAACGGGGTCGGCACGTCGGCCAGCGCCACCCCGGGCGCCCCGTCGAGCAGCTCCACGGCCCGCTGCGGGCTGATCGGCCGGGCGAACCGGGCGTTGATCTGGAGCGAGTGCCCGGTGAAGACCGGCACCCGCACGCAGGTGCCGGAGACCTTCAGCTCGGGCAGCTCCAGGATCTTGCGGCTCTCGTTGCGCAGCTTCTGCTCCTCGTCGGTCTCGGCCGAGCCGTCGTCGACGATCGAGCCGGCGAGCGGGAGCACGTTGAACGCGATCGGCTTGGCGAACGAGCGGGGCGCGGGGAACTCCACCGCCGTACCGTCGAAGGCCAGCCCGGTGGCGTGCTCGACGACCTTGCGGACCTGCTCGTCCAGCTCCGCGACGCCGGCCAGCCCGGCGCCGGAGACCGCCTGGTACGTCGAGACGACCAGGCTGACCAGCCCGGCCTCGGCGTGCAGCGGGCGCAGCACCGGCATGGCCGCCATCGTGGTGCAGTTCGGGTTGGCCACGATGCCCTTGGGGCGTACGGCGACGGCGTGCGGGTTGACCTCGGCGACGACCAGCGGCACGTCGGGGTCCATCCGGTAGGCCGAGGAGTTGTCGATCACCACCGCGCCGGCCTCGGCGACCCGGGGGGCCAGTTCCTTCGCCGTACCCTTGCCGGCGGAGAAGAGCACGATGTCCAGCCCGCGGTAGTCGGCGGTGGCCGCGTCCTCCACCGGGACCTCGCCGCCCCGCCACGGCAGGGTCCGCCCCGCCGACCGGGCGGAGGCGAACAACCGCACCTGCTCCGCCGGGAACTCGCGCTCCGCCAACACCTGCCGCATGACGCCACCGACCTGGCCGGTCGCGCCCACAATGCCGATCCTCATGCCCGCGAGGCTACCCAGCCCGCCGGCCACACGGGGAACGCTTTCCCACCGCCCGGACCCGCTCCGACCTGCTCCGCACCGTTCACCGGGGCCGCACCGACCGCAACGACACCCCGCACACGCCCACCGGGGCCGGAGGATCCCCCGTCTTCCCCGCCCCACACCGCAACTTCCCACCCCCACCCCGTCCCGCCCGCACGCGCCGGCCACCCCACCCCGAGCGACCAACATCACCCCACCCGCATTCGTCGATCAAGGGATCCCGGCAGGCGGACACGACGTCCGGTCACCGGAAATCCCTTGATCAACGCTGGGTGGGGTGAGGGGGGCAGGGGTCAGGAGGTGGGGTCGGCGAGGGGGGCGAGGCCGGCGGCGGTGAGTTCGTCGCGGATGACGGCGGCGTCGCCCTCGACGACCAGGGTGAGCGCCTCCGGGTGCAGGTGGGCGGCGGCAGCGGCGGAGACCTGCTCGACGTCGGCGGCGAGCAGGTCCGCGCGCAGCCGGGCGTGGTAGTCGTCCGGCAGGTCGTGCACCACCAGGGTGGTCAGCGCCGAGGCGATCGACCGGGGGCTCTGCAACTCCACCGAGAGCTGGCCGGCCCGCCAGGAGCGCGCCACCGCCAGCTCGTCCTCGGTCACCCCACCGACCTGGGTACGGGTGATCTCGCCGACCGCCTCGACCAGGGCCGGCGCGGTGACCGCCGTCTGCACCCCGGAGCTGACCATGAACCGGCCGAACCGGCGGGACGTGCCGAACTCGCCCCGGATGCCGTACGTGTAGCCGCGCACCTCGCGGATCAGGTGGTTGAGCCGGGAGGTGAACGCCCCGCCGAGCACCGTGCCGGCCAGCGTCATCGGCACGTGGTCGGGGTGTGCCCGGTGCGGGGCCGGGTGCCCGAGGCGCAGCGTGGACTGCACCGAGCCGGGCCGGTCGACCAGGATGATCCGCCGCTGCTCACGCAGGGGCACCTCGATCGGGCCGCCCCGCTCCACCGGCCCGCCCCCGGTGCCGGCGAACGCCGCCGCGCCGAGCGCGTCCAGGTCGATCCGGTCCAGGTCACCGGCGACGACCAGGGTCCCCGGCCGGATGAACCACTCGGAGTGGAAGACGGTCACGTCGTCGACGTCCAGCCCGGCGACCGAGTCCGGGTCGCCGTACATCGGGCGGCCCCACCGGTTCTCCACGCCGAACAGGTCGGCCCGCAGCGCCGCGTCGGCACGCGGGCCCGGGTTCGCCCAGTCCATCCGTAGCGCGGTGGCCTCGTCGTCGCGGACCCGCCGGACGTCGGCCGGATCCAGCCGGGGGGTCCGGACCGCCTCGGCGAGCAGCTCGACGGCGGCGGTCAGCCGGTCCACCGGCACCTGGACGCTGACCTGGAAGGAGTCCCAGTCCAGCCCGGTCACCAGCTCGGTGCCGAGCCCCTCGACGGCCAGCGCGTACGTGGTCGCGTCCCGCTGGGCGGTCCCCTCCTCCAGGGCCTTGGCGAGCACCCCGCCGACGCCCTCCTTGCCCACCGGCTCCCGGCCGGCGCCCGCGTCGAGCAGCAGCAGCGCGACGGCGAGGTTCTGGCCGGGCAGGTGCGCGGCGACGACCTGCCCACCGGCGACGGTGCGGCGGACCACCGCCGGGAACCGGTACGGGCGGGCGGTGCCCGGGCCGGGGCGGGCGGCGATCAGCGTCATGCGGTCTCCTCGGGGAGGTAGCTCAGGGTGGCCCGGTCGGCGGCGCCGAGCACCTCGGCCGCCGCCTCGGCGATCTGCTCGGCGGTCACCGCGAGCAGGGCCGGCAGCCGCTCGCCCGCCGTCGCCGGGTCGCCGAACTGGGTGGCGTACCGGCCGAGGGTGTCGGCCCGGCCGTCCACGGTGGCCATCTGCCGCCACCACGAGGTGCTCAACAACGCCTTGGCGCGGTCCAGCTCGGCGGCGGTGACCGGCACCGTGGCCAGCTCGTCGACCACCTCGGCGAGCCCTTCGGCGAGCCGCTCGGCGGTGACCCCCGGCCGGGCGGTGGCGGTGGCGATCAGCGGGGCCGGCGCGTGCGCCAGGTCCACCCCGTACGCCCCGACCAGGTCGGGCTGGGCGATCCGCTCCCCGTCGGCGAGCCGCTGGTAGAGGCGGCTGCCCCGGCCGCTGCCGAGGACCGTGGCGAGGACCGTCGCCACGTCGTACCCGGGGCTGCCGAACGGGTACGTGCGGTGCGCGACGTACACCCGGGGGGCGGGCACGTCGGCGGTGACCGTCTCCCGGACCGGCTGCCCGGTCGGGGTGACCGTCCGCCCGTCGGGGGCGGGCGGGATGTCCGCGCGGGCCGGGAGGGCGCCGAAGTACTTGTCCGCCAACGCGAAGACCTCGGCGGCGGGGGCGTCACCGACCACGGTCAGCACCGCGTTGTTCGGCGCGTAGTAGGTCTGGTGGAACGCCTGGAAGGTGGCCAGGTCGGCGGCGTTCAGGTCGGCCATCGAGCCGATCGTGGCGTGGTGGTACGGGTGCCCCGGCGGGTAGAGCATCGGCAGCAGCCGCAGCCAGGCGTCCCCGTACGGCACGTTCTCGTACCGCTGGCGACGCTCGTTCTTCACCACGTCACGCTGGTTGTCCAGCGTCTCCTGGGTCAGCGCGGGCACCAGGCCACCCATCCGGTCGGCCTCCAGCCAGAGCGCCAACTCCAGGTGCTCGGCGGGGACCGTCTCGAAGTAGTTGGTCCGGTCCGGGTTGGTGGTGGCGTTGAGCGAGCCGCCCGCGCCCTGGATCAGCTTCATGTGCTCGGTCTTCGCCACGTTCACCGAGCCCTCGAACATCAGGTGTTCGAAGAGGTGGGCGAAGCCGCTCTGTCCCGCCGGCTCGTGCCGTGATCCCACGTCGTACCAGAGGTTCACGGCGACCGCCGGCGCGGTCCGGTCCTCGCTCACCACCACGCGCAGGCCGTTGTCCAGTCGGGTCGTCTCGATGGGCCAGGGGTAACCGCTGTCGGGCATGGGCCCGACGCTATCCGATCACGGCCGCGAACGGTGTCGCGCCACCACGGCGCGGCGCACGATCGGCCGCCCACACCGTTCCAGCCGGCCGCACCGAGGCGGCGCGGGGCCATCGACCGGTGTGCCGGCATCGACCGGCCCCGACCGGGTACCGCAGGGTCATGTCCCTGTCGAGCCTCGTCGACCGTATGGCCGCCGTCCTGGCCCGCTGGCGGCGGGCCCGCCTGCTGCACCCGCGCGGTCGCTCCTGCACCGCCGAGGTGGTCGTTTGGGGAACGCCCGGTCGGCCGACCGGGGTCGGGCTCGTCGACCGCCCCGGCCGGTACCCGGCCCTGGTCCGGTTCTCCCGGGGCACCCCCACCCCCGACGGCTGGCCGGACGTGCTGGGACTGGCGGTACGGCTCTACGACGCGGACCCGGCGCACCCGGTGGACCTGCTGGTCAGCTCCAGCGCGGCCGGCCCGCTGCGGCGGCATCTGCCGGTGCCCCGGCGGCGGTTCACCGGCGTGTACAGCACGATCATGGCGTACCGGGCCGGCCGGCGGCGGCTCTGGTTGGCGGTGCTGCCCGACCCCGCCTCGCCCGACCTCGGCCGGAGCCTGGCCGACGTCGACGCCGCGCTCCGGACCGGTACGCCCCGGCTCCGCCTCGCCGTGGCGTCCGCCGTGGGGCCGTGGCGGGTCTTCGGCGAGGTACGCCTCGGTGACCCGCTCGACGCCGGGGTCGACGCCGCCACGGCCTTCGATCCGATCGGTAACCTGCCGGCCGGTCTGCGCGCGACCGGCCCGTTCGCCCGGCTGCGGGACCGGGCCTACCGGGGCTCCCGGCGGGCCCGTGGCGCCACCACCCGCCCCGACCACCCCACCGGGCCGCCCGACCCCACCCGGTCGGACGGCCCGGCTCAGTCAGGCGGCCCGGGTCGGTCGAACGGCCCGGCTCGGTCAGGCGGCCCGGGTCAGTCGGACGGCCCGGCTCAGTCGGGCGGCTCGACGGCCGTCACGGTCTGATTCGAGGTCCGTCGCTCCAGCACGGTGTCCGGCGCGGCGTTCGGGACGTTCTCGCGCAGGTCCGACTCGGCGAGGATGGCGGCGGCCTGCGCCTGGGGGTCGTCGCTGCCGACCGCGGCCTCCTCCGGCAGCAGGTGGGCGCGGGACTCCACCCGGTTCTGGTCCTGGGGGAATTCACTCATGGCACTCTCCTACCCCGCGCGCTCCCTCGCCACGCGCGTGCGAACCGGCTCGCCGGCCGGACGT
This sequence comes from Micromonospora rosaria, assembly GCF_001567585.1. Lineage (GTDB taxonomy): Bacteria > Actinomycetota > Actinomycetes > Mycobacteriales > Micromonosporaceae > Micromonospora > Micromonospora rosaria. Next base: position 27,828 of record NZ_LRQV01000089.1, read on the forward strand.
CGCCGGGCGCCCGGCGACGGTGCTCACAATGTGGTGAGCGGGTGGGATTTCCGGGCCGGTCGGGTAGGGTGGTCCGCGTGACGCGGTCGTATCGATGGTTTAGGCAGCCGGCTCCGAAGCCGGTGACTTCACCGTGATCTGACGTCACCACACTTCGAGCCGGCTGGGCGGGGCGAGTACCCGCCCTTTCGCGTACGAGCAGCCGGCTCGTCCCGGGCGCCGGCCCTGGGCACGGTCGGCGGAAGGAACCCACCGTGACGACCCCGGACACCGATCGGGTCATCGACCAGCGGATCGACCGTGTCGTGCCGCTGACCACCCCCGCCCTGCTGCACCACCACCTGCCGCTGGACGCCACCCTGACCTCGGCCGTCGTGGCCGGGCGGCGGGCGGCCGGCCAGGTGCTGGACCGGGTCGACGACCGCCTCCTGGTGGTGGTCGGCCCCTGCTCGGTGCACGACCCGGCGGCGGCCCTGGAGTACGCGGGCCGGCTGCGGGAGGTGGCCGACCGGCTCTCCGACGACCTGCTGGTGGTGATGCGGGTCTACTTCGAGAAGCCGCGCTCCACGGTGGGCTGGAAGGGCCTGATCAACGACCCGGGGCTGGACGGCTCGGGTGACGTCAACACCGGTCTGCGGACCGCCCGCGCGCTGCTGCTCGACGTGCTGCGGCTCGGGCTGCCGGTCGGCTGCGAGTTCCTGGACCCGATCACCCCGCAGTACATCGCCGACACGGTGGCCTGGGGCGCGATCGGCGCCCGTACGGTGGAGAGCCAGGTCCACCGGCAGCTCGCCTCCGGGCTGTCCATGCCGATCGGGATGAAGAACCGCCCCGACGGCAGCATCGGCACCGCCGTCGACGCGATCCGGGCGGCCGGCGTGCCGCACGTCTTCCCCGGCATCGACGTCTCCGGTACCCCGGCGATCATGCACACCCGGGGCAACGCCGACTGCCACCTGGTGCTGCGGGGCGGCAACGACGGCCCGAACTACGACGCCGCGTCGGTGGCCGGGGCGCTGGACCTGCTGCGGGCCGCCGGGTTGCCGGAGCGGGTGGTGGTCGACGCCAGCCACGCCAACAGCGGCAAGGACCACCGCAACCAGCCGAAGGTGGTGGCGGACGTGGCCGCCCAGCTCGCCGCCGGTCAGCGGGGCATCGCCGGGATCATGCTGGAGAGCTTCCTCCAGCCCGGCCGGCAGGACCTGGACCCGACCCGCGAGCTGGAGTACGGCAAGTCCGTCACCGACGCCTGCATCGGCTGGGACACCACCACCGAGGTGCTCACCGAACTCGCCAGCGCCACCCGCGCCCGCCGCGCCACCCTGCCCACCCCCGCCTGACCGTCCGCGCCCCACAAAGGCCCTCGCTCCGCCCCGGTGTGGCCCACCGGGAACGGAGCGGGACGGGCGACGGCCGGGCCCCAGAACGGAACGGGCGACGGCCGGCCCGGGAAGACGACAGCGGCCCCGGGTGGGACCCGGGGCCGCTGGTGTCGGTGTGCAGGTCGCCTCTCGGCGAGTGGCGCGACGCGGCTCCAGCCAGACGGTATTCCGCGACGGCATTTTAGGTGAGGCCCGGGGACACTGGACACACCGACACCTCGTTCAACTCCGGCCCCCCGCCCGGTGTTCCGGGCCCGGTGGTGGTCCACGTCACATTCGGTACCGGTCCGCCGGGAGGGCCGAGCGCGGCGGGGGCGGCGTGACGTTTGACCGGTTCGGCGACGGGTAGCCGAACCATCGTGACCGACAGAGCGCCTGTGACCGGCGGAGCACCCGGGTCCGGCAGCGAACCCGCGACCGGCGGCATCCCCGTGACGGACGACCTCCTGGCCGAGCCCACCGGGCCGGACGACCCGGCGACGGGCCCGACGCCCGGGGTGGATCTCGACCTGGACCTCGACCCGGACGTAGCGGAGCTGGACGTGCCGGAGGTGGACGTCGACCTGGACGTGCCGACGACCGCCCGCGCGATGACCGATCCGGCGGTCCGGCAGGACCTCGACGACCTGCTCGACGACATCTACCACGGGCAGGAGCGGATCAGTCAGGCGGAGATCCAGCGCCGGGCCGTCGCCGCCGAGTTGCCGGCCGAGCTGCTGACCCGGATCTCGGCGCTCCCCGAGGGCGAGTACGCCATGGACGAGGCGGCCGACCTGCTGGGCGGTTCGGGGGTGTGAGCCGCGCCGTCGCCGGCACGCCACCACCGGGCCATCCGGCCTCGCCGCGGCCCGGGGCCGCTGGCGGGCCCCGGCGGAGCCGACCCCGCCGGACCGCCCGCCGACGCCGGGCCCTGGCTGGTCCTGCCCGCCCGGCGCGGGCGACCGGACCCGGGTCGAGGACGAGAGGACTGCGGAGATGACCGAGCGCGAAAAAGACCGACGGGACGAGCCGGCTCTCGGCCAGCCGCCCGGGGGCACGGACCCCGAACCCGACCCCGACTTCGCCAACGAGCACGACCGCACCGCCGTCGACCGTGACGTGGTGACCGGAGCGGACGCCGACGAGCGGGAGACCGAGGCGCCCCGGGGCTGGTCCGGCATGCAGCGCTGACCACGGCCCGCGCGGGTGACCCACCGGCAGGGTCGACCCGGCAAGGTCGACCCTGGCCCGCGCGGGTGACCCACCGACACCGCACGTGTGCCGTGCGTGACCCGCGCGGGCCGGGGTGCCGGCGTACCGGGCTAGTCCTCGGTGTGCCGCCCGCCCTCGGCCTTCTGCTGCGCGACCGCGTACGCCATTTGGAGGAAGTCGGAGGCTGCGACGGCGGTCAGCGCCGTGGCGACTAGCCTCGTGAGCCGAGGGGCCAGCACCAGCCCGCCGGTGAACCCGGTCGCCACCCAGACGGCCAGACAGAACGGGCAGCTCAGCAGCTCGCCGATCGCGTGGCGGGTGGAGCTGCCGGAGTCGCGTACCTGCTCCATCACCTCGCCGCTGCCGATCGGCTTGTCGTACCGGGTGAACGGCGCCCGCAGCGGACTGGTCACCGCGTCCTTGGTGAGCAGCCGGCTGAGCTTGTGAGTGGCGATCGAGAGCAGCAGCACGTCGCCGGGGGCCGGGCGGTCCGGTACGGGTCGACCGGTGAGCCGGACCAGCCCGGCCAACGCGCCGGTGACCCCGGCGTAGGTACCCATCGCCGCCAGGTACCCGCCCAGCGGCCGGTGCTCGTGTGGCGCGTACGCCTGGCGCAGCCGCGCCACCTTGTCCTTCAGGCCGCTGTCGGTCACCGGCACGCTCCTCGGTCTCGTGGTCGGGGTCAGATGGATGGATCGGTGTGCCGGCACACCACGGAGGCGGTGGGGCCGG
>NZ_LRQV01000090.1 GCF_001567585.1 Micromonospora rosaria
GGTGGACCAGTCGCCGTAGACGTGGTCGAAGTCGCCGCGCCGGTCGCCGGTGCGGCCGGTGCTGTCGATGGTGACGTGCAGGTCGGTCCGGCCGCCGTAGCTCTCGTCCGGCTCCTGCCAGGGCCGCCCCACCGGTCGCGCGGCCTCCACCGCCAGCCCCGTCTCCGGGTCGGCCAGGGCGCTCACGTGCGGCAGCAGCCGGGGATCCAGCCACGGGTCGCCGGCCCGGACGTACTCCGGGTAGATGGTCAGCCGCTCCCGCAGGGTGAAGCCGGCGCGGGCGGTCTGCCGGGCCAGCTCGTCCAGGTGCGGCCAGGGGCGTTCCGGGTTGACGTGGTCCGGGGTCAGCGGGGACACCCCGCCCCAGTCGTCGATCCCGGCCCGCAGCAGCAGGTCGTACTCGCCCTCGATGAGGTTCGGCGGGGCCTGGATGCGGGCCTTCGGGCCGAGCAGCACCCGGGCCACCGCCACCGTGGCGGCCAGGTCGTGCAGCTCGGCGTCGGGCATCCCGCGCATCGCGGTGTCCGGCTTGGCCCGGAAGTTCTGCACGATCACCTCCTGGAGGTGGCCGTACCCGCGTTGCGCCCGGCGGATCGCGAAGAGGGCGTCGACCCGCTCGGCGAGGGTCTCGCCGATGCCGATCAGGATGCCGGTGGTGAACGGCACCCCGACCCGGCCGGCGTCGTCGAGCACCCGCAGCCGGACCGCCGGCTCCTTGTCCGGCGAGCCGAAGTGCGGGCCGCCGGGCTCCGACCAGAGCCGGGTGGCGGTGGTCTCCAGCATCATCCCCATGCTCGGCGCCACCGGCTTGAGCCGTTGCAGCTCCGACCAGGAGAGCACGCCGGGGTTGAGGTGCGGCAACAGGCCGGTCTCCTCCAGCACCGCCACCGCGCAGGCGCGCAGGTAGTCCAAAGTGGAGTCGTAGCCGCGCTCGTCCAACCAGCGCCGGGCCGCCGGCCAGCGCTCCTCCGGCCGGTCGCCGAGGGTGAACAGGGCCTCCTTGCAGCCCTGGGCGGCCCCGGCGCGGGCGATGTCGAGCACCTCGTCCCGGTCGAGGTACGGCGCCGGCAGCCGGTGCGGCACCGTGGCGAAGGTGCAGTAGTGGCAGCGGTCCCGGCAGAGCCGGGTCAACGGGATGAAGACCTTCTTCGAGTACGTGACGACGCCGGGGCGGCCGGCCGCCAGCAGGCCGGCGTCGCGGACCCCGGAGGCGATCCGGAGGAGTTCCACCAGTTCCTCGCCCCGGGCGGAGAGCAGGGCGGTCGCCTCGGCCACGTCCAGGGTCCGGCCGGTCTCGGCACGGTGCAGGGCGCGGCGGATGCTCCCCGCCGTCGGGCCGGGCTCGGTGCGGTCAGCCATTCCGACAGCCTATTCCGAGCCTCCCCCGGTGGCCGCCACCCGCCCTTCCGCCAGCGTCAGGGCCGGCGGAAGGGCACGGTGGTCAGCCGGCGTCGCGACGGTGCGCGACGGCCGCGCCCGGGGTCACTCCGGGTCGGGACGGGAGGTGAACGGCTGGGTCCGGTCGTCGTCACCGTCCCGGCGCGGGAGCGCCTCGGTGGCGTCGGCCGGTCGCGGCGCCGCCGCCCCGGTGGGGTCGGTGGACTGCCGGGGGATCGCCTGGGTCGGGTCCGCCGAGGGCGGCTGGCCGAACGGCGGGGCCGGCGGGGCGGACGGCACCGGGGCCGGCGGCCACTGGCCGGACGGCGGGGTCGAGGGGGTGTCCGAGCCGGTGGGCTGCGCGGGGAGGGGCGAGCCCGACGGGGGCGGGCCACCGAACGGCGAGGCCGGCTGCGGGGCGGACGACACCGTGCCGAACGGCGGGGCGGACTGCGGCGGGGTGCCGAACGGCGGGGCCGAGGCGGGCGACGGGTTCGGGCCCGGGTACCCGTACTGGCCGGCGGGCGGGTAGCCACCCGGCTGGCCGGCGGCGGGGTATCCGCCGGGCTGCTGCCCCGGGGCGCCGTACCCGCCCGCCTGCTGCGGCCACCCGGGCTGGGGCTGGCCGTACACGCCGGGCTGCGGCTTGGGCTTCGGCACGTGGTAGAGGGCGCGCCAGACCTGGTACACCACGAACGCGCCGACCGCGAAGAGGGCCAGCCAGGCGACCCGGGTGAGCACGCCCAGCAGGACGTCGAGGACCGCACCGGCGGCCAGCCGGCCGACCGACCAGATCAGGAAGGTCAGCGCGCCGAGCACCGCGCCGAACGCGTACTCGGCCAGCGCCACCTGGGTGATCAGCTTCGCCTTCGGCACCACCGGCTGGATGTGGGTGGCCAGCAGCACCGCGAGCACCGGCAGCACGCTGGACTCGAGCCCGACGAAGGTGAAGTAGGTCTGGCCGGCGCGATTGGTGAGATCGCCGTAGTTGACCGGTGCCAGCAGCCGGATCAGGCCGACGAAGAGCAACACGGCGTTGGCGCCGAGGAACACGAGCGCGCCGAGTTCGCGGAGTGGCTTGGTCACCTGGCTGGCCTGCGTCGCGCCGCTGGGCGCGGACTCGGCGGGGCTGGTCACGGACTCCCCCTCGAAGGGCTTGGATGGACAGGTGCGGAGTGAGCCTAGTCTCTCCGGACGGCACCAACCCGGCGGCGTCACGTACGCGAGGATGGAGCCCATGCGCATCGTGGTTCTGGCCGGCGGCATCGGCGGGGCGCGGTTCCTGCTCGGTGTCCGGGCGTACGCCCGCGAGGTCGGCGCCGAGGTGACCGCCGTGGTCAACGTCGGCGACGACCTGTTCCTGCACGGCCTGAAGGTCTGCCCCGACCTGGACAGCGTCATGTACACCCTGGGCGGCGGCGCCGACCCCGAGCGGGGCTGGGGCCGGATCGACGAGACCTGGACGGTCCGCGCCGAGTTGGCCGCGTACGGCGCCGAGCCGACCTGGTTCGGTCTCGGCGACCGGGACCTCGCCACCCACCTGGTCCGCACCACGATGCTCACCGCCGGGTACCCGCTGCACGCGGTGACCGAGGCGCTGGCCGCCCGCTGGCAGCCCGGCGTCCGGGTGCTGCCGGCCACCGACGACCGGCTGGAGACGCACGCGGTGGTCAGCGGTACCGGCGACGAGGCCGACCGGCCCGGCACCGGGGACGGTGGCGGCGACACCGGTCAGCGGGCGATCCACTTCCAGGAGTGGTGGGTACGGTACCGGGCCCGGATCGACACCCACCGGTTCGTCTTCGTCGGCGCGGACGCGGCGACGCCGGCCCCCGGCGTGCTGGACGCGCTCGGCGCGGCCGACGTGGTGCTGGTGGCCCCGAGCAACCCGGTGGTGAGCATCGCCCCGGTGCTGGCCGTGCCGGAGTTGCGCACGGCGGTCGCCGACGGGCCGGGGCGGGTCGTCGGGGTCTCCCCGATCATCGGCGGGGCGCCGGTGCGGGGCATGGCCGACCGCTGCCTGGCGGTGCTCGGGGTCGAGTGCAGCGCCGCCGGGGTGGGCCGGCTCTACGGCGCCCGTGGGGCGGGTGGGCTGCTCGACGGGTGGCTGGTCGCCGAGGAGGACGCCCAGACGGTGGTACCGGGGGTGACGGTCGGCGCGGCGCCGCTGCGGATGACCGACGAGGCCGCGACAGCGCGGATGGTGCGGGCCGCATTGGAGTTGACGTGAGGCTGGAGATCCTGCCGGTGCTGGGCATCGGCGACGTGACCGAGGGCGACGACCTGGCCGAGCTGATCGGCAACGCCGCGCCCTGGCTGCGCGACGGGGACGTGCTGGTGGTCACCAGCAAGATCGTGTCGAAGGCGGAGGGCCGGCTGGTCGACGTGCCGGCCGACGGCCCGGAACGGGTCGCCGCCCGGGACGAGGTGCTGGCCGCCGAGACCGCCCGGGTGGTGGCGACCCGGGGGGCGACCCGGATCGTGCAGACCCACCACGGGTTCGTGATGGCCGCCGCCGGGATCGACGCCTCGAACGTCGCCAAGACCCAGTTGGTGCTGCTGCCCCGGGACCCCGACGCCTCGGCCCGCGCGCTGCGGACCGCCCTGCGCGAGCGGTACGACGTGGACGTCGCGGTGGTCGTCAGCGACACGATGGGCCGGCCGTGGCGCAACGGGCTGACCGACGTGGCGCTCGGGGTGGCCGGGATGGCGGCGCTGCGCGACCACCGGGGCGAGGTCGACCCGTACGGCAACGAACTGAGCCTGACCCAGATGGCCGTGGTGGACGAGCTGGCCGGCGCGGCCGAACTGGTCAAGGGCAAGTGCGACCAGGTGCCGGTGGCGGTGGTCCGGGGGTACCTCGGCGCGCAGCGCGACGGGGACGGCGCGGGTGCGGCGACCCTGGTCCGGGACGCCGCGCTGGACCTCTTCTCGCTCGGCACCGCCGAGGCGACGGCGGCCGGGCTGCGCGCGGCGGCCACCCTGACGGACCGCCCCGGCGCGACGCCGCCCGACCCGGCGGCGGTGGCCCGGGCGATCACCGCCGTGGCCGAGGCGGTCGCGCCCGGCACGACCTTCACCCTGGTCACCGACGAGGAGGTACGCGCCCGGCTGGTCGCCACGCTGCCCGACTGGCCGGCCGGCGCGACGGCGCTGGTCCTGGGCGCCCCGGCCGGTCCGGCGCACCCGGCCAACCTGATCCGGTTCGGGGCCGACCTGCACCGCCTGCGGGCCGCCCTGGCCGCCGAGTCGGTGCCCTCGGTCCTGCTGCCCCCTCCCGCCGGCAGCACCGCCGGCGCCGTCCTCGCCCTCTGACGAGGCTTCCCCGGCGGCCGGGCCAGCGGGGATTCCCGGCGCGGGCCGGCGAGGGCTGCCCCGGCGCGGGCCGGGTAGCCTGGTCGCCTCGACCGCCGGGGTGGCGTCCGGGTGGTCAGGCGTCCAGGACGGCCCGGCCGAGCGGGGTCAGCGTGTGCAGGACGGTGTTGCGCTCCCGGTGGCTGATCAGCAGGCCGGCGTTGCGCAGCACGGTGGTGTGCTGGCTGGCCGCCGCCGGGGAGATGTGCAGGCGGCGGGCGAGCTCACCGGTGGTGCAGCCGGCGTCGGTCACCTCCAGCACCGCCGCCCGGGTCCGGCCGAGCATCGCCGCGAGCGCGCTCCGGCCCGTGCCGGCCCCGGCGGTGGTACCCCTGCCCGGCCGCTGGACCAACGTGCCGAGCCGGTCCACCGGGTAGACGAGCACCGGCGGGAGGGCCGGGTCGAGCAGGGCGACGGGGGTGCCCACGCAGAAGAACGAGGGCACCAGCAGCAGGCCCCGCCCGGCCAGGTGCAGCTCCCGGTGGCTCGGGTAGTCGGGGATCTCCAGCACCCCGGACTCCCACCGCACGACCGGCCGCAGGCTGGTCAGCAGCCCCTCGACCCCGCCGTCGAGCAGGGCGCGGGCCCGCCGGGCCCGGTCGGCCTCCACCACCGCCTGGATCGAGGCCCAGTACGGGTTGATCGCCAGCGACCCGTAGCGGCGCATCGAGTCGGTCAGCTCCCGGACGGCCGCCGGCTCGCCCCGGGCCAGCGGCCCGGCCGCGTCGGGCAGCTCGGTGCCGGCGGCGAGCAGGGCCAGGTCCCGGCCGAGGACGCTGCCGGGGGTCCGCCGGACGGCCGCCAGCCCCGCCTCGAACCCCTCGATGCTCTGGTAGGGGGTGAGGAAGTCCGGGAAGTAGCCCCGGGGCGGGGCCAGCGCGAAGAGCAGCCGCAGCCGTTCGGCCTCGCCGCTGCGGCGCAGCCGGTCGACCACCGTCCGGCGCCAGCCGGCGGTCAGCGGGTCCGGGGTGCGCTCCTGGAGGGCGTGCAGGCTGAGGACCAGCTCCCAGACCGGGTCCGCGCCGGGTGCCACCCGGGTCCGGAGGATGTCCTCGCCGGAAAAGACGATCTTCAGCATGGAGGGGCTCCCGTGGGCGTCCGATCCGGGCAGGGATCCGCGACCGTGTGCACTGTACCGCCCGGCACTAATCTCCATCTTTAAGCGTGGACTGAAAAACCTCGACGCCCCTCGGGCGGGTTCGGCATGCTCAGACTGCCCGCCACGGCCGGCGCGTCGCTGCGCGTACGGTCGCCGGGTTCGCCGGGGGTCGGGGAGGCGCGGCGGTCGGGTGGCACACGAGGGTCTGCGGCCCTTGCTCCGCAGGGGTGTCACCCGACGCCCGCCAGCCGCCCCGCCAGATCCCGGCCGTGCCGCGCGCTGCCGGCACCGCCTCAGCCCACCCAGAGCGCGATCCGGTGGTCCTCGTCGGTGACGTAGTAGCACCGGCCCGCCACCTCGGCGACCCCCTCCACGTGGTGGAACGGCGCGAGGTCGGCCACCACCTTCCCGGGGAGCAGGTGTCCCGCCCCCGCGCCCGGATCGGCCACCCCGCCGTCGAGCCGGAACCGGACGTGCCGGGAGGTGACGTCCCCGCCCTGCGGATGGTCGTCGAGCAGCACCGAGCCCTTGCCCAGCGCGTCGATCGAGCCGACCACCGCCGCGTACGCCCCGTCGTCGGTGGGGGTGATCGCGCGGAAGCCGGTGAGCGCGCCGGGCGGGGTGACCCCGGTCAGCACGTACGTGCGCAGCACCCGGGGCCAGGCGGGCGCGGGACCGAACATCTCCGGCAGGCCGGCCACCTCGACCAGCACCGGCTCACCGGCGCAGGTGACCGGGAAGCGCAGCCCGAGCAGGACCGTACCGGCCGGGGTGAAGGCCGCCGCCTCGATGTTGATCGGCAGGTCGTCGGGGGCGAGCCGGGTCACCCACCGCTTCGCCCGCGCGGTGCCCCGGGCCACCGTCTCCACGATGAACCGGTCCCGTACCCGGTCGCCGGGCGGCAGGGTGGCCAGGTCGGCGGCGGCCAGCGCGTCGTTGACCAGCCGGTGCAGCCGGAACCGGTTGCGGACCACGTGCACCGGCAGCACCCCGCCGGCCGCGTCGTCCTCCCGGAACCGGGCCACGAAGGCCCGCCGGGGCCGCAGCGGGCCGGCCTTGGAGCCGAAGTGCGAGCCGAGGACGTACACCCAGCCGTCGTGGTGGGCCAGCGCCTCGCCGTCCTCGGTACGGCCGTTCTCCGCGCCCGCGTCGGCGACGACGTGCCGGGCCACCCACCCGCCGTCGTCGAGCTCCAGCAGCAGGGCCAGGCTCTGTTCCACCGGGCCCTCGTCCAGCACGACCCAGAACCCCTGCCGGGCACCGTGCGCGCGGAGCAGGGCCGCCGAGCGGACCGGCAGCAGGTCACTGGCCTCGTTACCGGCCACCACGAACTCCACCAGGTGCAGGCTCATCGCGCCAGGGTACGGAGGCGGGGCGAATAGGGTGTCCGGATGCCCGACACCGCTGCCGCCCGGCCCGGCCACCCGACGCCGCGGCCCGCCCCCGCCGCCGATCCGTACGCCCGGTTGCACGCCGACGCCGTCGCGCTGCTGAGCGGCTGGACGCCGACCAGCCCGGCCGCCGCCGAGGCCCGCGACCGTACGCTGGACCTGCTCGCCGCCGGGCCGGTGGTGATGACCCGGGAGCACTCGGCCGGCCACCTCACCGCCAGCGCGCTGGTCCTGGACGCGACCGGGACCCGGGTGCTGCTCTGCCTGCACGGGAAGATCCACCGCTGGGTGCAGCTCGGCGGGCACTGCGAGGCCGGCGACCGTACCCTGGCCGGCGCCGCGCTGCGGGAGGCCACCGAGGAGTCCGGGATCGCGGGGCTGCGGGTCGACCCGGTCCCGATCGACGTGGACGTCCACCGGGTCCGGTGCGGCGACGACTCGGCACACCACGACGTCCGCTTCGCGGTCCTCGCCCCAACGGACGCGGTCGAACGGGTCAGCGCGGAGTCGACGGCGCTCGGCTGGTTCCCCCCGGGTGAGCTGCCGCAGCCGCTGGCCACGGCGACCGCCCGACTGGTCGGGCCGGCCCTGGCCGCGCTGGACCGGGCCGCCTTCGAGCCGCCCCGACCGACGGACTGACCCCGACGGGTGCCGGCGACCGCCCCGGCGTCCGGGCGGGCGGTCGCCGGGGGGCTCAGACCAGGCCCTCCTCGCCGCGCTCCTTCAACTCGTCGACCAGCGCCTTGACCTCCTGGGCCCGGTCGCGGGGACAGACCAGCAGCGCGTCCGGGGTGTCCACCACGATCACGTCGTGCAGCCCGAGGACGCTCACCAGGCGACCGGACTGTGGCACCACCACCAGACCGGTGCTGTCCCGCAGCAGCACACCGGGCTTGGCGTCCGGGCCGAGGACGACGTTGCCGTCCGCGTCGGCCGGGATCACCTCGCCGAGGGTGTGGAAGTCGCCCACGTCGTTCCAGCCGAAGTCACCGGGGACGGTGGCGACCCGGCCGGCCGTCGCCGCGCCCTCCATCACCGCGTAGTCGACGGAGATCTTCGGCAGGGTGGGCCAGACGGCGCCCAGCACCTCGTCCTGCTCGGGGGTGCCCCAGGCCGCCGCGATCGCGGTGACGCCCGCGTACAGGGCGGGCTGCTGACGGGCCAGTTCGGCCAGGAAGACGTCCACCCGCCAGACGAACATGCTGGCGTTCCAGAGGTGCCGGCCGGAGCGCAGGTACGCCTCGGCCACCTCGGCGGCCGGCTTCTCCTTGAACTCGGCGACCGGACGCAGTGGACCGTCCCCCGTCGGGTCACCGGTCTCCAGGTAGCCGTACCCGGTCTCCGGGCGGGTCGGGGTGATCCCGACGGTCATCAGCAGCCCCTGCTCGGCACCGCGCACCGCCTCCCGGACCGTCTCCGCCCAGCGCCCCGGGTCGCCGATCAGGTGGTCGGCGGCGAAGGAACCCATCACCGCCTCCGGCTCGCGCAGGGCGATCACCGCGGCGGCCAGCGCGATCGCCGCGCAGGAGTCCCGGGGCGAGGGCTCCACGAGGATGTTCTCCTCGGGCACGCCGGTCAGTTGGCGGGCCACCGCTGCGGCGTGCGCCGCCCCGGTCACCACCAGCGTGCACTCGGGCGTGGTCAGCGGAGCCAACCGGTCGACGGTCGCCTGGAGCAGCGAGGCCGAGGTACCGGTGAGCGGGTGGAGGAACTTGGGGTGGCCGGCACGGGACAGCGGCCACAGACGTGTGCCGCTCCCCCCCGCCGGAATGACGGCGTAGAGCATCACCACATCATGCCCGAACCACCACGGTACGGACCGTCTCTCACGTACCGGCCCGGCGGCGTCGCGGGTCGGACCGGGACGCCCGGCGCTCCCGGCCCGCCGGCCGGGGTGGCCGGCGGGCGGTCGGGTCAGGGTCAGGACCGTGCCCGGCTCCACGCCGCGATGTGCACCTCGGCGCTGGAGGTCCAGGTGAACTCCTTGGCCCGGTCGAAGCCGGCCTTGGCCAGCGTGAGCCGCCGAGACTCGTCGTCGAGCAGGTCGACCAGGTCGCGGGCGATCTGGTCCGGGTTCTCGCTGGTGTAAGCGACCGCGTCGCCGCCCACCTCGGGCAGCGACAGCCGGGGCGTGGTGAGCACCGGCGTGGCGCAGGCCATCGCCTCCAGGATCGGCAGCCCGAAGCCCTCCCCGTAGGACGGGTAGGCGGCGAGCAGCGCGCCGCCGAGGAAGCCGGGCAGGTCGGCGTAGCGCAGGTAGCCCGGCCGCAGCAGCCGCAGGTGGGACGGGACCTCCGCCACCGCCCGGTCGATCTCGTCGTCGTGCCCCTGGCCCCCGGCGACCACCAGGGCCGGCGGGTCGGGCCGGTCGGCCACCGCGCGGGCCCAGCCCCGGATCAGGTTGGGTACGTTCTTGCGCGGCTCCTTGGCGCCGAGGAAGGCGACGTAGCTGCTGGCGCCGAGCCCGAGCCGGGCCCGGACCCGGGCCTTCTCCTCCTCACTGGGGGCGTGGAAGGCGGAGTGGTCCACCCCGTGGTAGGCCACGTCGATCCGGGTCGGGTCGGCGTCGAGCAGCCGGATCAGCTCGTCCCGGGTGGCCTTGCTCGGCACGATCACCCGGTCGGCGCGGCGCAGCGAGGTCTTGATGGCGCTGCGGAAGAAGGTCCGGCGGGACTTGTCGTAGTGCTCCGGCTCGGTGAAGAAGGTCGCGTCGTGCACGGTGACCGTCACCGGACAACCGGCGCGCAACGGGCAGGTGTAGAAGGGCGCGTGCAGCACCTGCGCGCCGACCTGCTGAGCCAGCAGCGGCAGGCCGGTCTGCTCCCAGGCCAGCCGGGCGGGTCGGTGGGCGACGGCGGCGGGGGCCGGGATGATCTCCGCGCCGGGCAGCATCCTGGTGTACCGCTCCAGGTCGGTGCGGAGGCTGACCACGGCCAGATCCACACCCGACCCGCAGACCCTGCCCAGGGCGCCGAGCAGGCCGTCGACGTAGCGACCGACACCGCCACGGTCGGCGGGGACGCTCGTGGCGTCGATGAGCACGCGGGGCGGGCGGCCGGCGGTCACGGGGCGACTCCTAGCAACTTCGCGGATGTGGGGAACAACACTCCGAGCAAGCCTACGCCGCTGCCGGGTACGGCTGCTGACTGCGACCCGACCGTACGCCGACTTGTCGTTGTCAACAGATACGCACCCTGGCGGCGTATCGTTCGCGGCGATGGTCGACAACATTGCCCGGGTGTTCGCCGACGCGATCGCGCCCGACCCCGCCCGCCCCCTGCTGACCTGGTACGACGACGCCACCGGCGAGCGCACCGAGATCTCCGGCGCCACCTGCGCGAACTGGGTGGCCAAGACGGGCAACCTGCTCGTGGACGAGGTCGGCGCGGCGCCCGGCGATCCGGTCGGGGTGCTGCTGCCGCCGCACTGGCAGACCGCTGCGGTGCTGCTGGGCTGCTGGTCGGCCGGGCTCACCGTGACCCGGGAGCCGGGGCCCGTCGAGGCGCTCTTCGCCGCCGCCGACCGGGTCGCCGAGGCCGGGGCGTGGTCGGCCGGCGAGCGGTACGCCCTGGCGCTCGCCCCGTTCGCGCTGCCGCTGCGCGAGGTGCCGGCCGGCTTCGCCGACTACGTGATCGAGGTCCGTGGCCACGGCGACCACTTCACCCCGTACCCCTCCGGTGGCCCGGACGACGCGGACCTGCTGGGCCGCGCGGCGTCCCGGGCGGCGGAGCTGGGCCTCACCCCCGGCGCCCGGGTGCTGGTCGACGCGGCCCGCTACCCGGACCCGGTCGACTGGCTGCTGGCCCCGCTGGTCTGCCGCGCCAGCGTCGTCCTCTGCGCCAACCTCGACCCCACCACCCTCCCCACCCGCACCCAGACCGAGAAAACCACCCACACCCTCCCCTGACCCCACCGCGCCACCGCGTCGCCCCCTCCCGCGCCACCGGACGCGGCGATCGTGCAGTTCCGGCCCCTGATTCAGGGCTTTCGCGCCTTCTGCCCGGGACGCAAGTGCAAGATCGCGGGATCGGGGGGAGGCCGGGGGGTTTGGGGGGTCAGGCGGGGGTGGGGGTTGAGGGGCGGCGTTGGGCGAAGGCGGCGAAGGCGGTGAGGGAGTCGGGGTTGGCCAGGGCGCCGGTGGCGGCGGCCGAGTCGACCGGGGTGCCGGTGAGGATCTTCTTGACCGGGACCTCCAGCTTCTTCGCCGAGAGGGTGCGCGGCACGGCGCGGACCTGGTGGATCTCGTCGGGCACGTGCCGGGGCGACAGGGCGGTCCGCAGCTCGCGGCCGATCGTGCGGCGCAGGTCGTCGTCGAGCGTCAACCCCTCGGCGAGCACCACGAAGAGCAGCAACTCCCCCGCGCCGCCCTGGTCGTCCTCCAGGTGCACGACGACCGAGTCGACGACCTCGTCCAGCCCCTCGACGACCGAGTAGAACTCGGCGGTGCCGAGCCGGACCCCGCCCCGGTTGAGGGTGGCGTCGGATCGGCCGGTGATCACGCAGCCGCCCCGCTCGTTGATGGTGATCCAGTCGCCGTGCCGCCAGACGCCCGGGTACACGTCGAAGTACGCCTCCCGGTAGCGGGTGCCGTCGGCGTCGTTCCAGAAGCCCACCGGCATGCTCGGCATCGGTGCGGTGATGACGAGTTCGCCCAGCTCACCGACGACCGGGGTACCGTCGGCAGAGCGGGCCTCCACCTTGGCGCCGAGCGCCCGGCAGGCGATCTCCCCGGCGTGCACCGGCAGCAGCGGCACCCCGCCCACGAAGCCGGTGCAGACGTCCGTGCCGCCGGAGAGGGACTGCAACTGGAGGCGGTCGCCGACGGTGTCGTACACCCAGGTGAAGCCCTCGGCGGGCAGTGGCGCGCCGGTGGAGCCGACCCCGCGCAGCGCGGACAGGTCGGCGATCTCCCTCGGCACCAGGCCGGCCTTGCGGCAGGCCAGCAGGAACGGCGCCGAGGTGCCGAAGTACGTGGTGCCGGTGCGCTCGGCCAGCCGCCACAGCTCCCCCAGGTCGGGGTGGCCGGGGTTGCCGTCGAAGAGCACGATCGCGGACCCCACGGCCGGGCCGGAGACGAGGAAGTTCCACATCATCCAGCCGGTGGTGGTGAACCAGAGGAACCGGTCGCCCGGACCGAGATCGTGGTGCAGGGCGAGCATCTTCAGGTGCTCCAGCAGGATGCCGCCGTGCCCGTGCACGATCGGCTTCGGCAGCCCGGTGGTGCCGGAGGAGTAGAGCACGTACAGCGGGTGGTCGAACGGAACCGGAGTGAAGGTCAACGGCTCGTCGGTCGCCGCCGCCAGGTCGGCCCAGCCGAGCGCGCCCTCGGGCGGGGCGCCGGCCGGGTCGAGGTACGCGACCGAGACGGTGTGCCGCAGCGACGGCAGCGCGGCCCGTACGGCGGCCACCTCGGCACGCCGGTCGACGGGCTTGTCGCCGTACCGGTAGCCGTCCACGGCGACCAGCACCGTCGGCTCGATCTGCCGCCACCGGTCGGTGACGCTGCGGGTACCGAACTCCGGCGCGCAGGAGGAGAAGACCGCGCCGAGGCTGGCGGTCGCCAGCAGCAGCACGTAGGTCTCGGGGATGTTCGGCGCGTACGCGGCCACCCGGTCGCCGGGGCCGACGCCGAGCCGACGCAGCCCGGCCGCCACCCGGCGGACCTGCTCGCGCAGGTCGGCGGCGGTCAGCGTCTCCGGTGCCCGGGTCTGCCCGTGCGCGATCACCACCGGGTCGTCGTCGGCCAGTCCCGGCATGCGCAGCACGTTCTCGGCGTAGTTGAGGGTGGCCCCGGGGAACCAGCGGGTGCCCGGCATCGCCGGGTCGGCCAGGGTCGCCGTGGGTGGGGTGTGCGCGACGACGGCGAAGTGGTCCCAGATCGAGCGCCAGAAGGCGTCCAGGTCGGTGACCGACCAGCGCCACAGCTCGGCGTAGTCGGCGAAGTCCAGCCCGTGCCGCTCCCGCAGGAAGCGCAGGTACCCCCCGATGCGGGACCGGTCGCGTACGTCCGCCGGCGGCGTCCAGAGCACGTCACCCACAGTGTCACCCTCCTCCAGGCCCCGTTGCCTGCGCCCCATTGTCCGCACCCACCCGGGGCTGGGGAAGGAAGGGCCCCTTCTTAACGCATACGGTCGAGAAGGGTCCCCTTCTCACCCCCCTCCGGCGGGCGGCCCCGACCCGCGGGCGGGTCGGCGGAGAGGCGGGTCGGCGGGCGGGTCAGCCGGCGCGGTGGGCCTGGATGGCGCGGCGGCGGGCCAGGCGGTGGGCGCGGCGGATCTCCGCCTCCCGGAATCGGCGCTGGTCCTCCAGGGTCTCCGGCAGCACCGGCCGGACCGTCCGGGGCGCGCCACCGACGTCCACGCCGACGAAGACCAGGTACGCGGTGGCGACCCGGACCGGCTCGTCCTCGGCCGAGTCCCAGCGCTCGGCGACCACCTTCACGCCGACCTCCATCGAGGTCTGGCCGGTCCAGTTGACCTGGGCGTGCGCGTGCACCAGGTCGCCGACCCGGACCGGCTCGGAGAAGACGATCTCGTCGATCGCGGCGGTGACGGCGGTGCCGCCGCTGTGCCGGGCCGCGGCGGCACCGGCCACGTCGTCGACGAACTTCATGAGCACGCCGCCGTGCACCGTCCCGTACAGGTTGACATCGACAGCAGTCATGATGCGACTCAG
Organism: Micromonospora rosaria; assembly: GCF_001567585.1. Classification (GTDB taxonomy): domain Bacteria; phylum Actinomycetota; class Actinomycetes; order Mycobacteriales; family Micromonosporaceae; genus Micromonospora; species Micromonospora rosaria. The sequence goes on from NZ_LRQV01000090.1 coordinate 13,897, forward strand.
CGTGACCCGGGAGTACGACGTGGGCTTACCCGAGGTGGCGGAGGAGTGCTCGGTCATGCCGGAAACGGTACGGTGCGCGGATGCGACATCTGTGGAGCTTTCTCGCCGGGCTCGTGGTGGCGCCGGTCACCTGGGTCCTGGTCACGCTCGGTCAGGACGGGTCGATGCGCACCGTCGACCGCTGGGTGGAGGTCGGCACCTTCAACACCGCCAACCTGATCGAGCCGGCCGTGTACCTCGCCGTCGGCGGCATCCTGCTCGGCCTGCTCGGTACGTTGCGCGTCTCCCCGCTCGGCCCGCTCGTCGCCGGGCTGCTGCTCGTCACCCCGTACGTCGGTATGTTCGTCGCCCCGTTCGAGGTCCGCGACCGGATCCCGGACGGGTGGGCGCTCTTCGGTGACCCGTTGCCGCTGGAGCTGCCGGTCGAGAACGGCACCCTGTTCCTGATCGGCGTACTGCTGATGACGGCCGTCGTCAGCCGGCAGCGGTGGCGGCGCTGGCCCCGGCCGGCGGCGCTGGCGCTGCCCCCGGTGGCCACGCCCGAGCCGGTGGCGGAGGAGCCCGCGCCCACCGACTGGCCCCCGCCCGCCCCGGCGGCGGTGGACCGGGACACCGCCCCGTTGAGCCTCGGGTACCCCGACCAGCCGCCGCCCGAGCCGCTGCCCCGGCGCAGCCCCGGGGCGTCGCCGTGGTCGGCCCCACCCCGGGGGACGTACCGGAGCGGCGACACCCGCGACGACCTCTGAGGTTCCGGGTGGGCCGGGTCACCGGCCCACCCCTGGCCCACGGCCCCACCGCCGGGGCCCCACCGCCGAGACCCCCGGCAACCGGTGGATCGGCTGCCCGAGGTGGGTGCCGGCGCGCCGCTCACCCGTCCCGCCAGCGGCCGGTCGGCCGCCCGCGTCGCATCTCCGACCGGCCGGCGGTATCCACGCATGGCGAACTGTCACTACAGTCAGCGGTTATGCGAACGCCATCCGTCAGGGCGCGACGAGTCGTCGCGGGGGTGGCGGTCACGGTGGTGGTCGTGCTCCTGGCAGGCGGCGCGTGGCGGGCGGCGAGCCGTCGGCCGACCACCGACGACGGGGCTCGGGTCCACTGCCTGTCGACGGCGCAGCGGGCCGCCCTCGTCGAGGCGGCCACCGCGCTCGGGCTCGCCACCCCCGCCCCGGTGGCGGGGCACCTGCGCTGGCTCGACCGGCAGGGCACCCCGGAGCAGTGGCGGGCGGACCGCCCGGCCGACTTCGACCGGGCCTGCCTCGCGCTGATCGCCGCCGCCCAGCGGGGACAGGGCGGCGGTGGGGGCGGTTCACCGTGGGCGACGGTGCTCCCGTCGCTGCTGCTGGCCGTGGCGAGCGCGACGCTGGCCGCGTGGTTCAGCCGGCGGTTGGCCACCGCCGGGGCCCGCCGGGCGCAGGCCGACGCCCTACGGGCCGCCGCCCGGGAGTACCGGCTCGCCGTCGAGCCACTGTTGCGGCACGTCGAGGAGGCCCTGCCCGGCCGGTACGGGCAGGAGGACGAGATCCACCGGCGGCAGCGCGACCTGGCGAGCCGGCTCGACGCCGTCGCCACCGCCCACCGGGGTTGGGGGCTGCCCCGCCGGCTCGGGACCGCACTCGCCGGACAGCTTCCCGGCCCGCTGCACGACATCCCCCGTGGCAGCGCCGGGTCCACCGACCGGTCCGGATGGGTGCGACGCCAGCGGACGGAGTTGACCCGGTTGGAGGCGGAGGTGGAGCAGGTGGCCCACGCGGTGGAGAGCCCGGGTGTGGTTCCGGGGCGCGTCCCGGCGGCCGTCCGGTGACCGGGGAGCAGCCCGCCCCGACGGCACCGGACCCGACGCCGGAGCCGCCACCGCACCCGACGGCGACAGGCCCCACGGCGACGGGCCCGACGGCACCGCATCCGGCGGCACCGGGCCCGACGGCAGGAGGCCCGAGGGCGGCAGACCCGACGGCACCGGGGCCGACGGCGTCCGAGCCGCCGCCGAACCCGTTCGCGGTGCCCCAGCTCTTCGACGCGACGGATCCGCTCAACCCGCTCTGGCACGAGGAACACCTCGACTTCTACGTCCCGGTGGACAACACCGAGGAGTCCTTCACGACCTGCCAGAAGCGCTTCGAGGACCTCGCCGACCTGCACCGTCAGGGGCGGCTGGTGCTGGTCAGCGGCGAGCGTGGCTGCGGCAAGACCGCGCTGATCAACCGCTGCGCGTACTGGCTGCACGGCCGGCTGCGGGCGGACGGGCTGGGCGTCGAGGTGGTCGACCTGACCCAGGAGGCGTCGGACAGCGCGACCGTCCGGGAACGGCTGAGCAAGGTCAGCGAGGCGTTGGTCGACAAGCTCGACCTGCTCGCCCTGCTGCGTGGCGACCGGCTCTACGAGAAGCGCACCGACCCCGACGGCACGTACCGCAACCTGCCCGGCTACCTGGCGCCCGACCAGTGGTTGATCGTGTTGCTGCCGACCGTCGAGCTGGTGGAGGAGCTGCGCTACTACGACGCCCGCGCTCCGCAGCGGACGGTGTTCTTCGCCGAGGCGCCGTCGGCCGTGGGTGTCCAGCACGTCTCGGGCCGGACGCTGCACCTGCGGGTCGACGCCTTCGAGCACGAGCACGCCAGCCTCTTCGCCGCCGACCGGCTGGGCCGGATGCCGGCGGGCGCGGTACCCCCGCTCGCCCCCGAGGCGCTCGACGAGTTCATCCAGGGCGATCGAAAGACGACTATTCGTGAGATGCAGTGGTTACTGTTCGGGGTGTACGAGACACTCCGGGTACAAAATAGCCGACCGGATGAGGTGACCTGGGAACACCTCGGCCGACACTTCGTCAGAGAAGCCCGCCGCCTCAGGGGGGAGCGACCGTGATGGACGCGCACGACCCGGACCCGAACGGCGCGGTCAACCCCTACCCGTCGAGCGCGGTGGCCCAGATCGCGGACGCCGGGTCGACCGTCATGACCATCCCCACGGCGGCGATCCGCCGGGCGACCGCCGTGATGGACGGCTACCTCACCGCGCTCCGGGCCGCCCCGCAGGAGCCCGCCGGCCGGGTACTGGCCGTGGTGGGCGACTACGGCACCGGCAAGACCCACCTCGCGGCCCACCTGATCCGGCACGCCGCCGAACGCCTCGACGGTGATCTCCAGTGGATGCACCTGAACGCCCCGCCGGACACCTTCGTCTCGCTGTACCGTGCCTTCGCCGACAAGCTCGCCGACCGCCGGGACGTGGTGGACCGCCAGGTCCGCCGGCTGTACGCCGACATCCTCGCCGTCGAGGTACGCCGCTCGCGGGTCACCGAGCCGCTGGCCGAGTCGCTGCTGGACGGCAGCCTGGACCCGGTCGCCGTGGTGGACACCTTCGGCATGATGGAGCACCGCCTGCTCGAACAGCTCCGCCAGCGGCTGCGGGAGGTCACCGACAACACCGAGTTCGCGCGGGCGCTCACCCTGCTGCTGCGGGGCGGTTTCGAGGACGCGGTCTGGGAGTGGATCGCCGGGCGGCCCCCGGCGGAGGTGCTCCGGGAACGCGGCATCACCGGCACCCTCACCGCGACGGAGGCGACCGCCTTACAGGCGATGGGCGTCTTCGCCATGCTGATCGGGTACGGCCCGAACCCGTTCGTGCTGGTGATCGACGAGTTGGACCAGGTGCTCACCGCCGCCGGCCGGCGCGGCACCGAGGCGCTCGACAAGTTCAAGGAGATGCTGCACGTCTTCGCCGCGTCGCACACCTTCCTGATCATCGCCGGGCTGCCCGACCTGCTCGACAGCCTGCCCCGCGACGTCCGGGCGCGCAGCGGCGAACAGGTCCGGATGACGCCCCTGACCACCGCGGAGACCCGTGGGTACATCCGGTACCGGCAGGGCGACCGGCTGGCGCCGTTCACCGAGGAGAGCGTCGTCCAGCTCGTGGAGCTGGCCCACGGTGTCCCCCGCCGGGTGATCTCGCTCTGTCACCGGCTGTGGCGCCAGGCCCGGGACCGGGGTACGCCGGTGACCCCGGCGATGGTCCGCGCGGCGGTCCGCGAGCTGTACGGCGGCGCGGGGACGCAGCACGTGCTCGCCGAGATCCGGCAGGTGCTGGTCGGCACCGGGCACGACGCCTACGTACCCGACTACTTCCTCACCGACCGGCCGGACAGCCGCGTCGACTACTGGCTGCCGGTCGGGCGGGACGACGCGGGCTGCGGCATCCTGCTCGCCGGGCCGATGCTGGAGGAGAGCGACGTGGCCACGGTCGAGAACCGGGCCCGCGCCGCCCACGCGCACCGGGACTGCGAGCTGCTGCTCGTCGTGTTGGAGCCGGTGCCGGAGCAGTTCCTGCCCCGCATCCGCGAGGCCGTCGGGCGGGAGCCGCTGCTGTACCGGCCGAGGTCCTTCGCCGACCAGCTCACCGCCGAGGTCAAGGCGATGACCGGGCGGATGGAGGAGCGGTACCCGCAGGACGGCCTGTTGGTGCCGGTGGCCCCGCACCTGGCCCGGCTGGACCGCCGCCAGTCGGCCACCCAGCACATGCTCAGCCTGCTCACCGGCGCGCTGGACGACCTGCGGGTCCGCAACGACCAGCAACTGGCCGCCATCCACCGGGACCTGAGCCAGCTCCGGCCGCCGCCCGGGGCGGTCACCGAGCCCGGCGCGGACGACCTGCTCGCCGGCCTGCCCGCGCCGGTGGTCGAGGTGTTCGAGCGGGCCCTCGCCGCCGGTCACCTGCACACCCGGGTCGGCACGCTGCTCACCCAGGCCTTCGCGGAGGGCGAGGCCGGCCGGGGGGCCCGCCAGGCGGTCCGGGCCCGGATCCGGGACGGCCGGGTGCACGCGGCCACCGGGGTCGCCGCCCTGCTCACCGAGCTGGTCGAGGCGTTCGCGCAGGCCGTCGCCGAGTGGTACGCCCTGGCCCGGCAGCAGCCGGGCGGGCCGACCGTGGCGCAGCGGGAACGGCTGGAGGAGATCTGTCAGATCTTCGACGTCGTCCACGAGTACCTGCCGGTGTTCCGGCTGCGGGCGTTACGGGACCTCGTCGACGGCCCGGGGGACGGGGCGGGGCCGGAGGACCTGTTCGGGGACCTCAGCTCGCGGGTCCGCCAGGAACTGCTGGCCGCCCTGCCCGGCGGGGCCACCTGACGACACGGGGCCACCTGCGGGCACGGGGCCGCCCGAGGACGCCGGGGCAGCAGGCTCGGGCCGGTACGCCTCACGCAGGCCGTTGGTCAGCGCGTGCAGCAGGTTGACCGTGAGGATCGCCGGTGCCACCACCGCCACCGTGCCGGGGAACTGCCGTTCCAGCACCAGCGCCAGGATCACCGCGGTGATCCCGTTCTGCTGGCCGAGGAGCACGTCGAGGCGGTCGGCGGCGGGCAGCCGGGCACAGACGATCAGGGCGACCACCACGTGGGCGGCGACCGCGGCCAGCCCGAGCACCACACCGGGCACCGGCCGTACCCCACCGACCAGGACCAGGCCGAGGGCGAAGGTGGCGGCCAGGAACGCCCACCGGGTGAGCCGGTCGAGCAGCGCGCCGACCGGCGGACGGTAGAACAGGCCGGCCACCGCCAGCCCGAGCATCAGGAACTGCCACACCGCGACCCCGGCGACGCCGACCAGCAGCACCACCTGGAGCACCGTCCACGCCGTCGGAGGCCCGCCGAGGCGGCGGCGCAGCGCCCGCGTACCCCACCAGAGCAGGGCGGCGACCAGCACCAACGCCGCGTTCTCGGCCAGCGAGACGCCGAGGTCGCGCAGCGCCGTGTGCGGCAGCACGTCCACCGTGGCCGGCCCGTCGGGCAGCAGCGGCAGCGCCCAGGCGGCGGCGTACACGGTCAGCAGGACGGTGACCGGGTCGTCGAACGACGCCCAGGCGGAGAGGATCGTCTTGGCCTGCGGCGACATCCGGGACTGCAACCGGGCCGCCGCGAACGACAACGGGTCGATCTGCGCGACCGCCACCCCGAGCACCAGGTAGGCGGGGTTCCGGAAGGCCAGCAGCATCACCCCGGTGATCAGGGCGGCCTTGACCAGCACACCGACCGTGATCGCCAGGCCGACCAGCCGGGCGTTGCGCCGGGCCGCCGCCAGGTCGATCCCGGAGGTGCTGGCGAACAGGCCGACGGCCAGCAACACCCCGGCCACCGCCAGGTAGCCGTCCGAACGGTACGGCGCGGTCCAGTCCAGGCCGGCGGCCAGCGCCCAGCCGGCGGCGGCCACCAGGACGAACAGCCCGCTGCGCCGCAGCGACGGCAGCACCGCCTCGGCCACCCGGGTCGGCCGGGTCGCGCCCGGCTGCGCCGTGCTCATCCGTTCAGCTCGCCGCTGAGCAGGGCGGCCCGGTCGTCGGCCGCCGCCACCCGGCTCTGGTCGAGGGTGACCGCGAGCAGGTAGCGGTCCAGCCCGATCGGGTAGCAGTAGAGGGCGCCCTCCTCGACGTCGAGGACCAGCCGGCGCACCCGGGACCCGATCGCCGGGTACGCCGCCCGGACCACCGTGCGCAGCAGCACGTCGACCCGCTGCCCGACGAGCCCGTAGAAGGCCCGCCGCCGCCTCGAGCCGGTGCCGTCGGCGAAGCGTTCCAGCCGGTCGTCGTCGAGCAGGTCGGCGCTGGCCTCGACCCGGCCGGGCCGGCAGACCGCCGCGTAGTGCAGGTCGTCCGGGTCGAGGTGGTCGCGGCAGATGGCGGCGAGCCCGGCGTACGTCGGGTCGGCCGTCCAGGTGCGGGGCCGGACCGTACCCGCCGCCGCCTCGTCCGGCCCCGCCGCGCCGCCCTCGGCCCCGGTCTCGGCCCCGGCCTCGGCCTCGGGCACGGTCAGCCAGCCGCCGTAGTTGGTGGGCTGCTGGCTGACCGCCTCACGCAGCCGGTTGGCCAGCTCGGAGAGGCCGACGTCGGCGGCGCGGACGTCCGGCTGACCCGGCGGCGGACCGCTCTCCGGCGCGGCCGGCCGGGTCATCGCCACCAGGTACTGCTCCCGGCGCACCTGGAGCGCGAAGATCACGCCCCGGGCGGTGTGCAGCACGGTCCGGATCAGGTCCCCGCTGCGCGCCGGCCGCAACTGGACGTCCAGGTCGGTCATCACGTGCACCACGTCCCGGCCGACGAGCTGCCGTTCCTCGGGCGGCAGCGGGTCCGGCCCGCCGGGCGCGGCGTCGGCGTCCAGGGCGAAGTCGCACACGCCGGTGCTGTAGCGGGCCAGGTGGACGAGGCCGGGCACCTGGCGCATCAGCTCCTCGCAGGCGGGCAGCACACCGGGAGGCCGCCCCTCCAGGTGGCTGCCGAGGGTGACGACGATCCGCCGGTCGCCGTGCTCCGGCCGGACCGTCCCGTCGGCGGGGGCCTCCGTGCTCATGTCTCCGGCACCTCCAGGTCGACGAAGTCGAGCGCCACCGACCCGGGACGGCGACCACCGCTGAGCTCACCGTCGGTCAGCACCACGGCGAGCAGCCGGCGGGCGGCCCGCAGGTAGGGATGGTCCACGCCGAGCAGGTGACGACCCTCGTCGAGGACACCACGCAACAGTTCCTCGGCCGCCCCGACGCGCCCGACCGCCGCCAGGTTGCCGGCCTGGTTCACCTGGCCGGCGAGCGCCCACGGATGGGACTCGCCGAGCGCGGACGCCAGCCCGGTGGCGGCCTTGCCGCCCTCGGCCACCGTCTCGTCCGCCTCGTCCGTGCCCCGCCGCAGCACGGCCCGCAGGCTGCGGGACAGGTGGACGAAGGGGTGCCCGGCGACCAGGTCCCGCTCGTAGCCGGCGAGGCTGTCGTCGGCCAGCCGGACCGCCTTGTCGCTCTCCCCGGCCAGGTGGTAGTCGACGGCGAGGCTCAGCCGGCAGGAGCGGGTGGCCGGGCTGTCCTCCCCCAGCAGCCGCCGCAACGCCAGGTAGGCCCGGCTGTTCAGGTCCTTGGCCCGGTCGCGGTGCCCCCGCCGCCGTTCGGTCACCGCCTGGTGGCGGATGGTCCGCAGCAGCAGCATGTCCTCCTCGCCGTGCCCAACGACGCGCCGCTGGTACACGTCCTGCAACAGCCGGTACGACTCGGCCAGGTCCGCCGGGCTGCCCAGCTCGGCGAGGTACCGGCCGAGGTCCCCGGCGAGCCGCAGGGTCGCCGGGTGGTTCTCGTCGAACAGCCGCAGCCGCCGGTGCAGCGTGTCCCGGGCGACCCGGACCGCCTCGTCGGTCCACCCCGCCAGGTGGTACGAGCTGGCCAGGTTGTACGCCGCGACCAGGGTCTCCGGGTGGGAGTTGCCGAACTGGTCGCGGAAGCCCCGCCAGGTCGCCTGGTCCTCGATCAGCGCGGGCCGGAACCGGCCCACCCCGCGCAGGTCCCCGGCGAGGCCCCGGCGGCTGACCAGGACCCGGGGATGGTCGTGCCCGAGCAGCGTGGCACCGTGCGCCACCACCACCCGGCTCAACTCCAGGGCCTCGTCGCCGTACCCCAGCATCCGGGTCACGTCCGCGAGCCGGGTGGCCAGGCGCAGGGTGAGCCGGTCGCCCCAGCCGTGCCGGGCCAGCCAGCGGTCCAGCAGGGGCCGCCACAACCGGCGGGCCTCGGCCGACTCCCCCTCGCCCCGGGCGATGAGGTGTTCGAGCTGCTCCACGAGGAACCGGCGGACGTCGTGCGGGTCGTCCACCTCCAGCGCGCCGGCGGCGAGCAGGTGCTGGTGCAGCTCCCGGCGCAGCGCGGAGCCGGCGGCGGTGCTCCGGGGTGCCGCCCCGGCCAAGCCGAGCAGGAACTGCCCCCGCCGGGCCGTTTCCTCGGGCGGGGCCAGGCAGGCCCGCACGGCGGCCTGCACGGCGGGGTGCATCCGCACCACCCCGTGGTCGCCCCAGGCGACGTCGAAGAGCCGGTACCGGGTCGCCACCGTCAGCGCCCGGTCCATCTCCAGGCCGTCGGCGTTCAGCAGCGCCGCGTCCTGGCCGGTGAGCCCGGCCGCGACCTGCGTACGCATCCGCCGCGACTGCACCAGCGTCAACGACAGCCCGTCCGGGGCGGCGAACGCGAACATCTGGGCCAGCACCACGGCGACCCGACCGCTCAGCTCCTCGCCCATCAGCCCGAGCGCCACCTCGACGATCCGCCGCGTCGGCGACCCCGTCGGGTCCGCACCGGTCGGCGCGACCACCTCCAGGAACGCCGGTACCGCCGTGTCGCCGGCCCGCGACCCGGTGACCGTCTCCCGGGTGCTGAGCAGGATGCCGGCCTGCTCCAGCAGCCCGGACGCGAGCCACAGGTCGAGCGGGAGCGCGCCGACCGCGTCGACCACGGCGGCGGCCGGGGCGGCGGTCAGCCCGGTGACCTGCCGGGTGAGCAGCCGTACGGCGTCGGCCCTGGTCAGTTCCGCGACGGTCACCTCGGTACCGCCGGTGGACGGGCCCGTCCCGGGCCGGGTGAGCACCACGTGGCCGGGCCCGGTGGGCAGCAGCCCGGCGAGGTCGACCCCGTCGGCGACGCCGTCGTACACCAGCAGCCACGGCTTGTTCCAGCGGCCCAGTTCGCGCAGCAGCTCGGGCACCGAGCCGCGCGGGCCGACGCCCAACCGGTCGGCGAGCGCGGCCAGCGCCCGCCACACGTCGTGCCGGCTGCGCGCCGGAATCCACTCGACGAGGCCGTAGTCGGCCCGGAACCGGTCGACGTAGGTCCGGACCAGGCTGGTCTTGCCGGCCGCCGCCGGCCCCCGGACCGTCACCGGCTCCCCGTGGCGGCTCGCCAGGAGGTGGTCCCGCAGCTCGGCCAGTTCCCGGTCCCGGCCGACGAAGCGGCGCGGCGCCGGCGGCAGACCGGACACCGGGCGGGCCCGGTCCCGCCCGCCCGGGAACCCGACCCGCCACGGGCGGGGCCCCGGTTGGCTGGTCACCGCCGCGAGGCCCAGCGTCCCGCGCAGCCGTCGGCGGGCCACCTCCTCGCTGCAACCGGCCAGGTCGACGACGCGCGCCGGGTCGGGTCGCAGCCCCGGCGTCGCGGTGGTGCGCACCACCAGCAGTTCGGTGCCCGGGTGCGCGCGGACCTGCTCGACGAAGGGCGCCAGCCAGCCGTCGTCCAGCACGGACGGGGGCACCGGCGCGCCGGCGGCCCGGGGCGGGGGCGGTTCGGGGGCGACCGCCAGCACGGTGACCGGGCCGTCGACCGGCGGCGCGCCCCGGCCCCAGCGCCGGACCTGGAGCCCGAGCACGGTCAGCTCGTCGCGCAGCCAGTCCGCCCACGGCCGCTGGATCTCCGGGTACGCCAGGCTGACGGCGCCGGTCTCGGTCACCGGCTGCCGGCCCACGCCGTACCGGTAGCGGTCCCGGACCGGGTCCGGCTCCGGCGCGGCGCGGTCCACCTCGCCGGCGGTGAGCAGGCCGAGCAGCGCGCCGTACGCGGTGAGCACGCCGTCGCGGTGGCGGGACTCCTCCAGCAGCGGGGCCAGCGGCTGCCCGGAGGGCGCACCGGCGATCTCGACCTGCGCGAAGTCGACCGGGACGGCGGGCTCGTGGAGCACGCCGAGGAACCGGGTCCGGACCTCCTCGGCGTACCGGGCGGCGGCCTCCTCGTCGCCGGTCAGCCCGGTGGTGGCCGCCACGATGCGTACCCCGGCCGGGGCGGCCCGCTGCACCTGCCGGGCGACCGCCGCCGCGTCGGCCAGCGCGGGCCGGTGGTACGGCAGGCAGACCACCACCGCGTCGCAGAGCACCGCGAGCCACGCGGCGACGGTCTCGGCGAAGTCGGCGGGTTCGAGCAGAACGTCGTCGTACTCGGTGAAGCGCAGTTGCCGGCGCAGCTCGATGCGCAGGGCCCCGTCCGGGCCGCCGCCCACCTCGGTCACCGGCGGCCAGACCGTGGGGTCCGGGGTCCAGAGCACGTCCAGCCGGCCGGGCGGGACGGCGTACCGGCGCAGGGTGGGCTCGCCGGTGGCGAACCCGGGCAGCGCGAACATCAGGTCGGTCAGGGCGGTCGGGAGGTGGTCGGTGATCGCCGAGTCCTCGGCGTGGAAGGCGCGCAGGTGCTCGTGCACCCGGACCGCGCCCCGCCCGGCGTCGACCACGAGCACCCGGCGACCGGCGCGGGCCAGCAGCAGGGCCAGGTTGCTCACCACGTTGGTCCGCCCGGTGGAGCGGGCCGCCGCCACGAAGCCGGTCACCCGGGTCTCCGCCGCCCCGGCGTCCGGCCGGTCACCCCCCGGCGCGGTCACCGGCGAACCGTCCCGGCCCGGCCGTGCTCTCCCGTCATGCCGTCCCTCCCCGTCCCGCATCCCAGCCGGCGTCAGCCGCTCCCGCCCGGTCCTGTGTGTTCTGCCACCAGAGGAACCCGGTGGTGGGGTCACCTGTCTCGGCTATCAACCGGCGTAACGACCGACGCAGCAGTTCGCGGGGGATGGCGTCGAGTTCGGCCGGGTCGAGAGCCTCGACATCAAGGAGATGAGACACCAGCGGTCGGTCGCGGCTGCTCATCCTTTCCGACATGTCCGGCCCAACCTTCGATCCATCGGCGCCACCATCCCGAACGGCCGAGTCCGCGACCCGAACGGCACAACCAGCATCCCGCCAGTAACATATCGTAGCGTTCATCGATATTCACCGTCGTTACGGTGGATCGCGCCATGGCCTGGGGAGGGCAGCCGTGCGGTCCGATCGGCACGAAATGCCCACCGGGACGTTCCTGGCGATCGCCCGTGGCGGCGGCGGCCGGTCGGCCGTCCGGCGGCTGCTCGCCGGGCAACTCAGCCGCAATCTGCTCGCGCTGCGTGAGGTCGTGGCGCTGAGCCAGGACGTCGGGCATCCGCACGCGCCCCTGGCCCGGCACGCCTGGACGCTCCTGGCGGAGCTGCGGCGCGACGCGCCCGGGGCGGCCCGCGCGGTGCTCGGGTACCCGTCGGTCAGCGTCTGGGCGGTCCGCACCCTCGCTGCGCTGCGTGACGGGGAGATCGGCGCCGAGCCGGCCCTGCTCGGTGCGGTGGTCGCGGCGGTGGCGCTGCGGGCCGGCACCCGGGCTCGTGTCGTCATGCCGACAGCCCCCACCGGCGCCGCCGTGGTCGCCCTGCCGGGGCTCGGGCTGCTGCGCCGGGGGCCCGGCGACGGCGTGGCGAAGCTGAATGGCGGCGGGGCGGCGCTGCCTGGCCACGGCACGGGGGAGCTGAATGGCGGCGGGGCGGAGCTGACCGTCGACGGCGGGAGGGGCCTCGTCGCGCTGGACGGCGTTCCCGCCACCCCGGCCGGGGACGCGCGGCTGTCCTGGCAGCCCACGTACCGGCTGCGGGCGCGGGGGCGGGGGCCGGTGTTCCACCTGGACGACCCGTGGGCCCTGGTCGACCCGGCCGGCGTCGTCCCGGTGGACGCGGCCGGGGCGGCCCGCTGGCGGGCCCGCCTCGCGCCGGGGTGGCGGCTGCTGGCCACCCGGCACCGGTCGTCCGCCGCCGACCTGGCCGAGGTCGTCTCGGTGCTCACCCCGCTGCGCCGGGACCCGGCGGGCCGGCCGCTGGCCGCGCTGGCCGGGGGCGGCACCCCGGCCGAGCTGACCGCCCCGCTGATCAGCGGCACCTTCCCGGCCGCGGTGGGCTGCATCGCCCTGGCCGGCACCGGGGACGCCCGGACGATCGCGGCGACCCTGGTGCACGAGCTGGCGCACAACAAGCTCGCCGCGCTGGACGACCTCTTCCCGCTCGTGGAGCCGACCGCTGGGGCCCGGCACCCCGCACCCTGGCGCGCCGGCCCCCGCCCGCTGCCGGCCCTGGTGCACGGCCTGTACGCGCACGTGGCGGTGGGCGGGTTCTGGCTGCGCCAGCGGCACCACGAGACGGCGGCGGGCCGGCACCTGGCCCGCGCGGAGTTCGTCCGGGTCCGCGCGGCCTGCCGGGAGGTGGCCGGGCTGCTCCGGGTTGCCGACGGCCTCACCGGGCACGGGCGGCTGCTGGTGGAGCAGCTCGACACGGTGGTCGCCGGCTGGGCCGACCGGCCGGCACCCGGGCGGGGCCGGCCGGTCCGCGACCGGACCGGGTGGCGGCCGGTCGCCACCCGGTGGGGGGCGTCGGTCAGTCCTTGAGGAGCTGGCGGGCCATCACGATGCGCTGGACCTGGTTGGTGCCCTCGTAGATCTGGGTGATCTTGGCGTCCCGCATCATCCGCTCGACCGGGTAGTCGCGGGTGTAGCCGTACCCGCCGAGCAACTGCACCGCGTCGGTGGTGATCTCCATGGCCGCGTCCGAGGCGAAGCACTTGGCCGCCGCGCCGAAGTACGTCAGGTCGGCGTCGCCCCGCTCGGACTTCCCGGCGGCGGCGTACGTCAACTGGCGGGCCGCCTCCAGCTTCATCCCCATGTCGGCGAGCATGAACTGGACGCCCTGGAACTCGGCGACCGGCTTGCCGAACTGCCGGCGCTCGGCGACGTACCCCTTGGCGTAGTCGAGCGCGCCCTGCGCGATGCCGAGCGCCTGGGCGGCGATGGTGACCCGGGTGTGGTCCAGGGTCTTCATCGCGGTGGCGAAGCCGGTGCCCTCGGCGCCGATGATCCGGTCGGCCGGGATGCGGACCCCGTCGAGGTAGACCTCCCGGGTCGGGGAGCCCTTGATGCCGAGCTTCTTCTCCGGCGCGCCGAAGCTGACCCCGGGATCGGACTTCTCGACCACGAAGGCGGAGATGCCCCGGGACCGGGCGCCCGGGTCGGTCACCGCGAAGACGGTGTAGAACTCCGACACCCCGGCGTTGGTGATCCACCGCTTCACGCCGTTGAGCACCCAGTGGTCTCCGTCACGCACCGCGCGGGTGGTCATCGAGGCGGCGTCGCTGCCCGCCTCGGGCTCGGAGAGGCAGTACGAGAACATCGCCTCGCCGGTGGCGACCGGGGTGAGGTACCGCTGCTTCAGCTCCGCCGAGCCGGCCAGCAGCAGCGGCATGGTGCCGAGCTTGTTGACCGCCGGGATCAGCGAGGACGCGGCACAGGCGCGGGCCACCTCCTCGATCACGATCGCGGTGGCCAGGGCGTCCGCGCCGGCACCGCCGTACTCCACCGGGATGTGCGGGGCATGGAAGTCGGCGGCCCGCAGGGCGTCGAACGACGCCTTCGGGAACTCACCGGTCTCGTCGGCCTCGGCGGCGTGCGGGGCCACCTTCGCCGCGCAGACCTCACGAACCGCCTCCCGGATCGCCTCGTGCTCCTCGGGCAACCGGTAGACGTCGAATGGTTCCCCTGCGGCCATGTCGGCACCCTCCCTCTCACCGCTATCATGCGCAGTCGGTGCCTTGTCCGTCACGGTCGACCACGCAGGATGAAGGATAACGACACGGCCCCGGTCATGGTTACCCGCGCGTAGCCTCGGCCAGGATGTCACCGGCGTCACCCCGCCGGCTGGCCGCCACACATTCACAATGTCCTTCGGTGCCCCGGACAGGCGCCCGGCCGAAACGCGACGCAACCAGAGCGCCGCCAGTGCGAGCGGAGAAGACAGGCGTGACGATCCCGTACCCGAACCCCCAGCCGATGCCGGTGATCCCGGCGGTGACGCCGCCCTCCGGCGCGTCCCGGCCCCGGGTCACCTTCCTCGGCACCGGTTACCTCGGCGCGACGTACGCCATCTGTTACGCGGAGCTGGGCTACGAGGTCCTCGGCTTCGACGTCGACGCCGACAAGATCGCCAAGCTCAACGCCGGTGAGGTGCCGATCCACGAGCCCGGCCTCGACGAGCTGCTGCGGCGGAACCTGGCCGCCGGCCGGCTGCGGTTCAGCACCGACATCGGCGAGACCGCCGACTTCGGCGACGTCCACTTCATCTGCGTGGGCACCCCGCAGCGGGCCGACGGGATGGGCGCCGACCTGTCGTACGTCGAGGCGTCGGTGACCAGCCTGGCCCAGCGGCTGACCCGCAAGGCGCTGATCGTCGGCAAGTCCACCGTCCCGGTGGGCACCGCCGAGTGGGTGGAGCAGCTCGTCGGCAAGCACACCCCGACCGACCTGGGCGTCGAGGTGGCCTGGAGCCCCGAGTTCCTCCAGGAGGGCTTCGCCGTCGACGACGTGCTGCGCCCCAACCGGATCGTGGTCGGCGTCAAAAGCGAGTGGGCCAACGGCATGCTCTACGCCGCGCACAAGGGCGTCTTCGACCTGGCCGCCACCGAGGACCGCGAGGTGCCGCTGGTGGTCACCGACTTCGCCACCGCCGAGCTGGTGAAGGTCGCCGCGAACGCCTTCCTGGCCACGAAGATCTCCTTCATCAACGCGATGGCCGAGGTCTGCGAGGCCTCCGGCGGTGACGTCACCCAGCTCGCCCGCGCGATCGGGTACGACCCCCGGATCGGCAACCGGTTCCTCCAGGCCGGCCTCGGCTTCGGCGGCGCCTGCCTGCCCAAGGACATCCGCGCGTTCCAGGCCCGGGCGCAGGAACTGGGCGCCGGGGAGGCGCTGCGCTTCCTGCACGAGGTCGACCTGATCAACCTGCGCCGCCGTACCCGGGTGCTCCAGCTCGCCGCCGACCTGCTCGGCCGCCGCTCCGGGCCGGCCGGGCCGGACCTGTCCGGCACCCGGATCGCGGTGCTGGGCGCCACCTTCAAGCCCAACACCGACGACGTCCGCGACGCGCCCGCCCTGGCGGTCGCCGCGCTGCTGCACAAGGCCGGCGCGGACGTGCACGTCTTCGACCCGCAGGGCGTGGAAAACGCCCGCCGGGCGGTGCCGGAGCTGCAGTACGAGGCCACCATCACCGACGCCGTCACCGACACCGACCTGGTCTGCGTGCTGACCGAGTGGGCCGACTTCCGCAACGCCGACCCGGTCGCCCTCGGCGAGCTGGTCGCCGGCCGCCGGGTCGTCGACGGCCGCAACTGCCTGGACGCGGCACTGTGGACCCAGGCCGGCTGGGAGTACCGGGGGCTGGGTCGCCCCTGACCCGACGCCGGTCCGCACCCGGCGCGGCGGCGCGCCCGGCGGTGACCGGCACCTGATCCGCCCGCAGCGGCCGGTCGTGGCACCTCGGCCACGGCCGGCCGCTATTTTGTGGCCGCCGACGCGGCGGCGGGTGTCGAAATCCGGGCCAGGTTTGGGCATGCTGCGACAGTGGAGTCGTCCACAGTGCGGGTCGGCCGGGTGGAGGGGTGTCGGTGGGTACCTTCAAGTGCGCCTCGTGCGGCCAGGAGATCAAACCGGCCGCCGACTGCCCGCACTGTGGGGCCCACCAGCCCCAGTGGGTCGAGCACCTGGCCGAGATCGAGCGGTCGATCGCGGAGATGAAGGCCCGCGAGGCCGCCATCGCCGCCGAGCAGCGGCAGATCGCCGCCAAGATGCAGGCCGCCCTCTTCCAGCGGGACATCCTCGCGCACGCCGGTGAGGAGCGGCTCAAGCAGTCCGCCCGACCGCACCGGGTGCTGCGCCGCCGGGCGGGCCGCCGCCCGGTGCCGAACCCGGCCGGCCCCGCCGACCCGACCGACGCCCCGGCCCCGACC